>JAGLOF010000052.1 GCA_023139105.1 bacterium
AGTGGTTGTTTCCATTTTGGAAATAACCACTCAGCATGGCGCTATTGCTGATAAAACACAAAATAAACCAACTAAATTTTATAATCTTGATACGATAATAGCGGTAGGTTACAGGGTAAACTCAAACAGAGCAACACAATTTAGAATTTGGGCGACCAAAGTTTTGCAAGAATTTATTATTAAAGGTTATACAATGGATGTGGAGCGCTTGAAAAACCCACAACCAATTTTTGGTGAAGATTACTTTAAAGAACAGCTCGAAAAAATCCGGGATATTCGTAGTAGCGAAAGGCGAATGTATCAGCAAATTACAGATATTTATTCCGAATGCAGTATCGACTACGACTATAATTCTGAAACTACAAAAGCATTTTTTGCAACTGTTCAAAACAAACTACACTGGGCAATTACAAACCAAACCGCTGCAGAAATAATAATTTCAAGAGCCGACCATAAGAAAGATAAAATGGGATTAACTTCTTGGAAAAATTTACCAAAGGGAAAAATAAGAAGATCAGATGTATCAATTGCCAAAAATTACCTGTTAGAAAAAGAGCTAAAACCATTAAACCGCATTGTTACAATGTATAGGTAGATGGAATGACATATCAAGAAAACTCAGGGAGCCACCCAGAAAGAGATCTTTAAAAATGGAGATTATGGAGAATCAAAAATATTTCTTATCTTAGTGCTTATGGGGCACAGCCCCAGGGCGATCGTAATTTAAGTGTAGAATTCAATGATAATCTTGATAGTGTCCTGACATTCTCTGTCTATAGATCTGTCGATCATACTGCTTATAATCCTTTATATGGTACGTCAGAATCTGGGCTATCAGGGCATGATATTCCCATCGAGCCGTGGAGAGACCGCTTTACGGTTGAAGGACCTGAAGTATGCGATAAATTAAATAATAATATATTACATAGTCAAAATAGTGGTGCTACTTTGCCATGGGATATTCTCAGCATCAATGCATGTACCGCTAATACGAAGTTACAAATAGAGATCACAAAAAATTAATGATATTATTTTAGGTGTTGCATCATGCTAAAACAGTAGAGATAGGGTAATGTTGGGCCACAGGTCCGCTCTACAGATTCTGCCGATGGGAAGGTGATTCAGAAACATAATAAGACGATTTTAATGAAATAGAAAGTTTCTTGATTTTGGAATGTTTTATTGGCCACGGATTAACATTGATTTACATAGATAGGATGTAGTAATTTTTTTAATCTGTGTTTCATCGGTGTTAATCTGTGGCTGTTTATATTTAAGTCCACCCTGTGATCCACGATCTCGCGCAGCAGTCTTGTGTGCAGTAAATGTTTGACTATCTATTTCTAAATGACTACATTACTTTTCATCCTACATGCAACAATAGCCCGATCAACCCGGACAATCCTGTGTCCGAGATCGTCAGGCTGTACATATCGTTTTATCATTATGCTTCAGATCTACAACCATGTTGAACCATCATTTCCAAAGGAGAATTAATCATGTTAAATAAGAATTTAGCCGGATTATTATTTTTCTACGTCCTGACAATGATGTTTAATCTCATCACTGCTGATGCACAGCCAATCATTTCTCCCCATCGCGACAAGCTTCATTTCGGAAGTCAACTCACGAATGCTGTCACTTCTCCCCAAAAGCTGTTTGTTGAAAATGCTGGCACCGATGTCATGAATTGGACAACAACCTCAGACCAGGACTGGCTCAAGGTTGAACCAGGATCAGCGATAAACACAGATGTTATGAAGGTATGGGTTGACCCTGTTGGATTAATGCCGGGTACATATACCGGCTCACTTTCTATCTCTTCCCCGGGTGCAATCAATGATCCTGAGACTGTTACGGTCGAATTACAGGTTCATGATCAATCTTCACCACCATTTGGAACGTTTGATATCCCAATGTCGGGTTCAACCTTTTCCGGCTCTATCCCGGTAGCTGGATGGGCTTTGGATGACATCGAAGTTGAGACAGTACAAATATTTAAAGAGGATGCAGGAGGAGCAAACCGAGAATATATAGGTGATGCCCTCCTTATTGAGGGAAGCCGTCCTGATGTCGCCCAGGCTTACCCCGATTATCCCAGGAATTATAAGGCCGGTTGGGGCTACATGCTATTGACGAATTTCATGCCAAATGGCACCTATAATCTTGAAGCTATTGCGATTGACCGTGAATCAAATGAAGTCTCGCTGGGTACCAAAACGATCCATGTAGATAATGCCAATGCTGTAAAGCCGTTTGGGGCCATTGACACACCTGAGCAAGGTGGGATTGCTTCAGGTACAAATTATGTCAATAGAGGATGGGTGCTTACTCCTCAACCAAACACGATTCCCCAAGATGGTTCTACGATATATGTGTATGTCGACGGAGTGAAGGTTGGTAATCCTACCTACAATATTTATAGAGAAGATATAGCATCTCTTCTGCCAGATTATCATAATGCCAGCGGGGCAGAAGCATCTTTTGAACTGAATACAACTGAATATTCAAATGGTGTGCACCATATTCAATGGACAGCATCAGACAATGCCGGCAATACCGATGGAATTGGTTCAAGATATTTTACAATTCTAAATCTTGATCCCTCTTCAGATGTCGAAGATGAGGAACCCGGTTCAACAATACCAACTTCTATTGAACTTGAACCTGTCTACCCCAATCCATTTAATCCTCATACGACAATCACGTACAGTTTATCAAAAGATGAAATCGTTAACCTTTCTCTCTATGATATCAACGGGAGACAGGTGAAAGTTTTGGTAGCTAACGAGTATCAACAACCGGGTCGTTATAATCTGGATTGGCAGGGAGTCGACTCAAGGGGGAATCAGGTGTCAAGTGGTCTTTACCTGCTTGTATTCCGGGCCGGAGCAACGGTGAGATCGCAAAAAGTGACACTGTTACGATAAGAACAAATCTGCTTACAATGCAAGCCTGTAGGATAACTCTTTATTTGTTCTACAGGCTTGCATTGTAAAAGGATTTTAAACACAGCGACACCGAGCGAACCAAGGAATCTGCATGGATGGAGCTCTGTAGTAAAATATTTTATGGAAAACATCAAGTTCACGACCGCGGAAACAACTGGGCCAACTGGGTCCGGTTGCTAACCCCGGTTTTCTGGAATGAATTATAGATATGCGCCTTCACCGTTTTCAATGATATATAAAGAGTATCTGCAATTTCTACTTGATCGCCCTGTGGCTGTGCTCCCGGGCGTTGTTTCACAGGGGCTATGCCCCATGCATGATATTATGATGAAGATAGTGTGGATTTATCCGAAATAATGAGAGACTTTAAGAATTTTACTTCCGGGACGATACGGGAGCAGCTTTTAAAAGAAGACCGACATGATTTGTTGAATAAGTTTGAACGGCCTAAAGGCACGTGCCACACGAGTGATTGTTCATTGTCATGGTCACCTGTCGTTTATTTAAAACGTTGCAATGACTATTTTTGATTAACAGTCCATCCATTTGGAGGATGATATGCTTAAAAGATGTTTCAAATCTCCAAAGTATCCTATACGATTATCTCTATGCCTCAGTCTCGCGTTCGTCCTGCTATTATTTGTACCATCTCTCTCTGCTCAGGATGATTCCGGGACAAAAGTAAATGAGCTGTTAAAAATGTCACTCGAAGAATTGATGGCTGTTGAAATCAGTACCGCCGGTAAAAGACCTCAGAAAGTAAGCGATATACCAGCCAGTGTTGTGATTATAACAAGAGAAGATATTAAAACATTCGGTTATAGTAGTGTAGAAGAAATTTTAGAAAATGTAACCGGACTCTATCTAATCGATGATTACATCTGGACCGGAACAAAGAATTATGGTATCAGAGGATATTTCTCAACAGGTGCCTTTAATGATGTTATTATAATGATAAATGGTGTGTCCCAGAAAAGCGATGCCATGTATAATTCTTACCCCACTGAGAAAATTGCTGTACCGGTTGGAGCTATCGATAGAATTGAAGTAATTCGTGGTCCCATGTCAGTCATTTATGGTAGTGGAGCGTTCTTTGGAGCAATCAACATCATTACGACCGGATATGAACTCGAGAAACCTCAGGTCACAGTTTCAACATCAGTGGGTGCAAATAACCTGCGAAAATTATATGCTCAACTACAGGGGCGACATGGGGAATTTAAATATAACTTTAGCGGGCAATATTTCTCAGATGATGGTATTGATGTCCCTTTTAGCAAACTTATGTCAGCAGATTCAATCGCGATTCTCCCGGTTGCGGAACATGGATGGAATTTACAAACAACCTCAACAAAAGGATTGTTAAAAACCAAGCGGAGGTATTTCAATTTCGCGGGTGAATATAAAACATTTGATTTCAATCTCTCGTTAGTTAATAGTAACAAGAATTCTGTCGAAACGATATTTGGGGCAGGTGATGGGAACATGGTTTACCATAATGTTGCCACTTTTTCCGGTGGATATCAAAAAGAGATTTCTCCACAGCTAGGAGTCAAGGGCAGGTTTACATATGCTTTTGAAAATCATTGGGTAGATAATGAACTCTTTTTTAAGCAAGGATATACAAACAACTGGGCCAGAATGAGTGTCTCAGATTATGAACTGAATGCATATTATACACCATCCTCAGTTTTAAAATTAACCGCGGGTATAAGTACACGCTGGGTTGATGATTTTCATGTTGTTGCTGACTACCCTCCTTTCAAATTTTCTGATGTAGAGATAACCATTCAGGAAATTGTTAGTCATGCCTTTTTTATTCAAAGCGATTTTCAATTAAGCAATAAAATAAATGTAACATTGGGTCTCAGAGCCGAGAACATGCAACCCTATGAAATTATTGTTACTCAACCTCAATATTCAGGTACAGCCACATATCCACTTCCACCTATATACTCATCCTATTCATTCAAACCGGTTAACAAAATAGAATTAATTCCACGCATGGCATTATTATACAATATAGATCAAAATCATGTGCTAAAATTATTATACGGGAAAGCAATAAAACAACCTTCAGCCAATGCTAATCTCGATTTAGTTTTTTCCAGAACAACTCCACTCTTGCCTGCTGAAATCCAAACATTTGAACTGAATTATAGTGCAGCTTTTTCTGCGGCCTTCTATGCAAATGTTTCGATATTCCACAATGATCTCAATAACCTGATTTCCAGGCTAAATGTGCTGGATCCTGTTCAAGGATTGTTAATAGCAAGCTCAAATGCAGGCAAAGTCTCAACCAATGGAGCAGAGGTTTCGATTAATTCATATCCTACAAGAAACAGTTCTTTAGATTTAAGTGTCACTTATCAGGAGTCTCAAAATAAGCAGGTGGGATTTGAAAACATCGCTTTGGGATATTCACCAAAATTATTAGGGTACATACGAGCTTCCCACACTATCGCGAATAATATTGTCTTCTCGATATCTGGAAGATATGTCGGTGCCATGGAAACTGCCTGGAGCTTTGAGAATATTTCTGAAGAGAATTTACCTGTTGTTCCACTCGGCGATCCATATAAGGGAAGGATTGGGCGCAAGGTGGATGGTCTTTTTACCGCCGGATTCAATATTCGGTTTGATAATATTTTGATTGACGGGATGTTTTTGAATCTAAAATTAACCAATATCTTTAATGCTGAAATCTATTATCCTACCACGATCAGTAACCCACAATTTGATAAGGGTACAATGGGGCGGGGGTGCTTTTTCCTGATTACTACCGGTATTAAAATTTAGGTATATTGATTACACTGGGGCTGTGCCCCATGCATGATATTATGATGAAGATAGTGTGAATTTATTCGAAATAATGAGAGACTTTAAGAATTTTACTTCCAGGACGATACGGGAGCAGCTTTAAAAAGAAGACCGACATGATTTGTTGAAAAAGTTTAAACGGGCAGCATCCAATTTATCCAAACAGCAGTGCCCGGAACTGGATTGACGGCGATGATACACGTATCAAAATTGACAAAGGATTGATTATGTAGTAGGGGGTTCAGCCCCCTAAAGCATAAACGCCCAGGGGCACAGCCCCAGGGCGATCGTATAATAAGCAATTCATACAATCGGAGGTTTTAATGAGAACTCTCTCTTGCATACTTATCCTGATTACCTTGTTATTATTCTGTTCAAAGAATGAATCAGAATATTTCGCTGGGCTAACACCACCAAATTCAACAGCACAAAAACTTGAAATCAGTAAATTTTTCGATAATGAATACAACCGCAAAAGAAGTTTCAATCTAGCATTTTCTCCAGATGGGACCGAATTGTTTTTCTCTTATATTAAACGCACTGAGGA
This sequence comes from bacterium, assembly GCA_023139105.1. Taxonomy (GTDB): domain Bacteria; phylum Zhuqueibacterota; class QNDG01; order QNDG01; family JAGLOF01; genus JAGLOF01. Next base: position 6,319 of record JAGLOF010000052.1, read on the forward strand.
GAATCCTGAACCTGCATATGAGATAAAGACTATGAAGTTTATTGATGGTGAATGGACATACCCTGAAACGGCACACTTTTCAGGTAAATACTCGGATGTTGATGTTTACTTCTCGCCGAATGGAAAATATCTATTTTATATGACCGACAATCCGGCACTGGACTCACTGGGTGGAATTTACTATTTAACGAAAACTGAAAAAGGTTGGTCGGAACCTGGATTCACCGGGAAAGAGGTCAACGTAAAATGGGAAGCCTATCCTTCTGTCTCTCTAAAAGGTAATCTTTTCTTTCAGTCACACCGAGAGGGTGGCTACGGAGAGATTGATCTTTATCGTGCAGATTGGATTAATGGCAAGTTTAGGAACGTTAGAAACCTCGGGCCAATTATTAACAGTGAACACGGAGATTATCATGCGGCAATTTCACCTGATGAAAGCTATATAATTTTCTCGTCAACAAAACCTCATCCCGATGGTGAAAGAATACTTCTTGTTTCATTTCAGAAAGGAGATAACGATTGGACTGAACCTCAAAGCCTGGGCGTTAAAGTTAACAACGGATCAGCAGGTGGGCCAACCTTTAGCGCAGACGGTAAATATTTGTTTTACAAAAAAAACGAAGGCATTTATTGGATAAGTACCAAATTTATAAATTCATTAATTCAGTAGCAGAAATATTTTGGGCGGTTCAAGCTGACCGCTACTTTGATCGCCCGGGGGCACAGCTCCAGGGCGATCGTAAAAATGATTGATAACATGAAAGGATGTACACAATGGGAGACAAAGGCGGCAAGAAGGATAAGAACAAGAGTCAGAAACAGAAGAAAAGTAAAGAGGCACAAAAGGCAAAAAAGAAGTTAGACAAGCGACCAAAAAGAACCCCGTAACTAAAAGCAGGATTCAAATACGTGAAGATCACAATTTCCCATGAAGTTCGATTTCCGAAAATAGAACTAAGGATATAGATGCCAACCATGCTCCATTCAAGTGTCGTCATCAGGCGCGCTTGATGGCTGGCGTTATTCCCGACCTGTTAGAAAAACTTGTAGATTGTAAAAGCAAAAAAAAAGTAAGCTTTTGAAAAGATTCTATTGAAAATAAATTACCTAATGTCGAATATACTGCCATACATTTCTGTATATTTGATCGCCCTGGGGCGGTGTCCCCGGGAGACTGTTGAAAAAGGGTAGACCCCGGTTGTTGTCGTTCTTTATACGACATCACCGGGTGTCTAAATTCAATAATAACAGGCAAATCATAAAAACACCCGGGTCAAAAAGATGACACCCGGGGTTTTTCAACAGTCTCCGGGCGTTGTTTCACAGGGGCTGTGCCACATGCATGATATTATGATGATGATAGTGTGAATTTATCCGAAATAATGAGAAACTTTAAGAATTTTACTTCCAGGAAGATACGGGAGCAGCTTTAAAAAGAAGACCGATATGATTTGTTGAATAAGTTAAAACGGGCAGCATCCAATTTAACCAAACAGCAGTACAAGATTTTAAAATGATATCGCTTTTGTGGTACACACTTTGCATGCTAATAAAGTGTCACGCTACTATGAAGCTTGTCAAAGAAGTCTTAACGTCATAAAAAACAAGTACTAATAAATGTAAATTCAGAGGCTGATAAAACGTTATGATATAAAAATTATGGTTTTCAGGTTGAATATGAAATTTTCAAATCGAAAAGGATTGGGATGTATCTAATGAATGAAGCGATAATCACTTACAGAAATATATTTAGAGATGAAATGGATATTGATGATTATGAAAAATGGCAAGCCTTTTATTGGCCGATTCAACAATCCTGGGGTGCGGTCAATTATGAAATCTGGGAAGAGGCTGCCGGTAAAATCTGTTGCCGTTATTTTGTAGATGATATAGATAAATGGAATCGTAGATCCGCCGGGCCTGATGCTGAGGCACTGGTCTCATCACTTAACCGTATTGTGAATCTGGACAAGATCTCTCTTAAGATTTCCTTTCCAAGAGATATGCCCGCTTAATTAATATATAGAGTATATAGACAATGAATCAAATGATAAATAAAATGCGTGTTATACTGGAGATGCTGCCTTCCAGGCGGCTGGATCCGGAATATGAACCTGTCAGAAAAGAGGCACTGTGCAATGCTGTCAGAGTTGGTGCTCTTTTGGCGGGCTTATTGGTTCCAATTTTTGGTGTATTGGACGGTTTGTTTAAAAGTGAGTATTATTGGGAGTTTTTTGCCATACGTATGGCTGTAACCGTTTTCTCATTTTTTATCTACTGGCTTATCAAACAGCCATTCGGTCCAAAATACTCTTATCAATTGGGAGCTGTACTGACAATTGTAGTTGCCTCCAGTATTTCTTTAATGTGCCGAATTGATCAAGGGCCTGCTGATGCATATTATGCCGGTATAAATCTTCCTTTACTTGGATTTGGTATCTTGCTGCCTCTTACCCTTCTGGAGGGTGTTATAATTTTTTCCATTTCATGGCTGGCATATTTTATACCTAATGTACTGATCCTTGAAAGTGATCAACTTACTATTTTTATCTCCAATAATTTTTTTATACTGTCAACTATTGTAATCGGTTTGGCAGCTTCTCAGTTTCATTTTTATCATCGCTATCGGGCATGGCTGTCAAATCACCGACTTAAGGCCGCTCATATTAAAATAAGTAGTCATGCGGAGGAGTTGGAAGTACAGGTACAGGAACGGTCACAACGTTTGATTCAATCAGAGAGATTGGCCGTAGTCGGTCAGCTTGCAGGTGGTATTGCACATGATTTTAATAATATTTTAACAGCTATTCTGGGAACATGTCAGTTGGCCATGGATACTGTAGATAAAAAGAGTATGATCTATGAAGATCTGAATTCGATTTTTCATGTAGGTAACAGAGCTGTTGAGCTGGTGAAGCAGCTACTGGCATTCAGCCGTCGCCAAATTCTTCAACCCAAGGTAGTCAATCTGAATGTAATAATACGTGACACTGAGAAAATGTTACGTAGATTAATTGGTGAAAACATTGAATTAATGATTGACTTGCATGATGAATTAGGGCCTGTACTGGCAGATCCCGTTCAAATTGAACAGATTATTTTAAACCTTGCTGTAAACGCCCGTGATGCTATGACTGAAGGAGGGCGTCTTGTTATTCGTACTGCCAATGTTGTTTTAGATGAAGATTATTGCCGCCTTGGAAAGCTCTCACTGGACACAGGTACCTATGCACAGATGACTGTTATTGATACTGGCACTGGCATGTCGCAGAATATCAAGTCCAAAATATTTGAACCTTTCTTCACTACAAAAGAAAAGGGGCAGGGAACAGGTTTAGGACTTGCATCTGTCTATGGTATTATCAAGCAATCCAAGGGTGATGTTCTTGTTTATAGTGAACTGGGGCAGGGGACATCATTTAAAATATATTTGCCTTTGACAGAAGTAGTAGATTCAGCACCTGTTCACAAGAGTGAATTAATGCAGCTCCCCGAGGGAAAAGAGACAATACTTTTAGTTGAAGATGAAGAAGCTGTACGCTCACTTACGGCACGTATTCTTAAACGACAGGGCTATACTGTAATGCAGGCCTCTGAAGGCCGTTCAGCTTTACATATGGCAGAAGCATATCAGGGTAAAATTGATATGTTATTAACAGACATGATAATGCCCCAGATGAATGGGCCGGCACTGGCAAAACAAATGGCCATCATCCGGTCAGAGACAAAAATATTATATATGACCGGTCATGTGGATAGCATGATTCAGCGTCATGGTCTGGATAAAGATGATATCAATTTCCTGCAAAAACCTTTTACTTTGGAATCCTTGAACCTGAAAATTAGAGGACTCTTTGATAACTGAAAAAATTTAAAACTTTTATATTAATTAGTATTGTGGCCGAACGAATACCAAGCATGCTGTATATTATGTATGGTTGGATCTCGGCCTATTTTTTTTAGGCAAGAATAAAATTATAAATTTATAATTATCGATAACTCTCGTAATAATAATAGAATATGAGAGGAAATTTTATTTAATATTACTATGGCATGGAGATTGCTTTCCTATAGGTACTTATTACTTTGAATTTATGTTGCGGATGGTTATTTGCCTTAGGGAGGCCAGATGTCAGCTCCGATTTATACAGAATTCAAGGCGTTTGAGAATTTTCTAGATACTATCGATGAGGCGAACCTGGACCAATACCGGACAGAGTTTTTTGATCGAATTGATCATATTGCCGATCTCATTGATGATAGTGATGATAAAAATGCCTTGAAAGATGATTTTTTTAAACGTTGTCAGCTTATAGAAGATAGTGTGATGCATCAGCGTACTCGTAATAAACCTCTTGGATATGCCGGTGATTTTAAACTGATTGACTGGATTTACACGGGTAGATGTGCCGATGAAGGTCATGGGAATCTTTTTGATCGTTTATTCCATAGTTATGAAGCTGCTGAAGCAGTGAGAAATCGAAAATCATTTTTTATTAAGAAGTGTATTGATCTTGCTCATTCCACGGAACAACGCATTGATGTTCTCGATTTGGCATGTGGTTCATGTCGTGATGTGGTGGAGACATTTGAGATCTCTCAAAACGGACACAACATGTTCTTCCACTGTGTAGATCAGGAGCCTCAAGCTATCGCCTATGCGCGTCAACTATTGGAAGAGCTGCCTCATAGCGACCATGTGCAACTGGACGAGGCTAACGTATTCAAGATTAAATCTGATCGTCAATATGATCTTATATGGTCTGCCGGTCTCTTTGATTATCTGGACAGACGCACCATTGTCTTGCTTTTAAAACGTGTATGGCGACACCTTAAAGATGGCGGACGTATAATTTTCGGCAACTTTGGTCCATATAATCCAACGCGTAAGGGTATGGAACTTATCGGGCAATGGTACCTTATTCACCGAAGCGCACAGGAACTTGTGGAAATTGTAAGGGAGACGGGGTTGCCTGTCAGTGATATTGAAGTAGAATCTGAACCAAATGGTGTTAATTTATTTTGTGTAATAACTAAGTAATATGGTAATTGTTAAAGCCGCCCGGTAAATCGAGGCGGCTTTATTTGATCTAATTATTTTTAATGTTCAATCTTTATTTTATAATGTTTGTGCCCATATATTTTCTAAGAACTTCTGGCACAATAACTGTTCCTTCATCGGTCTGATAGTTTTCCAGAATGGCAATGACTGTACGTGGAAGGGCAAGGCCGGAGCCATTCAATGTATGTATAAACTCCGGTTTGGCACCTTTTTCACGACGAAACCGCATGTTCATACGACGCGCCTGGAAATCCTCAAAGTTAGAACAAGAAGAAACCTCAAGCCAGCGATCTTGTGCAGGTGCCCAGACTTCCAGATCATAACACTTGGCTGCTGCAAAAGAGAGATCTCCGGTAGCCAGGGTCAGCACACGATATGGCAATTCAAGGGCCTTCAGCACGTCCTCAGCTTCATTTACCAGCATCTCAAGTACTTCATATGAAGTCTCAGGGTCAACCAGGTTAACCATTTCAACTTTATCAAATTGATGTATGCGCATGAGACCGCGTGTGTCTGCGCCGTATGATCCGGCTTCACGGCGGAAGCATGGTGTGTAGGCCACATACTTTGTCGGCAAAGATTCCATTGTCAGCATCTCTTCTCGATGAAGATTTGTCACCGGTACTTCTGCCGTGGGAATGAGAAAGAGGTCGTCTTCGGTAACATGGTACATGTCATCTTCCATTTTGGGGAGCTGACCTGTGCCAAACATCATCTCCCTGCGAACAAGAAAAGGTACGGATACCTCTGTATATCCGTGTTTCTCAACATGCATATCAATCATAAAACTGATAAGTGCTCTCTCCAATGCGGCACCTGCACCACGGAATGTGACAAAGTTGGAACCTGATAGTCTTGCACCTCTGTCGAAATCCAGAATTCCCAGACGCGGTCCCAAGTCAGCATGATTTTCTACTTCAAAATTATATGTGGGTATCTCGCCCCATGTACGAACCTGGATATTATTTTCTTCACCGCCTACAGGGACAGTGGGATGAGGGAGATTCGGAATTTTAATCTGTATGTCACGCATCTTTTCCAGAATATCCTTAAGCGTATCATCTGTTACCTTGATATCATCATTAACCTGCTTCATGGCTGCAATAGCTTCGGAAGCGTCCTCTCCGGCCTTTTTTGCCTTGCCTATTGCAGCTGAAGCTTTATTGCGCTCGGCTTTTAGTTCGTCGCCTTTCTGAATATATTGACGACGTTCTTCGTCCAGCAGCAGAAGTCTGTCAATATCTACATCCACATTTTGAGCGGCAGTACCGGCTTTGACTTTTTCCGGATGTTCTCTGATGAGCCTAAGATCTAACATGTGTTCCGTTCTCCAATTTTCAAATTGTAGCTACTATATTATTTGTCGAATTCAAGGCATATTAATTGAATCAGTAATATTCATACAGTTCGTTTTTTTGATGGAACTGCGGTTCTTAATGTAAGATCTTAAAAGGCCTGTTGCAAGTGTCCAGTCATAAGATATCAGTGTCCACGACTGCTCAGCATCACATAAAGCGTATTAAGAATGATTTTAAGATCGAGGCTCAGTGACATATTTTCAAGATAGAAGAGGTCAAAATTGAGTTTCTGTTTTACATCATCGATAGACTGGTCATAATTCCCCTTTATCTGAGCCCACCCTGTTATGCCGGGGCGTATATGCAGCCGCCGTGCATACAGGGGTATTTTTTCTTTAAATTGTTCAACAAAGTGAGGCCTTTCAGGTCTTGGGCCGACCCAGGACATATCACCTTTTATTACATTGATGAGCTGAGGGAATTCATCTAAACGTGTTCGTCTCATGAAACGGCCGAATTTTGTGACGCGCGGATCGTCCCATGTTGCCCAGACCGGGCCAGTCATTTTCTCGGCATCCTGGCGCATGGATCTGAATTTCATCATTGTATAGATTTTGCCATTGCGGCCTACGCGGCGTTGATTGTAAAATACAGGCCCTTTTGAGTCCAGCTTGATCGCCAGGGCGGTTAAAATGCCAAAGGGTAGAAACAGCAGAAGAATTACAAGTGAAAATATTATGTCTGATACGCGTTTGATTATATGTTCCCATGTGGGCATCAGTTCGGGCAATATTTCGATAAGGGGGAAACCATACAGCTGGTTAATCCTGGCCTGGCCGACAATAATATCATAGTGGTCTGGAGTTATTTTGATACCCACTGCATGCCCTTCGCATTGCGTGATTATGCCCTCCAATATGGATTCTGAGCGATTAGTGAGACCTATTAATACTTCCTGAATTTTATGTCTGTCTATCAGTATACCAAGATCTGCTACTTCACCCAAAAAGGCTGTCTTTGAGGAGACATCCAGAGATTCAGGCAGATTGGGTGCAACATAACCAAGAATCCTGTATCCCAGAGCCGGTGCATCTACAATACGTTGATGCAGTTCCCTGGCCTTATCACCGCAGCCAATGATTATGGCATTGCGTACTCCAATACCCTTGATTAGCAGGCGGCGACGGATTGTCTCGGTAAAGACTCGTCCGAAACCGACAAATCCCATCATGAGGAGCCAGTATGTAGCTATCATGGCACGACTTGAGGTGATGGGCCTCGATAGATCCTGACTTATATCTACTGTCATGAGAAAAATAATCACCATGCCAATAGTAACTGTTTTGAATGTCTTTAATACTTCATCGGTTCTAGAGCGTGTGTACCAGGTTTTATAGTGACCAAAAAAAGTAAAGAGTCCCAGCCAGAATAGATATATAAACAGTGACAGTTGTATTGTACCGCTCAATGTAGCCTGGGACGACCAACCCATGAATAATCTGATTTGGCCCCAGACAATGAAAGCGGCTTCAATTGTGAGGAAGTCTGTGAGGATGTATATTGGCTTTTTTATTCCTTTCATAAAAGACCTTTTTCCTGCAACTGTGCTTGATATAAGAGATCAATCTGTCGTACCATCTGCCTTACATCGAATAGCCGGCGAACCCGTTTTTGTCCTGCAATTGCCATGATTTGTGCGGCATTCATATCATCCAACATGTCGATTACTGCTTGAGCCAGTGCTTCAGGATTCTGCGGTGGAACTAGCCGTCCGGTCTCACTGTCTGTAATCAATTCAGGCACGCCCTCCACAGCTGTTGCTACGCATGGCAAACCGCAGTAGAGTGCTTCGGTCAGTGAGCGCCCGAGACCTTCCCATCGGCTGGAGAGTACAAATAGGTCCATGACTCTCAGAAGTTGAGGCACATCTTCGCGGAAACCAAGTATGCAAATATTCTCAGATACATTGAGTTGATGTGCCCGTGCTTCAAAGTCGCAACGCAGCTCACCGTCACCCACTATGAGAAAATGAGACTCGGGATGATGTCGCAGTATTTCAGGCATGGATTCTACGAGACAAAGCGGATCTTTCTGCGGAGACAATCGCCCGACAAATCCGATAATTTTGATATGTTTCGCAATATTCAAATTTTTTCGCAATGCCTCAGAATCAACAGGCTTGTCAAAGCTGGCAAATTGAATACCGCTATAGATGGTTTGGAATTTTTGTGCCGGTGCTAGCCGGAGCTTAATGGCTTTTTGCCGATTCAGCTCTGAGACTGTGATAAGCTTGTCGGTTAGCCCTGAGGCCCATCGTTCAAGATTTACAAAAAAATCATGTTTGATTTTAGACATGAAATCATTAAATGGGAAACCGTGAATAGTATGGACAATCACCGGTGTCCCGGCTAATTTTGCTGCAAGACGGCCCAGGAAACCAGGCTTGCTGGAATGGGTATGAACAATATCATATTTTTCCCGCCGGATCAGCCGCGTCATGGCTATGAGTGCCCGGACGTCCTTGAATAGTCTGATCGGACGCACTAACGTAGGCATTTCAATACAACGTATTCCGCTAATCGAATGCGCACGGGACAGCCAACGACCTTCGGGGCCGTATAACAGATGAATCTCGTAACGTTCACGCGGCAGGTATTCAACTGTCAGAAGCGTATTGTCCTGGGCACCGCCTATCGGCAGATTGGTGATTATGTGTAGGATTTTGGTTTTATTCATTGTTATGACTTCTTATAGCCCTTTCGTAACACAGTAATGTGGATTTTGCAGCCCGGGCCCAGGTAAAGTATGTGGCTCGTTCCAATCCTCTTGCGATCAACCTCTGACTTTCGGATTGATTATCTATAATATTCTGCATCTTTTTTGCAAGATCGTCATGATTATTGGCTTCAAACAATATGCCCGCATCTCCTACAATTTCTGGAATTGCAGTTGTATTTGCTGCAATTACAGGCACTCCGGCTTTCATGGCTTCCAGTAGAGGGAATCCAAATCCTTCATAAAGGGAGGGCAGTACAAATAAGGATGCATTGTTGTAGAGTGTTGCCATTGTCTCATCGCTGACATACCCGGTAAAATGTATTATGTCTTCAAGTCCCAGTTCTCTGGCCCGATCTTCTGGCACTGTATAGTCACTATATGATTTACCACAAATGACCAGATGCTGATCCATGTAACCTGTTCTTTTCATCTGAGAGAAGGCATGAATCAGAGTTGTTAGATTTTTATGAGGACGTTTTTCTGCAATGCATAAAATATAAGGATTTTCCAGATTCAATGCATGGTGTATTTTAGCATTTGATATTTTCCATTCAGGATGATCAAGGCCATGATGAATGACATCTATTTTATTACTAGTAGTATTGGAGAATTGGTGTAAGTCATTTCGTGTAAAATCGGAAATTGCGATTATGCGGTTTGCTCTTTTAAGTGTATGTTTTAAAGTATGGTGTATGTATGCTGTTTTTAACAAGCTTTTCTTTGGGAAAAAATGTGGGTGACGGATGTATTTTAAATCATGGATAGTGGCGACTGTGGGTACAGTTATTCTGTACGGAAGATCAAAGTGAGGGTGATGGTAAAGATCGATATTATTAGTGCGTAAAATTCTAGAAGTAACCAGATGCTGTTTTAGTGACGGACCACGTAGCCCGACCGGAATTTTTTGAACATTGGGCCCGGAAATCATAGAAAGCGGATGGTTGCTCTCCAGGTTATCAGTCAGTAAAAGTGTCCAATAATGCCGCTGGCCTTGTTGAATTAATTCAGGAATCAGACCATTCAGGTATCGTCCGATACCGGTTAGTTGATTTTCTGAGAGATGTGCGTCTATGCAGATGTTCATGCTTATCCTAATTGTACTTCGAATTGAGAACGATAAAATTCGGATATTTGGTGAATCATTTGGTCAATTGAGAATTTATTTTGGATCGATTTTTGTGCGTTCATCCCTAACATTTGTGCACGCTGTTTATTTTGGGATATGTCAAATATCGCAGTGGCTAAGCTTTCAGCATCGCAGGGAGGAACCAATAGGCCATTTTTATCGTGGGAGATGATTTCTTCCATTCCAAATATACGTGAGGCAATAACGGCCTTGCCAGCAGCCATGGCTTCAAGAATGGCATAGGGCAAGCCTTCCCAGATTGAAGGAAGTATAAAGGAGTCCATGGCATGTAAATAGCCTGGAATATCTTGTTGATATCCAAGAAAGTGGATGAAAGCATCGAGTCCAAGAGAATGGCTCTGAGCCATGAGCGGCTCTTTCTCAGGTCCGTCACCGATGATGATGCAATGAGGACACCGGTTCATTTTTTTTAATATACTCATCGCATCGATAAAATAGTTTAGGCCTTTCTGTGGTGTTAAACGGGCCACAGTACCTACAAGCCAGTCCTGATCAGTTAGTCCCAGTTGCTTGCGAATTAGTTTACGCTGATATGCTTCCTTTGCAATTACACTGGCATCTACGCCATTATAGATATTGTGGACTTGAGTGGGTTTTGCACCAAATTGAGTGATTAATATTTGGCGGTCTGTTTCTGCAACTGTAAGCAAAGTGCTGGATAATGCTACTTTTAACCGTTGATGCCAGTATGTTAATGGGGACATATGTTTAAATGTATTGTCAGAAAGACGCAGACCATGACGGGTTTCAATGATCACGGGAATGTTTGCCAATCTGCCTAACCATCCAGGAAGCTGGCTGCCGTGAGCATGAATAATATCGAACTTATTATTTTTGATAAATTTGTAAAAGCTAAATGTAGCTCTTATATCTATCCGGGATTTTTTGGGGAAAGCATGTGCTTTGATGCCCATATCCGAGAATTGTTCAAGCAATGGGCCTTCTTCGAAACATGCAATGAATATGTCGAAAACATCTCTGTCAAGTCTTTGTGCAAGCTGCAAGACATGTTTTTCAGTGCCGGCAAGGGTTGCATGGTTAAGGATTTGTAGTATTTTAATGCGTTTATTGTTCATGTTTGATTGTCCGTAATTAAAGATTTATAAAAACACTCTAATTCTTTTACACGAGTAGACAAGTTAAAGTGGTTAATTACTCGTTCACGGGCTGATTTTCCCATATTTATTCGTAGTGTGCTACTCTGCGATAGCTTGACAATGGCGTTTGCGATACTTTCTGGCTCCATTGTTTTCGTGAGAATGCCTTCGGTTCCTGAGCGGATTACTTCGGGTATTCCACCTACAGTTGTTGAAATAATGGGTTTAGAAAAATACATGGCTTCCAACATAGCAAGTGGAATTCCTTCACGATCCGAAGTAAATATAAGAATATCAATTGACTGGAAGAAGTTATTTATGTTATCTATATGGCCCAAAAAAGTAATATGTTGATTCAGGTTTAGGGCATCAGCCTGAATTTGTAAATTTGTCAGAAGTGGGCCTGATCCTGCCAGTTTTAGTTGTAGGGTAGGTAATTGCTTTTGGGCCAATGAGAAGGCTAAAAACAATCTATCAATGCGTTTTGGTTGGCAGAGCCGTCCCAAAAAGCCAATGGCTATATGGTCACGATATTGTATTTCCTGAGGCAGTTCATCTGGGAATAATATCCCATTATACTGAATATGGACTTTACTTTTAGGGAAGTGGATTTGTTCAATTAAACTTGTTCTAACCGCCTCAGATACTGCTAAAATCCCACAACTATGTTTTACTAATAATTTTTCTGACAGAATACGGAGTTTCGCCTTCCAGGTTTCAGGTTTTATCTTCCATGGTTCAATACTATGCTCAGTAGCCAGGATGATTGGTATGCCAGCAAGGATTGCAGAAAGCCGTCCCCAGAAATCGGCTTCAGTAAGATGAGTATGTACTATTTCAATTTTATTTTTCTTAAAATAGTGTATGAGCTTGAATAGACAAGTACAGTCTCTTTTGTTTTTCATGTTAATAGGATGGACCATCGCCCCTGTTGTTACAAATTGATCAAGAAGGGTTAGTGGTGATAAAAGTGGAATAACATGAATTTCAAACTGAGACTGATCTAATACTTGAATTGTATTCAGGAGTAACTTTTCTGCACCACCGACAGTCAGGTTGTTAATTACATATGCGATTCGAATTTTATTCATTAGATTTAAGCACTATGTTATTTGGGAATCGGTTAAGGATAACGGCCAAGGCAATCAACAGGAAAAGTATGATGTTATACTCTTCGGAAAGGAATAGTGAATGTGTTAAAAAGCCAAATAAAGAAAAGAGTACACCTCTTACGTATTGTGTAATTGTATAAGATGTGTGGTTTGAGAATGTTTTTCTAAGTCGTTTTATTGTAGTGCTTATCAATGAAATAAATACAGTCAGGCCGATAATACCAAGCTCAGCAGCAACTTCAAGAAATGAGTTATGTGCGACCATTGGAAATAATGTACCCGCATATTGACGGCTATATGCCATGAAGTTACCAGCACCGACACCAATCAGAGGGTGCTCAAGAAAAATATGTAATCCACCCTTTAAAAGCCGTAGCCGTTGAAGTATGGAGGAGTCAAGTTTTGTTGTGCTTAATCCCTGAATGCGCAGAAAAATTAATTCAGGAGGGATCGTAATAACAAGGATAACAAAGATTGTTATCCCAAATAGTATGCCTTTTTTGTTTCTGAACTCAACCCAGCTTATTAGTCCTAATATCGTGATAAGTCCCATTAAGCCGCCTCGACTAAATGTGACAACAATGCAGAGAGAAAGTAGCATTAGAGATAGCAGGGCAAGGAGTTTAAGAACGTTTTTCTCCTCAATCTTGAATAGAGCATAAGAAAAGCCAACGGCAGGAAGTAGTTTTATAGCAAATGAATTTGGGTCTTGAACTAAGCTAATTAATCGCATGCCAGATGCGGCTTCGCCGGCAACGAAAGAGTAATATAGGCCAAAAGTAAACATGCAAAGACCTGAAACGACAATGAGCCAAAATAGAAGTCGTATCTGCTTTTCAGATTTTACAAGATGAATAATAAGGAAATATAAAAGTAGATATTTTCCGAATTCTAAAATTTTTGCAAGAGATCCGCCTTGGTCTTTCGCATATAATGTTGAGGAAAGAATTAATAAACCTAATATGAAGTACAGAACTGTTTGTCTATCAGTAAAATGTATGCGGTCTTGATTGATTAATGTGGAGAGCAGCCATAAACCAGTTGTTGTGACAATCAAAGGTAGAAAGAGGCCTTGAAATAGAGATGAAGCGATGCCTGAATATCCAACAATGATTGTAGCATAGAGGCTGAATTCAGGTTTAATCATAAAAATGATGATAACAGGGGCAGCACATATTAGTAAAATACGTGCACCCCAATTAAAAATGCCTGCTAATAGTAAGATTTCAATTAATAAAGTTACTATTAAGCAAGATAGCAGAAGAGGCTTTTTTAACACGGGTTGTAGTTTGTCATAATCTAACATGGCAAACCTTTGATTTTAAGAGTTGTTGCCCATCTGAGTTTATGCAAATCATGGAATAGCGCGGATTTTTTTTTCTTATGACGTATGAATTGAAATGAAATAGCATAAATTCCGATTGATATGCAGCTAGTCGCTGCAACTACAAAACGATATAGTGTTGCGTATCCATATCCGTGGTGTTTTTTAAAATACATGTATAAACTCCAACAGGATATTGTCTGAGGTGAAAAATCAGGTTCTTTGTTTATTGATCTATGTGCAAGATGAGTAACTTGTGTTTCAGCTTGGTAGTACAAATTATATCCTTCTTTTTGAATCATTCGGCACAGATCAATGTCCTCACCATAAAGAAAGAAATTTTTATCAAAACCGCCAAGCTCCTTAATTATTTTTTGTCGGCCTAATAAACAGGCTCCGCTTAATACTTTAGCAATTTGAGATTGTTCATAGTTGTAAAGGATGGGTGGTTTTATGCCTAGAAAACGATCCAGGCGTAATAGTGATATGAGTTCATTTGTAATTGACGGATAGTCTCGAAGGCATTCTTGCTGTATAGCCCCATCTTCATTAAGGATTTTGGGGCCTAATAATGCGATTTGCTGATGTGATTCCAAAAAAATTATCATTTTGTCCAATGAATCTTTATATAGCAATGTGTCAGGATTCAAAAAAAGGACATACTTAGCATGACTGAGTTTTAGCCCTTGGTTTGAAGCTCGTCCAAATCCGGGATTGTCAGGATTAGTAATCAATTGGACATCAGTGAAAGCTTCGGCGATCACTTGTTTTGTACGGTCAGAGGAGTTGTTGTCAATGACAAATATCTTGATACAGTACTCAGTTTTCGATTCATAGATGGACCGAAGACATTGAATAATTTCTTTATCATTATTTCGTGTTACAATGATGATTGAAAGATCCGTCATGCTCTTTCCTTCAATATATGTTTTGTAATTAGTACTTTGAGTATTATTAAATCATGGCGTGGTATGCCCCCGATTAAGACAAATACAAAAAGATATACTAAAATACTACAAATGAAAGTAATAATCCAAAACCATTGCTGTAGAACTAATAGCAACAAAGCTAAAGGAATAATTGCCAGACATGCTGCCAAAGCGGTCTGGTTAAACCGGATGTGGTAGTTAAGTACTGACTTAACTTTATTGTAATAAAGCAAGAATGTAAGTAGCTCTGAAAGGACAGTTGAAATGCTTGCTCCCAAGAAAGAAATGCGTGGGATTAACAGTATGTTCATAGTAATGTTAAAAATTGTGCCAATAATAGCTATTTTCAATGCATCATTTTGATGATTTGCACTATATAACATTCTTAATAATGGAGCATTCATAAAAAGAAAAGGTATGGTCCAAATCAGTACTTGGACAGCGATGGCCGAATCTGCAAATTGAGAGCCAAAAATAAACATAATTATTTTAGGTGCCAATATTGTTATTATAATGGCAATTGGAAGGGCTGCAGCAAATAAATAGTTTAATCCCTTTTCTCCTGCGGCAAAAAAAGCTTGTCGGGATTCATGATAAAGACGTGATAATATTGGATAAAATGAACGGCTGAAGCCATAAGAAAGGGCCATAAAGAGTGTAATGAAATTGAACGCTACTGCATATTGTCCCGTTATAGAATCGCCAATCAGTGTTGATAGCATCACCAGATCAATACGTAGATAGATAATAGAAATAGCACCCATTAATGCAAACGGGTAGGATTTTAACAGAAGGGTTTTTAATCTTGTGAATTTAAATATATAGTGCCACTTAAAGAAATATCGTTTTAGGATGTATTGAGTGAAAAGGCATTTAATTCCACTGATTAATACGAGACAAATAATGAGTATTTCAAGTTGGCCACCATAGAATTTGATAAATAAAGCTAAAATAACTTTAAGAATATTATAAGATACTTCCATGATTGCTATAAAATGTAGACGTTCAAAAGCGTTGAAAATTGCTTCTATGGATGTGGTGATATTCTCAAAAAATAGAGTTAAACAGAATAACAGGACAAGTTTGTTGACATCTGCTGATTTTCCCAGTAGTGGCAAGAAAATAAAAAGCAGAAGAATTGCTACTAAAGATAATCCGGTTTTAATTGTAACAGCATTCGACAGGTACTGTGATGCCTTGTTTTTATTTATTGATACTTCTCTTACAATGAGGTTGTCAAGGCCGAAACCTGAGATTATAAACAAGATACTGATAAGGCCAACAGTAAATGAATATTTGCCAATGCCGATGTCTCCCAAATACCTGGCCATCAAAAAATAAAAAACGAATGTCAACCCTTTAGCCAGAATTTGTGAAGTTAGGAGGGATGATGTGTTTTTTATAAGGGTATAGTGGAGATTTCTTTTGCTTGATTTATCCATTAAATACCAAATATGGGTCAGGAATTCCTTTTAATAAATTTGGGAATATCATTTTTTAATGATTGTATTATTTCTAGAAAACGGGCATTGGATTCAGGATCAGAATATTTTAGTTTTTGCATGTATTCTATGAAAAATACAATCATCAAACCAAATCCAAAGCTTAATATACTTGCAATGATTACCATCAAAGCCCTTTTGGGTTTGGAGCGTTTATACGGTATTCGGGCTTGATCAAGTATTTGCACTGTAGGTGTATCTTTGGCTTCTTGTATTTTTGCTTGTTCATATTGTGGTAAAAGGAATTCCAATATTTTTTCTTGCAATGTAACTTCTCTAAATAGTCTGACGTATTGAAGCCCTATGCTGGGTAGTTGGTCAATAGGCATGAAGATATCTTTATTCGAAATCGAATCATATTCAGGAGTTGCCGATAATAATGCAAAATATTTTTCTGAGATCACATTTTTTTGGTGTCGAATAGATAGCCAATCTGAATGTGCTGTTCCAACAGTCCTTTCCAATAGGCTCATTTCTATTTCTTTAGCAATTATTTGTGCTTTTAAGGCTGAAACTATCTCAATCATAGCGGAGGTCTGTTCTTGCAGTGCGATTGTACCATGTGCCTCTTGGAATGAACGGAATTCTTCTTCAGCAAGTTTAATGGCATTAAGGTTTTGCATATACCGTTTTTCAATGAATAGTCTGGTATTGTGTGCTTTTTGCGTTTTATGCTGACGATTAACATGGTCCAGCTCTTGCATCATAAAGTCGGTTATATCTTTGGCCAGAACTCTTGCTTCATCATCATCTGATTTGTTTGCTATATATGGTGTCGCTGTTTCTACTGAAAGAGTAATCGTCCCATCTTCGTTGATGTCTATTGACATTTTTTCTGATAATGTACGGATAGCTTCTTCCATATGTTTTGAATTATATTTAGTTATCAAGTCAAATTTGTTTACTACGGATTCTCTAACAGTTTTACTGTTTAGTATTGCCAGAAATATATAACTTTCATCGGATAAGGCTCCTGGTCTCAAGCCCCCAAGACCTCCTATAGATAGATTACTTAAAATAGAAGAGACTCCCAGGCTGGCTGTTTCATCCGTTGGTGGAAGTAGTGTTGAAGTCGCTCGATAAGAACGAGGCATTAATAAACTAAAACATGCAACCAGAAAACCGATGAGCAGTGTGTTAATTATTAAAAATCGTCTCCATTTTACTATGATATGGAGATATGTGATCAGATTGGCTCTTTTTTTTGTATTTTGCATCAAAATATCCTGACTTCCATTACTATTTATCAAACAGCCCGGCACTCTTGGCGGCCAGGATTAATGACGTTGCTGCAGTGACAATACGCAGGTAATTGCCGAAACGTTGATCCCAGTTTAAATGAAGGTGAACAATGTCGCCGGGTTCAACCATAACATCTGCACCTGACTCGGTTTTACCTGTACGGCTGTGATATACCTTGACACCTGTGATGTTCCCTGAACGGAAATCACCACCGGCCATGCCTGCATATTCTTTGGCTGTCAGGTTGAAGACATATGGGTAGGCACCGGGCTGACGCACAGAACCTTTCACATATACGTATTGAGAAGGCAGTATTATACGGTCGTTGGTTTCTAATATGAACTTGAGATCGTATGTATCACCAATTTGAAAGGGATACAGGTACACATCCGTACCCTCAGTCTGCCGGATTACCAAAATTTTAGAGAGATCGGAATTCCGTTTTAACGCCCTTATGCGCTGTAGAAAAGTAAGCAGAGTCTCACCTTCGAGAATACGGTATGATCCTGAAGATTCCTGATCTGCTTCAACTTTAACCAGTTCGGCATTTAACCCAATGGGTGGTATGAAAATAATATCACCGCCTGTAACAAAGCTATCTGTATTTAAATTTCCTGTCAGCTCAAAGGCGTTAAGGTTGAAAATGCTTTTTGTGCTGTCTGTATGCCTGATCTCTATGCCGCCTTTCCAGGCACGCTCGGTAATGCCGCCGGCAAGAGTAATCATTTCCGAGATACGGTCAACTGCTCTGGCTATGTATGTACCGGGAAACTGTACTTCACCTACAACATGAACACGGAAAAAACGCAAGGCTTCCAATGACAGGCTGAGTTTGCTTCCTGCATAGACAGGTTGAGCCATATCAAGAACTTTGTTTCGGGCTTTTGTCAGTGTCAGTCCTGCAACATTAATTTCACCAACCGATGGAATCAGCAGCTTGCCTTCAGGAGAGACCTGCAGTGGCAATTGATGCTCCAGTGCACCCCAAATATTGAAACTGAAGATGTCTCCGGGGCCGACAATGTATTTATTGGCATCCACAGCACCTTCCAGGGCTTCAACTTCTCCAAGCCGTTCCCGGAGCTTTATCTGTCTGTTACGTTGCCAGGCATTAAATTCATCTCCGGTCATTTTATCAGCTTCAAACAGCTTTGAAAAGTCAACAGCCTTAGGCAAGCTGGATTGTTTTTCACGAACAGTCTGCGTTTCATCAATGAGCTGGGCTATACAACTGCCGGCAGCTACTAAAAGCATCAGGCTGATTATCAGCTTTTTCAGTCTCACTTGCAGTATTCCTCGGTTTGTCTTTATGCCTTAACTATTTTGTCTCTGCCTTCAGTTACATCTTTAGTTGCATTTCGTGTATCTACAACCAATTGAGCGTGTTTGACAATAAAATCATAGTCATAAATGCTGTGTGCTGTTGAGATAAAGACCACATCATATGATGCCAGGTTTTCAGGAGTCAGTTCAACCGACTCCATATCATAGCTGTATTTACGAACCTTGGGCATTACAGGAATATGCGGATCATTATAGTCAACTTCGGCACCTCTGTCTTCAAACAGATGAATCAATTTCAATGTGGGGCTTTCACGCATATCATCAACGTCTTTTTTGTATGCGGCGCCAAGCATTAATATCCTTGCACCCTTAAGAGCTTTATTCCGTTCAGAAAGTGCCTGCATCACCTGCTCAACAACCCAGTATGGCATGTATGTATTAATTTCACCTGCAAGTTCGATGAAACGCGTGGGCATATCATATTCCTTGGCCTTCCAGGTCAAGTAGAAGGGGTCAATGGGAATGCAATGGCCGCCAAGGCCGGGGCCGGGATAGAATGGCATAAAACCGAAAGGCTTTGTCGATGCAGCATCTATTACTTCCCATACATCAATGCCCATACGGTCCATTATCATCTTCATCTCATTTGCCAGTGCAATATTGATGGATCTGAAAATGTTCTCCAGCAGCTTGGTGGCCTCTGCTGCCTGGCTGGAGGAGACTACGACGGTTTGTATAATAACGGCATCGTACAAAGCTTTGGCTATGCTGCGGCTTGCATCGTCATTTGCGCCTACTACCTTGGGGATAGTCCTGGTTGTAAAGTTTGGATTGTTAGGGTCTTCACGTTCAGGGCTGAAGGCAAGGTAGAAGTCTTCTGCATATTTTAATCCTGAGGTCTCTAGAATAGGTTTCATGACCTCCATGGTTGTGCCTGGCCATGTAGAAGATTCCAAAACAACAAGCTGGTTTTTGCGCAGGTATGTTGCAATTGTTTCCGATGTGTTCTGTATATATGAAAGATCTGGCTGTTGATGTTTGTCCAGCGGAGTTGGTACTGCAACTACAATACAATCGGCCTCGGGAAGTCTGGAGAAATCCGTTGTACAGTCAAAGAGCCCTGTAGCATTCATGGCAGAAATTCTATCATCGGAAATATGTTTAATATATGTTTTACCGGATTTTAAGGCTGTGATTTTGTGCTCGTCAATATCATAACCTATGACCTTATAACCTTCTTCGATATATTCCAGCAACAACGGAAGACCTACATAGCCAAGGCCTATCATGCCAATTACAGCATCTTTGTTCTCAATTTTTAATTTGAGGTCCATTGAGCTCTCCCTATTAATGCGATTGTTTATATTGCTGACGGTAGTACTCTAAATACTCACCGCTTTTGATTTTTTTCCACCATGTCTCGTTATCCCTGTACCATGCCACGGTCTCTGCCATGGCATCTTCAAAGGTGTGGCGGGGTGCCCAATCAAGTGTCTTGATTTTAGAAGTATCAAGAGCATAACGTCTGTCATGGCCCAGGCGGTCTTCCACATAGGTCATCAAAGATTCGGGTTTGCCCAGATCTTTGAGGATTAGCCCGGTTATTTCCAGGTTAGTCTTTTCATTGCCTGCACCAAGATTGTAGACCTCTCCATCGCCCCCACGTTCCATAACAGCTTCCACGCCTTCACAATTATCCACAACATAGAGCCAGTCACGTACATTAAGACCGTCACCATAAATAGGAAGGGACTTGTCTTCAATAGCATTTGTTGTAAAGAGTGATATTAGTTTCTCAGGATACTGATATGGACCAAAATTATTAGAGCTTCTGGGGATTACTACAGGTAGTTTATAAGTGACGTAATATGAATAAACCAGTCTGTCGGCTCCGCATTTGGATGCGGCATATGGGCTGGATGGATTCAGTGTGTCGGTTTCATTAAAGAATCCGTTTTCAGTTGAACCATATACTTCGTCAGTGGAGATCTGTACAAATCTGTCGATACTGTATTTGCGGGCGGCTTCAAGAAGTACAAAAGTGCCGAATACGTCGGTCTGTATGAAATCATCCGGGCTCCCTATGGAGCGGTCAACATGGCTCTCTGCGGCAAAGTTGACGATGATATCTACTTCTTTAACCAGGGGATCAACAATAGATGCATCGCAGATATCACCTTTTACAAAACGGTATCTGTCATCTTTTTCAATATCACGCAAATTATCAAGATTGCCTGCATAGGTCAGTTTGTCAAGATTGACAATTCGAATATTACTGTGTTTATTAAGCATGTACCGGATAAAATTACTGCCTATAAATCCGGCACCGCCGGTTACGAGTAGAGTGCGCATGGAGTAATCCTGTTTGTAATTTGAGAGCAATGAAACCACAGAAAACACAGAAAACACGGAAAAGGGAGTTGCATTTTTTTAAGCCACTTCTGAGTATTCAGTGTATTCAGTGGTTAATTTTTTCCGATCCCGGTATCTTTAAATAATCGTAGAGCAATCTATACGAGTCAGCCCATCTTGATGCCCCAGTCGTAGGGTACATCGGGAGAATCAAAGTCCAGCCTGTGTTCGTCAGGAAGTTTATAATTATATGCCTCTGTAACGCAATTAACGGCAATGGCCTCTGTCTCGCTGATACATTTCCACCCATGATATACGTGATGTGGAATATGTACAAGAAGCGGTTTGTGGTCACCCAGAAAAAATTCATTAACTTCACCGCATGTAGGCGAATCTTTTCTGTCGTCAAAGAGTACAAGCTTGAGCATGCCTTTAACTACAGTAACGTTGTCGTCTTGCAATTTATGATAGTGCCATGCCTTTATGACGCCGGGATAGGTTGTAGTCATATAAACCTGTCCGAAGCGTTCAAATTGATCATCATCCACTCGTAATATTTCCATGAGTCTACCCCGTTCGTCCGGTATAACACTCAATTTTTTTGTTGTAACGCCTTCTATCATTACAGTCTCCATGTATAAACTTTAAGCTAGTAAAATATGTATGTAAAATCAATTATTAATTATGGATTACATGGCGCAGGCGGTGCATTTTCATCATAGTCCTGGCGTAATATGGCATATATAAGTTGATCCATGATCTGTCCGTTCTTAACAACGCTTTTTCTAAGACGCCCCTCTTTGATAAATCCTGTTTTTTTAAGAACACAACGTGTGGCTTGGTTGGACTCAAAGATATTGGCCTGAATTCTATTTAAATTTATTGTTTCAAAGCCATATTTTAACAGTGCCCGTACAGCTTCTGTGGCTATTCCCTGTCCCCAGAAAGGCTCACCCAGCCAGAATCCAATTTCAGCTGTCATCCGGCTTACATCTCCTTGCAGGTTAAGACCAATACCGCCTATGCATTCATCTTGCATGACAATAGCAAAATAAGCTTCAACCGGTTGGTGCTCCACAAAATATAGCCAGGCTTCTGCGTTAGCCAAGGTGTATGGATTGGGAAACATATCTCTGAGCATACCGGCAACGCGAGGATTATTTGCATATTTAACCAGGGACTGGCCATCATAATGACGGTAGCTTCTGACAATGCAATTATCAATTGAAATTGGAAGTTGAATCATATACCTGTTCTTTTTCTGTTTACGAGAATGTATAAAATAAGGAAAAAAGCGGGGAATGGCAAGGTACAAATCGTTTTGGTCGGGTCTTTCTCAAAAGTAAAAACAGTGCATTATCACTGTTATGTAAATTTAATGAAGTCCTGACAAAAAAACAGGGATGACAAAAAATTTAGCAACGAACAAAACGAACAAGACGAACAACAAAAAATATAATTAGAAAACAAAAATATTCTAGGTTATTCGGTTTCACATCTTTTTTTGCAAATCCTTATATTTGGTTCTCTCTTGTTCGTTTTGTTCGTTGCCAATCTCTATATCTTTTTCTCTTCCAACCAATTATGCATCATATGTATTTGTGCCATTTAATGAGATTACTGATTATGTTAAATGGTGGGTGTGGGGGGAGACAGAAAAAAATAATTTTGTTTCTTCACTTTTCTTATTTATCTTTTTAAAATAAAACAAAAACAGGTAAACCTCAAAAACTCCCTTGACAAACAATCTCAAAGGTGTATAATAAAAACAGATACAAATTTTTCACAAAACGTGCAATAATGCACAAAAATACAAAGGAGGTACAAGATGAAAACGCAGAAATTAAGTTTCGCACTCTTCCTGATGTTATTTACCTCCCTTGTTGCGCAAGACGTAACAAATCTGGAGTTAAAGCAATATTATGGGAATGACGTGACAGATGGAGCTGTGGTGGGGATTGCACAAGACCCTTACACTGGCAATATTTTTTTTAATGCTGAATGGCATGTTGGTGTTATTGATCTCAATGGCAATCACTTAAATAATTTTAATGTCGGTAGCCCGACAAGCAGAGTCTTTTTTGAAGACCAGTCAGCTTATGCCATATTGTCTGATGGTACTGCCGAAACCAAAACAGACAACTTGGAGTGGACCAGCAATTTTTACGTTTCTGGTCAACATTTTCAGACCTTCAATCCGTTTATTGCTGGTGTCAAAAACAATGACACCTTCTGGATGTGTTCAGGAACACTTAGTCGAAGCACGTCAAAAGCAGGCGGCCTGTTTGAATTTGATTCACAGTCTGCTTTGGTCGCTAGTTACACCATTATTAATGGCCAATTTCCTGCAAACCAAATCATTGTCTGCTTGTTGGATTCCATCAGGAATCAACTGTGGATTGGTACGGATCTTGGACTATTGGTGTTTGATTTTAATACCAAGACATCTGAGTGGGTCATTAAGGATGGATACTGCAATTCATTGGCTTGGAGCTATGACAAAACTGAAATCCTCACTGTTGTGGAATATGATCAAAAATATGAAAACACCCCCACCTTTTTTAAAGTAAACCCCGATAGTCGCTCCTTCAGTATTGAAAGTGGAAATGAAGTAGGCCTTTCTTTATGTAAGTCTATTGCCGAAGATCGATTCGGTAATTACTTCTTTGCAAATGGGCGTGACGCTTACAAAGAATTACCGCCAGGTGAAGTTCCATTGGTAATTCTCTCTAATGAAAATTGGTTCAGATTAGATGATGACTTTAATGTAATTCCATATCATCAGATGACAGATCGCACAGTTCATCCTACTGGTGGATTGTTCAGCCTTACTATTGCTGAAGATGAAAAGATTTGGGCCGGTGGTCTAAACGGGATATATGTACTTGATTATGGAACTAGCGCTGTTGAAGAAGTAGTTATTGATTCTCAACCAGAAGGTTTCACTCTCAGCAAAAACTATCCCAACCCATTTAATCCGCAAACCAGTATTGAGTTTTCATTACCAAAATCTCAGCACGTAAACTTGACCGTTTTTGACATTAACGGGCGTGCTGTTAAAGTATTGGTTGATGAATTTCGATCTGTAGGAATATATCAAGTTAGATGGGTTCCAGAACCTGATGTTCCGAGTGGAACATACTTATTTTATTTAATAACTGAAACCAGGACAAGTGTTGTTAAAACAATTTTTATCAAGTGACATTCAAGACACTTGACATTCAACACCGGGTACGTGCCTAGGCACGTACCCGGTGTTGGATGTGTACAAATGCTCCTTATTTACTCGTTCCTACGCTCCGCGTGGGAATGCTCTATACTGACGCTCCAGCGTCTTGTTAAAACTCAGGAAAATGACGCAGAGCGTCAGGACATGCGTTCCGTTCCCACGCAGAGCATGGGAACGAGAAGAAAGGTTGAAATCAGAACCCTCACAATAATAGTGTGAGGGCTCTGGCAAGATAAGATTACGATTTGATAAGAGATGCCAGCTGAGTGGCTATCTCTTCGAAAGCTCTGGCTGTGGCACTTTCCGGTCTGTGAAGAACAGCCGGCTGGCCTATGTCCCCTCCGATACGGGTCTCGATCTCCATTGGGATGCGGCCCAGGAATGTGGCACCGGTTTCCAGGGCCAGTTTTTCACCACCGCCGCTGTCAAATATATCAATGCTTTTATCACAGTGTGGGCATATCAGTCCGGACATGTTCTCAACAACGGCAATGCGTGGGATTTCCAGTTTTTTTGCCATTGTTACTGCACGGCGGCAGTCTGCCAGAGATACGTCTTGAGGGGTTGTAACAACTACAGCGGTCTGGGGTTTCATACGTTGTGCCGCTGTAAGTACTTCATCACCTGTGCCGGGTGGAAGGTCAGCCAGAAGGTGGTCAAGTTCTCCCCATAGTACATCTCCCAGGAATTGTGTAATCACAGTGGAACGCAGCGGGCCGCGCCATATCAGTGCTGTGTCCGGTGGCATCAAGCTGGCCATAGATACAATTGACACACCATTTTTTTCCTGGGGGTAGAAGCGTTTTCCATCTTCATGTATCTTGGGTGAACCGGTGAGACCCGTCATTTGAGGGATATTGGGGCCGGTAATGTCTGCGTCCATGAGACCGACTTTGTGGTTCCGGTTTTTCATGGCATAGGCCAAATTGACGGCGACAGTTGATTTACCAACGCCGCCTTTACCACTAAAAATTACTATTCGATGTTTAATATGCTTGAGATTTTCCTCAATGCGTTGATCCTGTTGCGCTTGTTGTTCCTGCTGTGTTGACATAGTTTTTATCCTTAGCTATTTATCATTTGTCATTTGTCATTTGTTGTTTGTCATTTGCTATTTGGTTAAAGCTTGTCCAGTGTTTTGTTGAGTGTATGTACTGCCAGAATTGCACAGTGTAAGTGGCTGGCCGGAAGACCATTACAGGCATTGATTACAGCCTGGGGTGTAATGCTGCGGGCTTTAAAGATTGTGCACCTTTTTGCCAGTTGTGTAACAGCACTTCCTGCAGCAAATGTGGCACCGCAGCCGTCTGTCATGAAAGAAATTTTATCTATTACATTGCCTTCCAGTTTAATCCATATTGACATACGGTCTCCGCATGGTCCGCGCAACAATGATACTGCATCATAGACCAGCATCTCACCCAGGTTCAATGGTTCCCTGGCCATGGACAAAGCCTTGTCTGACCAAGCTTCAGTAATGTTGTTATATGTTGTCATCTTCACCTTTTACAGGTGGGCGGTCCAAACAATACCTACGTCGTCCACATGGGTGTTCCGGTTGATAATCAACAGTACCGCCGCCTATGGCAATGGCTTTACCATGAATGAGTGCATCAGCGGTATTTTTGCGGGCTCGGGCGACTATTCGTCCGAAAGTGGCTCTGGATACGTTCATTGCCTCTGCTGCTTTTTCATGGCTGAGGTTTTCCCAATCTGCCAGGCGTAATGCCTCAAGTTCATCTTCGGCCAGG
This sequence comes from bacterium, assembly GCA_023139105.1. Taxonomy (GTDB): domain Bacteria; phylum Zhuqueibacterota; class QNDG01; order QNDG01; family JAGLOF01; genus JAGLOF01. The sequence continues at coordinate 32,426 of JAGLOF010000052.1, forward strand.
GCCACTTGCTGAAGCTGGTGCATAGGTAGTCCCTGGGGTTTGAAGAGTGTGGCCTGTGGGCGATTACTGATCCAGCGGCATTTTGTGGGTCTGGGCATATTGCTTCCGTAATTAATTATTGATTAAATTTTTAAACAACCTTGTCTGAACATCCGTTCTGGATCTTAGAAATACTCCTTCTTAAATCACCGCCTCAAATAATTTATTTGAAGAAGTTTGTTTTTAATGGGCATATGCTCATTAAGAGCTTACAAAAAACTTTGTTATATGTCAATGGCTTTTTTTATTATGTGTTGTTGCGGCATTAAAATCAGCCTTTTGAGGTTGACAAATTCAAGTATTATCAATATATTGTTAGCTACTTCATCAAGCAGGAAGTCGCATAGGAGAATTGAATATTTGGGCCCCGTATTTATTGGCCTTGGCTCCAACATAGGAGACAGGTATAAGAATTTATCTGATGCCATTATTGCATTGGATTCTTTTCCTGGTAATGAGCTATGCAATATATCATCGGTCTATGAGACAGAGCCGTGGGGGTTGAAGGATCAGGCCGGTTTTTTAAACATGGTATGTGAGCTTCAAACTACTCTGTCTGCAGTAGAATTACTTGCTGCCTGTCTTTCAATTGAGCGCAGCCTCGGAAGAGAACGGCATATTAAATGGGGGCCGCGTTCCATTGACATTGATATATTGTTAATGGGGTATGATATTATAAATAATAGAAACTTGCAGGTGCCACATCCACACCTTTCCGAAAGACGATTTGTATTGAGACCGCTTGTGGAATTAGCACCTGATTATGTAGTACCGGGGTTGGACAGGAGTTTAATAGTGTTGCTGGATTGTTGCACAGACACTTGTGCAGTCACTGAGTTTAAAGCAGGGGATGATCTATGGCCGAGACCGCCGATGCAAAAGATGTAACTTATTTTGCTGTTGAGGGCGTCATTGGCGCCGGGAAAACCAGTCTTGCACGCTTGCTCTGTGAGCGTTTGAATGCACGTTTTATCGGAGAGAAACCGGAAGATAATCCTTATTTGGACGACTTTTACAGAGATCCGCAGCGTTATGCCTTTCAAACTCAGCTGTTTTTTTTGACAAGTCGATACAAGCAGTTGCTGGAGCTGCCGCAGCAGGATCTGTTTCATCCGTATTTGATAGCCGATTATGTTTTTGCCAAGGATAAAATCTTTGCATTTATGAACCTGGAAGAGCGTGATCTGTTACTTTATGACCGTATTGCAACCTTGATGGAATCTGAGTTGCCAAAGCCTGATCTGGTGGTCTATCTACAGTCTACAACAGACCGTTTGATGTTAAATATAAAAAAGCGGAATCGAAAATATGAGCGGCATATGGCCGGTGACTATATCAGCCGGCTCAATGAAGCTTATAATGAATTTTTCTTTCGTTATACAGATACACCTTTACTGGTAATTAATACATCTGAAATTGATTTTGTACAAAATGAAGAAGATCTGGATGATTTGATGTATCAGATTATTCATCCCCCTGTGGGAACACGTTATTATGTTCCTTTGAAACATTAGAGGTATTGTATGTTTAGAATATTTATTCTTGCGATGTTAGGTTATATGGGATTTAAATTTTTTAAAAATTTAACTGTTAAATCACCTGATTCGTCTGTTAAGGGTGAGAATGCACATAAACCTCTTGATTTAAGTGAGCAAGATGTTGCTGATGCCCAGTATGAAGATATGGGTGATAATAAGTAATCGCATGGATCCTGATAATCAGGGTATTCGTTGTAAAAACAATTGATATAGATGCCGCATGTTGCGGTATTATAAAGATGGAGGTGTTGTGCCCCGAAAAATAATATCTACAAAAAAGGCCCCTGCTGCATTGGGCCCTTACAGCCAGGCAGTTCATATTGCACCCGGTCGGTTGATGTTTACTGCCGGTCAGGTGCCGCTTGATCCCAGGACGGGTGAAGTCGTCGGTGATTCCATAGAAGATCAGACCAGGCAAGTTCTTGAGAATCTGAAGGCCATTGTAGAGGCTGCCGGTGTAACGATGGAACAGGTGATTAAAACTACTGTTTTTATGAATGATTTAAATGATTTTACCCGGATGAATATCATCTACGAAAGTTATTTTGGTGCTCAACCGCCTGCTCGTTCTACTGTTGAGGTTGCGCGGCTTCCTAAGGATGTAATGGTAGAAATTGAAGCTGTTGTTCAAGTGCCGGAGCAGTAAATATTGAATGGTAAATATTGAAGTATTTTAGTACTAAAATGTTATCGCTTTGTATTCTTGTCGTGTTAGCGAGTAACAATTGCATGGCTCAGAGCAATCAAGACACTGTAAGGGTTTCATTCCCCACTGTCAGAAAAGTAGTCTTCAGATCATCTCTGTTGCCGGGATGGGGGCAGTGGACAAATGGTGCCAAGTGGAAGGCGGCATTGGTAGTAGCGGGTGAGGCGGTTTTATTTGGTGTAGCCGTTGCGCAAAATCAGAGAGCACAAAGTGCTCTTGGAGATTTTAATGCCGCACAAGATGATATGTCAAGGAAAAATTTTGAGAGTGCAATGCTATTCTACCGTAATGAGCGTAGTCGGTTTTTATGGTATGCTGCAGGTCTATGGCTTTTAAATGTTCTTGATGCATTTGTTGACGCCAAGTTGAGACCATTTGATGTCGGGCCTGACTTGTCTGCAGGATTTGGTGGTTCCGCCGGGCTCTCATTTTCTTTAAGCTGTAACTGGTAGTGAGTAAGAGAGGCGCAGGTAATTGGTATGACTACAGCCTTGGTTGTCGGAATTGCAAAAGAGTACTATGACATTGGCCGTAAGGGGCACTCAGCCAGTGTTAAAGACATTGTCGCTAATGTAGCGGGCATTTTGCTCGGGGGATATGTATTGTCATGGTGACGTCTTCCGATTTTTCGTTTTATGAATCTGTGGGTGCGGTTCATCTGCATTCACTGCATTCTGACGGTGCTCTGGCTATTCCGGAAATTGCTGAGATTGCCGGAACCAAGGGTCTTGATTTTCTTATGTTTTCAGATCATAATACTCTTGAACCAAAACGCCACGGTCTTGAGGGATGGTATGGCCGCATTCTGGTATTGATCGGATATGAGATAAATGATGAGGATGACAAAAATCACTATCTTGCATTCCGGCTCAATGAGGAAGTGCCGGGCCGCAAAGCTGTTGAATATGTTGCTCAGGTAAAAGGCGCAGGTGGCATTGGTATTATTGCACATCCCGCTGAAAAACGTAATTATTTTGAGGCTTATCCTCCGTATCCGTGGACTGCTTGGGATGCTGAAGGATATGATGGAATTGAAATATGGAATCAGCTGTCAGAATGGATGGAAGGGCTGACATGGCGTAATGCATTATGGAGGATTTGGCACCCTCTGCGTTCTATTCGTTTTCCGGTTCCTGAGATCATGCAGAGATGGGACAGGTTGAATCGTGAACGGAGAGTAATTGGTGTAGGCGGCATTGATGTTCATGCTTTTACAATCAAATTAATGGGATTTATTCCGGTTAAGATTTATCCGTATAAAGTGCAGTTTAAATCCATAAGAACACATGTGTTTACTCCGGAAGAGCCCGGAGCTGATGCCGGTTTTCATCAATCTGAAGCCGCTCTCTATCAAGGACTTGTTTCCGGACACTGTTTTGTCTCCAATTATTCCTTGGGAGATGCGCGAGGTTTTCGTTTTTACGGCGAAATAAATGATGAGATTGTCGTAATGGGCAGCAGACGTGTTTTTGATGGCACGTTGTCCCTTACAGTAACAGCGCCACAGCAGGGTCACATCTGTCTGTTGAGAGACGGAACCGTAATTGAGGAGGCTGTGGGGCAGTCGCTTCAATGCAAGGTAAACATGCCTGGCGTGTACAGAGTTGAAATCTGTCGAAAAGGCAGAGGATGGATTTATTCAAATCCAATAGTTTTAACAGGAGTTTTGTAGAAATGTGTGACAAACCTAAAGAATATTGTGGTATTATTGGTATATTTAATCATCCCGAAGCTGCTGAAATGGCCTATCTCGGGCTTTACACACTTCAGCATCGCGGTCAGGAAGGTGCGGGAATTATCTCTTCAGATGGTAAGCGGGTCTATCGTCATGTTGGAATGGGATTGGTGAACGATGTGTTTTCATCGCCAAAAATTATACAGAAGTTAAAGGGCAATATGGCCATCGGCCATAATAGGTACTCTACAACAGGATCTAATGACATCTCTAATGTCCAACCCTTGCTTGTGAATATTCAAGATGGACCATTAGCATTGGGACATAATGGAAATCTTGTTAATTCAGGTTCTATCAGGCAGATGCTTCAGGATGAGGGCGCGCTATTTCAGAGTACTACTGATAGTGAATTGATTGTGCATTTGATTGCCCGATCCAAAAAAGATAATATAATTGATAAAATTAAAGATGCTTTGACACAGATACGCGGTGCGTTTTCATTGACGATAATGACAAAGGATCAATTGATAGTCGCTCGTGATCCCAATGGTGTGAGGCCACTGGCTCTGGGTATGTTAGACCAAAGTCCTGTAGTTGCTTCAGAGACCTGTGCTTTTGACTTGATCGGTGCTGAATATGTTCGTGATGTAGAACCCGGTGAACTACTCGTCATCAATAAAAACGGAATTAAATCTCAGCAATTCGCCAAGGTAACCCGCTGTTCACACTGTATTTTCGAATATATATATTTTTCAAGGCCTGACAGCAGAATATTCGGACAGAATGTAGATAAGACGCGACGAAAACTTGGCCGCCGTCTGGCGCAGGAATACCCTGCCAATGCAGATATTGTCATCAGCGTTCCGGATTCCAGTAATACGGCCGCTCTGGGTTATTCGGAAGAATCTGGAATCAAATTTGAACTGGGTCTTATTCGGAATCACTATGTCGGGCGTACATTTATTCAGCCTCAGCAGGCTATCCGGCATTTTAATGTCAAAGTAAAATTTAATCCGGTTGCAGGAGTTTTAAAGGGCAAGAGTGTTGTTGTGGTAGAAGATTCCATTGTACGGGGAACTACACTTCAGGTGCTGGCACAGATTATCCGAAAAGCCGGCGCTAAAGAGGTGCATATCCGTGTTTCCAGCCCGCCAATCATGCATCCCTGTTATTATGGTATGGACTTTCCAACCAGGAATGAGTTAATTGCCAACCGTATGAGAGTCGATGAGATCGCAAAACATCTGGGAGTTGACAGCTTGGAGTATCTATCACTTGAAGGCCTGAATAGTGCTGTGCCTGAAAAGGGAGTAGGTTATTGTGCAGCATGTTTCAGCGGTGATTACCCGGTGAAATTTGAACGGAGCATGTCCAAGGAGCAGCTGGAGTGCTGATATCATGAGGATATGGGATGAGGTATTTTGTACGTTTATTTGATTGGCTCTTTCTGCTTCGGCCTACATTATTTTATCCAATATGGACATATTATCTAGCAGGTCATTGGAGTGCTAAAGCTTTTGGTCACGGTGAAAATGGTTTTCATCGTTCAATGGGGCTTTTCGGATCTATTGCTGCCCTCTCTCTGGTAGTCGGAAGCATATACATATTAAATCAGATTCGTGACCGTGAGACGGACAGGATTAACCATAAACTATTTTTATTGTCAGAAGGGCATATTCCTGTTGGCGGTGCCTATATTGAAGCAGGCCTGCTTGCTGTCATTGGCCTGCTCTGGGGGTTCTGGATTGATCAGCATGTGGGTTTTGTGCTCCTGGCATTATTGGCTATCTCGGGTTACGGTTATAATTATCCGCCATTTTGCTGGAAAGACAGGGCCATTATGGGTCTTGTGACAAATGCTGTGTCAGGGTATGTTTTATATAGCCTGGGTTGGGCTACAGCCGGTGGCCATCCTGTGCTGCCCATGAGGGGGCTGGCATACATGCTTGCCGGAGCATGTGTCTATCTTAACACTACACTCCCTGATCTTAAGGGTGATGCAGCTTCAGGAAAGATTACATTTGGTGTTAAATATGGTGTAAAGGCTACTGCCCGCTGGGCGTTGATTCTTGAAATTGCCACAGTAATTGTGGCAGGATATTTTAAAGAATGGATTTTATTTATTCCTGCATTAGTGGTTTTACCTTTGTATGTATGGGGGGCAACACGTTCAACTGTGGATGAAATAATGCGTGCTACCAAGTATTCGGTGCTGGCACTGGCTATTGGTGTCTGTGTTGTATTTCCACTCTATCTTATCCCGGTGTTTGTTGTTTTTTTTATGACGCGTTGGTATTACAAAGCGCGTTTCAATTTTGACTATCCGAATTTTAAAAGTTAATGAAGGCCTATGACATCGACAATTGAATATATCCGTAGCCGTTGTGATTTTTGCGGTACTTGTGTGGGCGTCTGCCCAGCTGATGCTATTGAACTGGATGAGGCGGATTTACGTATTGTGCAGGCAGAGTGTCTACTTTGTATGGCCTGTGTCAATGTTTGTCCTCTGGGAGCATTGGAGGAGAAATTATGAACAGGCACTATGACATTATTATTGTGGGAGCGGGCCCTGCAGGCGCATGGACAGCCAGGACAGCGGCAGAGTGCGGTGCTGCTGTTTTGTTATTAGAGAAAGACCGTGAAGTCGGCGTACCTGTGCGCTGTGCTGAGGGTGTGTCTGAAAAAGGCATGAAACTGATTTTCCCCAGTATACCCGATCGCTGGATTGCTCAAATCATCACCGGCGGTCGTCTGGTCGCGCCTGATGGGACTGCTGTTGACGCCTATCCCGGAGAACGGGGTTTCGTGCTGCATCGCAAATTATTTGATTGGGATCTTGCTGCTATGGCTGTTGATAGTGGTGCTGTTCTTCTGTGCAAAGCCAATGTAAAGGCACTTATTAAAGAAAATGGCAAAATTGCTGGTGTTCAAGCTGAAGTGCTGGGTGAGAAGCGTAGCTTTTTTGCACCTCTGGTAATTGGTGCCGATGGCACAGAATCCCGAATAGGACGCTGGGCCGGTATTCAAACGGCAGTACCGTATGAGGATATGGATACATGTGTTCAGGCAACAATGGCAGGCCTGGATTTTGACTGCACTAAAGTAGAATTTTATGTTGGTGATAATATTGCACCCGGAGGATATGCCTGGGTATTCCCAAAGGGGCCGGATACAGCTAATGTAGGCCTTGGTATTGGTGGAGCCTATGCTGCTGAAAAGAGACCTGTTGAGTATCTTTATGATTTTATGGACAGACGTTTTCCCGGCAAATCAGCCGTGACAATGGTTGCAGGCGGCGTGGCTACTGCCAAGCCGCTAAAGACACTTGTAGCCGATGGTTTGATGCTTGTAGGTGATGCAGGGCGTCAGGCTAATCCATTGACAGGTGGTGGTATTGTAAATGCGCTGATAGCCGCAGAACATGCAGGCAAGTTGGCTGCCAAAGCCGTGTCTGATGGTGATGTCTCTGTCAGAGCATTGATGCCTTATCAAAAAGCATGGCACAAAGGTGAAGGTAAGATTAATCGTCTCTCTTTTAAATTGAAAGAAGCTGTCTACCGTTTTTCAGATGATGATTTTAACCGTACAGCTCAGATGCTTTTGAAGATTCCCGAATCTAAACGTACAGCTTTTCAGATATTCAAGACAGCTCTATTTAATGAACCCCGGTTGCTTATTGATGCAGCTAAAATATTTATTACATAATCATCAGGATTATTAAATGCGTGTATGGACTGTACCCAATGTCTTGTCTGTCTTGAGACTTGTACTTTTATATCCGATTTTTTATTATTTGATTCATCAGCGTCCATGGATTGCTGTTGCATTTATGTTCGCCGGTGTGATGTCTGATATGCTGGATGGTTATATTGCCCGGCGTTTCAATCAGCAATCTGATTTAGGCCGCATTTTAGATCCGCTTATTGACAAGATTAATGTGATTGCTGTAGCAGGATACCTGACTTTATCTGCACATTATAATTTTCCTCTCTGGATGTTCATATTTCTGATATTAAGGGAGTTGATTGTTATTGTCGGAGGCATGGCAGTAATGCGTGGGCAGAAGATAGTAATGGAGTCAACGGTTCCGGGAAAGAGGTCTGCCTTTTTTACCGGTCTGAGCCTGCCGCTCTATGCTGTCAATCTACAGCCATGGGCATTGATTGTTCTGCTTTTTGGGTTAATTTTAACCATATATTCAACAAGTATTTACTATCAACGTTATCGCAAACATTTACGCCAGGCTGCTCCTGCGGGTAATATAGATCAAGAAGGAGCTCTGTGATGAGCAGTTTATGGAGAGATGGTCTGGGAAAGACTCGCAAGGGACTTGTTGGCAGGATTACAGGTCTTTTTAAGAATACAACAGTGCTGGATGATGATATTCTGGATGATTTGGAAGAGTTGTTAATAGAGAGCGATATTGGTGTTGATACGGCCATGGTGTTGATTGAAGGGCTGCGCAAGAGGATCTCCGGCCTATCCGGAGACATGTCTCAGAAGATTAAAGAGGCATTAAGGCTGGAGATTGAGGCGATGCTGCCTGATTCTACGGAGGGAAAAGACTTGCGGCAGCACCACCCGCATGTGATACTTGTTGTAGGTGTAAACGGATCGGGAAAAACCACAACCCTGGGTAAACTGGCCGGTAGATATCATAAGGCCGGTAAGAAAGTTATGTTGGTGGGTGCAGATACATTTCGTGCGGCAGCGGCAGAGCAGCTTCAGGTTTGGGCTGACCGATCCGGTTCCATGATTATCCGGCAGGCATACGGTTCTGATCCTGCGTCTGTTGCCTATGATGGTATGGATGCAGCCATTGCCCGTGATGTAGATGTAGTTCTGATTGACACTGCCGGACGCCTTCAGAACAAGGTCAATTTAATGGAGGAGCTTCGGAAGATACGCAGGACGATTCACAAAAGAATGCCGGATGCTCCTCATGATGTATTATTGGTATTAGACGCCAATACAGGGCAGAACGGTCTTGCTCAAGCTAAAATTTTTACCGAGGCAGTTGATGTAACAGAGATAGCCTTGACCAAACTTGATGGTACTGCAAGAGGCGGTATTGTTCTGGCTGTACAGCGTGAGACAGGCATTCCTGTGCGTTGGGCAGGATTGGGAGAGGGCATGGAAGATCTGCTTCCTTTTGATGCAGCTGAATTTGTAGAAGGACTATTTTCGGACAATAATTCATGATTGATACTCCAAAATTTAAAAAAGTCACATTGGTAACATTGGGTTGCCCGAAGAATGAGGTTGATTCGGAATTTCTTGCAGGCGAACTTTCCAGGCAGGGATTAATATTGGTAGATGATGCAGAATCTGCCGATCTCATAATAATAAATACCTGTGGTTTCATAGAAGCTGCCAAGCGTGAATCAATTGATGCCATTCTTTCGGCAACGACCATGAAAGAGGAATATCCTGACAAACGTGTTATCGTATGGGGCTGTCTCTCAGAGCGCTATAAAAATGAAATAAAAAATGAAATTCCTGAAGTAGATGCTTATTTTGGGGTAGAATCATTTCAAGATATAGGAAAGTGGCTATGCGGTCAACGTTATCGTGTACCTTCTGATGTGCATAAAGGCCGTATTCTCTCCACACCCACCCATGTAGCTTATCTTAAAATAGCTGATGGTTGTGATCATAAATGTTCTTTCTGTGCAATTCCCGGCATCAAAGGGGCATTTCACAGCCGCTCCATGGAGAGTCTGCTGGAAGAGGCTCAGATTCTGGTAGCCGCAGGAGTAAAAGAGCTTATTTTGATAGCTCAGGACACTTCAAGATATGGTGTTGATCTTGAAGGTGATATAACACTGGTGTCATTGCTGAGACAATTAATTCAGATATGTGGGCTGGAGTGGATTCGCATCATGTATGTTCATCCTCTGCATCTTACCGAAGAACTGATAGACATTATTGCAGATGAACCGAAAATTGTAAAATATATTGATATGCCTCTACAGCATATATCAGATAATGTACTTTGCCTTATGAAACGCGGGCATGATGGCAAGAGGGTAGACCAGCTACTCAAACGTATGAAGAGACGAATACCTGATCTAGTGTTGAGAACGGCTTTCATAGTGGGTTTTCCAGGTGAGTCTGAAGCAGATTTTGAAGAGTTGTTAGATTTTGTCGAAACTGTCAGATTTGATCGTATGGGAGCTTTTATCTACTCTAAAGAAGAGGGTACATCGGCATCACTATTGGCTGATGAAATCCCGATTGAAACGGCACAATACAGATTTGATAGCTTAATGGCCGTGCAACTGGAGATTTCTGAAGCTCATAATGAAAAGTACATAGGTTCTATTATATCTGTAATTGTTGATGGCTATGATGATATCGAAGAGCTTCATTACGGTAGATCTCAGGGTGACGGGCTGGACATTGATCAATTGGTATGGATCAATGGAAAACCTCCTATAGGTCAGATTGTTTTTGTACTAATTGAATCGTCATCAACATATGATTTATATGGAAGCTGGAGAATCTGAAAGATTTATAGGAGGCGATCATGCGCAGAAGTAAAATTTTATATTCAAGTATAATTTTAATTTTTCTACTTACGGGTATTGCTGGCTCGGTATTGGCACAACTTCCTGAGACAAGCCGTACAAATTTTGAAAAATTACCCAATTTTATTTATGATAACTTTTTCTCTGTAGGTACGCCAGGCAAAACCAAGGTTGATTTTATCTATCAGATAAAGCATGATGCATTACAGTTTTTAATGAAAGACTCTATTTATTGTGCTTCCTATGAATTTGCAATTCAAATAAAATCTGATAAAAAAGAGGTTATGGATACTAAAATTTTCTCGAGGCATATTAGTGTCAAGCATTATGACGAGACTTTATCCAGAAAAGATTTTGACTCGGCAGAGCAAAATTTTATGTTGCCCCCGGGAAATTATAACATCTCTATTGCATTAACAGATGACGGTACAAAGAAGACGGCTCGTCGAAATTTTAAATTAAAAGTGCCGGGCCTGGAAAGAAATGAAATTGATGTAAGCAGCATTATCTTTGGTTTTACATCTGAATCCGATGGCGACAAAGAAGCGGTGTGGTATCCTGTTGTTGATAATGTCGTTCCTGAAGATCACAGGCAAATTACTATGCGTTTTACTGTCTATAATCGTAGTAATTTAAATAGAATGCCGGTACGGTATGAGCTTAAAAGCCTTAAAAAGAGCAATAAAGATAAACGGGAAAATGAACTGTCTGTTGAAATAGCTGATTCAATAAACTATGTTGAGCTACCTATTGATCTTTACGATTTGTCGCCCGGTAGTTATGAGATAAAGATTGAATTAGCAGATGGGAAATTTAAGATAAAGCGCAAGTCAACAATTGTGCTTCATCTTGATGGGCTTCCTGTTTATGCAGCAGATCTTGATGATGCAATAAATTCATTGGTGCATATTGCGGATGGCAAAGAACTGAAAAAGATTAAAAAGGCTAAAGGCGATGAAAAGTCAACGCTATTTTTTCAATTTTGGGAAGCCAATGATCCTTCGCCGGGGACTCCGGCAAACGAACTCATGGATGAATACTATAGAAGAGTCGCTTATACTATGCGGCAATTTGGTCGTTACAACCCCGGTTGGCGTACTGACCGTGGCCGTATATATATATTATTAGGCCCTCCAGATGATGTTAATCGTCGCCATTTTGAGCCTAATGTTGATCCATATGAAGTGTGGTTCTACAGTCAATATAATCGTACTTTTCTCTTTGTAGATGAGAACGGATACGGAGAATACCGGTTAAAGACGCCGAATTGGGATATTTTTCATTGAAAATAGATGGCTGGGGGGCATATTGTTGAACAATTTTAATCTGGCCGTGTTAGCATCCGGACGCGGTTCTAATTTTGAAGCCCTTGTTAAAGCTGCTAAGAATGGTGAGCTTGACGTTACATTTTGTCTGTTAATAGTCAGCAATGCGGATGCAGGTGTGCTTGATATTGCGGCAAGGCATAATATCCCTACAGCGGTTATCTGTAGGCTTGATTTTTCATCCCGAGAAGATTTTGTGGCTGCGATGGAAGATGCCCTGGAGGCTTCGGGCGCAGGATGGTTAGCACTGGCCGGTTATATGAAAAAAATTCCACCGGAGATTATTGCGCAGTTTTCACAGCGTATTTTCAATATTCATCCTGGCCTTCTTCCGGCATTTGGCGGCAAAGGTATGTATGGCCGTAAGGTGCATCAGGCTGTGTTGGATGCTGGGTGCAAGCTTAGTGGTGTAACTATTCATATGGTAGACGGTCACTACGATCATGGCCCCATTGTTGCCCAACAGGCAGTAGTTGTTCTGCCCGGTGATGATGCGGAGATGCTGGCTGCCAGAGTGTTGAAGGCGGAGCATAGGCTATATGCCCGGGTATTACAGGCCGCTGCCAAGGGCAGGCTGCATATTGAAGATAATAAGGCCTGGATTGATTGAGGCATTTTTTTTGCCTTATAATAAAAATTTATATCATATGGTTGTATGTGGTTGGGATTCGGTCGATTATGAAGTATTTGTGCCGATATTCGTCCACTGTAATCGGTATATTCAGCAGGAGGAGTAATTGCAGGTTAAACGTGCATTAATAAGTGTTTCGGATAAAACGGGAATTGTAGAATTTGCCAGAGCCTTGACAGGGCACAATGTGGAAATTATTTCAACAGGCGGTACGGCAAAGCTTTTATCAGAACATAATATACCTGTGACTCCGGTTGATGAGATTACAGATGTTCCGGAGATGATGAATGGCCGTGTAAAGACTCTGCATCCCAGGATTCATGGCGCAATTCTGGGACTAAGAGACAATCCTGATCATGTCTCTGATGCTCGTGCCCAGAATATTGAATGGATAGATATGGTTGTAGTTAACCTATATCCATTTGAACAGACAGTTGCAAGGCAGGGCATAGCAATTGAAGAAGCTGTAGAGCAGATAGATATTGGCGGTCCCTCCATGTTGAGAAGTGCTGCTAAAAATTATCGTTATGTAGCCATAGTTACGGATCCGGCTGATTATCAAGATATCATCACTGAAATAGATGGAGACGGACTGTCTCTGGCCTTTCGGCAGAGACTGGCAGTTAAGGCGTTCCGGCGTACAGCCAATTATGATGCGGCAATTGATACATACCTGTCTACTGTATTTACAGATGAGCCTGTACGTCACCTTTGCTTCACCCGGGGCCGATCATTGCGTTATGGTGAGAACGGCCACCAATCAGCGATCTTCTATAAAGATGAGCAATCTCAAGAGCCTTCTGTAGCCACTGCTGAAATTTTGCAGGGCAAGGCTCTGTCTTATAATAATTATGTGGACGCAGATGCGGCACTGGATGTTGTAAAAGATTTGGGTGATGACCCCGGTGTGGCTGTTATCAAACATACAAATCCATGCGGACTGGCCACAGCAGGAACAATTCGTGAGGCTTTGGAAGCGGCATGGGCTGGAGATCCTGTTTCTGCATTTGGTTCTGTCATTGCGACTAACAAACCTGTAGATGCTCCATTTGCTTCATTTTTAAAAGGCAGGGATGAGATACATATCGGTTATGTCATTGAAAATGGCAAATTACTGCCCAGGGAGATGGTATCAAAGTTTGTGGAAGTCATTGTAGCTCCCGATTTTACACCGGAAGCGTTGCAAATTTTAGCCCGTGCAAAAACTTTACGTCTACTTAAGGTCGGGAGTCTGCAAGCCGGCAGTGTTGAGCCTGTAACTTATAAAAAAATTGTAGGCGGACTTCTGGAGATGGATCGTGATCAGACAATGCAAAAAGACTTTATTGTAGCTACAGAACAGGGATTTGATGAAGATCAGAAACACCTGGCTTATTTTGCCATGACTGCGGCAAAACATTCAAAGTCAAATGCAATTATATTGGCCAGAGCATTTGCTCCCGGCTGCTATCAGGTAATGGGTATGGGGGCCGGACAGCCTAACCGTATAGATTCAATGCGCAAACTGGCCGTGACTAAGGCAGTTGAGAACCTTGAAATTGAATATAATGCCGGTAAATTTAATATTCCCATGGCGCAATATGTCCGGGAATCCATGGCAGCCATGGTTCTGGCGTCAGACGCATTTTTCCCTTTTGATGACACTGTCAGGGCTGCCGCAGAGGCAGGAATCAAATATATTGTTCAACCCGGCGGATCCAAGCGTGATGATGATTCTATTGCCGCCTGCAATGAATTGAATGTAGCCATGGCCATGACGGGTTTACGGCATTTCAAACACTAGAGGTTATATCAATGGGTTTTAATTTATTTAATTTTCTCTCTCAGGACATTGCTATTGATCTGGGTACTGCCAATACCTTGATTCATGTTAAAGGCAAGGGGCTTTTATTGAATGAAGCTTCTGTAATAGCTGTACGTCAGGCAGATCATCAAATAGTTGCCGTGGGTAATGCTGCACGTACAATGTGGGGTAAGACGCCAGAGGGTATACTCACTGTTCGTCCTATGAAAGATGGCGTGATAGCAGATTTTGAGCTGGCAGAATTGATGATAAAACGATTTATCAAGCAGCTACAGCTCAGGCAGTGGATGCATCCGCGAATGGCTATTTCAATCCCCTCGGGTATTACTGAGGTGGAACGGCGTGCAGTAAGAGATTCAGGAGAGCATGCGGGTGCAAGACAGGTTTATCTTGTTGAAGAGCCCATGGCCGCCGCAATTGGTGTTGGTTTGCCTGTGGATGAGCCTATTGGTTCTATGGTAGTTGATATTGGTGGAGGAACCACAGAGATAGGAGTGACAGCCCTCTCGGGTCTCGTCACTAAAATTTCCATCCGCATTGGCGGTGATGAGATGAATGACGCTGTGGTACAACATTTTAAAAAACGTCATAGTCTGCTTTTGGGAGATTTGCAAGCTGAACAGATTAAGATGGATATTGGATCTGCCTATCCCTACAAGAGTGATAAGACAATGTCTGTCAGGGGCAGAGATCTGATTTCTGGTATTCCGCAGACTGTCGAAGCTACAGCCAAAGAGATTCAGGAGGCACTGGAGGAACCTGTGCTGGCAATTGTTGAGGCTGTACGGCTGGCATTAGAGAAAACACCACCGGAGCTATCGGCAGATATATTGGAGCGAGGAATAATAATGACGGGTGGTGGTTCATTGCTCAGGGGGATTGATGTTCGTCTTCGTCAGGAGACGCAAGTTCCTGTTAGTCTGGCTGAAGATCCGTTAACGGCTGTTGTTCGTGGTGTCGGATTGGTGCTTGATGATATCGATCGTTATCAAAAAATATTAAATTTACGGCTGAGGCGTTGAAAAGAAGAATTGATTTTTCATCGGGATCAATATGGCGCGATACTGCTGTTTTATTTATTACAGCAGGCATCGCCCTTTTCCTTATGAGCCAGAATAATTCATCGTGGTTAATGCCGTTTAAGAGAGTGACGCCTGAAATTTTCAGCCATCTCGAAGCACCTGCACGGGACATTCTGAAGGCAGGTAAGTTGCGTGATGAAAATTACAGGCTTGCCAGAGCTCTGGCCGATTCTGCCCTTGTCGGGCAATGGGCCTGCGAGGCATTGCTGGAGAATCAGAGATTACGAGTTTTGTTGGATTTAAAAGAGAGGGCACTGCCTGAGCTTATTGCAGCTGAGATCATTGGGCGGGCTGTACCCGGTCGTCCGGGACGTGTACATCTAATGACCAATTCGAGACTAAAAATCAGTTCTAATTGTGCAATAATCACTGATGTCGGGCTTGCAGGACGTGTAACTGGAAGGGCCGGCAACTATATTATAGGCCAGCTTCTGACAGATCCGGCTATACGCATTGGTGCGCGTATTCAGCGCAGCAGAGTGCAGGGCATTGTACGCTGGGCTTACGGGAATGTCTGCATCATGGAAGGTGTCTCTTCCGGTTCTGATATAATCGTCGGTGACAGAATCGTTACGTCGGGACAGAGTGAGATTTATCCTGGTGGTATACTTATCGGATATGTGTTGAATGTAGAGTCAAAGCGGAAGGGATTATTCAAAACAGTTAGTTTGAGGACTGCAATTGATTTTAACTGTCTTGAGACTGTGATGATATTATTGGATAGTAAAGATTCCAAAGGGCCCATTGAATGATGCAATGGATAGTAAAATTTCTAATTTTATTTATATTGATATGGATAGAAAGGCTTATACCCTCCCATTTGTCGAATACGGGTTTTATTCCCGATCTGGTATTGATTGCATTAATTGCATGGCTGCCGCGTCAGACAAGGGCGCATGGTATGGTCGCAGGTTTTGTCGGTGGATTATTACAGGATTTAAGTTCTCCCGGACTCCTGGGCATAACGGCACTCGCCAAAGTACTGGCCTGTGCTGCTGCCGGTTCACTTCCCAAAGGGCGTTTCAGACATCAAACCATATGGATTATTCTTGCCATAGTAGTAGCAGGTGCTGTTCAGCAATTGGTATTCACTATAGTACTGCGAGGTTATGGAGCTTCAGGGGCATTAATACCACTTTTGCGTTATGGCCTGCCACAATACTTTGTGACTATCTTCTATGCAGGGCTGGTAGGAATATTTATCGATTACCGGAGCGGTAGCGGAGTAGGAAATTGATAGATCTACATGTCATTCAAGCAATACGCGCTAGATGGATCCGTTCCGGGTTATTATTTTTCACCATTTTAATAATTATTCGTTTCTTCTATCTGCAAATATTATCCATAGAAAATTTCACAAGATACTCTGAAGCAAATTCTGTTCGCCGTATTCCGCTTACTGCTGCCCGGGGGCAATTACTGGATGCAAATGGAGTGATTCTTGTTGATAATCGCCCCAGCTATTCTCTGTTTGCAATTCCACAAAAATTCTTAAATGATACTATTGCTGTACAGTTGTTAATGCAGCTGACCGGGATGCGGAAAAAGGAAGTTTATAATCGTCTTGCTGCCAGGGAGATACGACCTTTTCATCCTGTTCGTATTCTGCGGGATATAGATTTTGAAACTCTTACGCATGTTGAAGAGAATAGGGAGAGTCTACCCGGCCTGTATGTTCAGGTAGAGCCTGTAAGGGCATATTCTGATACTATACGCGCTTCACATATTTTAGGTTATGTTGGTGAAGCAAATAAAAAAGATCTGGAAAGTTCAGAACTTCATTCTTTGCAAATGGGTGATCTCGTGGGTAAAAGTGGAGTCGAGAAGGCTTATGATGATGTGCTGCGAGGTACCCGGGGGTACCGCCTCTCGCTGGTAGATGCTATTGGGCGGGAAGTTGCCGATTACTCCAACAAGGAAGATATTCTGCCGGTTCCGGGTAAAAACTTGCAGTTAACACTGCTGATCGATCTTCAAATGAGAGCAGAACAATTATTACATGACCTCCGTGGCAGCATTGTAGTTGTTGATCCTCAGACAGGGGGGATATTGGCTATGGTCAGTGCTCCTGATTTTCCGTTGACAGTTTTTGCCAGGCATTTGGCACCAGAAGTATGGAACGGGCTTATCAATGATGAAGATTCCCCTCTGCTAAATCGAGCTCTTCAGGCACAGCTTCCACCGGGTTCGGTTTACAAGCTTGTATCTTCTTTTGCAGGTTTCGATCAAGGTGTGATCAATTCTGTTGACACCTTATATTGTTCAGGCGGTTTTCGTATTGGTCGCCGTAGATTCCCATGCTGGAAGGAAGAGGGGCATGGTTCGATGACATTTATCACTGCCATTGCCCAATCATGTAACAGCTATTTTTATAATCTTTCTCAACAACTGGACATATCTGATTGGCAGAAGTGGGGACATTTATTAGGATTTGGGAGGATAGCGGATATTGATGTTGCTCAAGAGTTACCCGGTCTTTTGCCGGATAAAAATTATATGGATAAAAAATATGGTATAGGCGGATGGACATCGGGGCAGATGGCAAACCTGATCATTGGACAAGGAGATCTTTTAGTAACACCAATACAAGTTGCACAGCTTGCAATGATTATTGCTAACAAGGGCCGACGTGAGAGAATGCATATAACCGGGGCTGTAGAAAATGGCATAGGTGAACTGCAAGCCTATCAATGGGATTCACAGCAGATTGATCTGCCAAAATCTTCAATTGATTTGATAATTGAAGGAATGAAAGAGGCTGTGCAGGGAAAACATGGCAGTGCCACTCTTGCGCGTTGCCCGGGAATTATCGTTTGCGGTAAGACCGGTTCGGCGCAAAATCCACATGGCGATTCTCATGCCTGGTTTGTGGGATTTGCTCCCATGGTGAATCCCCGGATAGCAGTAGCAGTTGTAATTGAAAATGGTGGCTCCGGTGGAGCTGTGGCAGCTCCGGTTGCCGGTGCTCTTTTCAGATCTTTCTTCAAGGGGGCTGGCAATGAGTGATGGCTCCGCCAGATCTTTTGATAGACAATTACTTGCCGGATTGGCATTACTGTTGATTGTAGGGCTCGTTGCTCTTTCATCTGCGACATATTTATTAAAGTCCGGTGATGGCCTTTCTGTAATCAACCGACAATTATTGTGGATAGGGGTTGGAGTTGCTGGCGCAATATTTTTTTCCCTGACACCCTTGAATATTATTAGAAGGTTGACCTTGCCAGGTTATCTTCTGTCATTATTCCTGTTGGTGTTTGTGCTTATTGCCGGACATGGACCTGCCGGACGCTGGTTGGTATTTGCAGGAATCAGCTTTCAACCGGCAGAAGCGGCAAAGATTGCATCACTGTTAATGTTGACCAGCTGGCTGGCTTCCCGGGAACATCGTATTGGCAATGGTGGTACATTGACAGGTGCCGCTTTAATAATTTTGCTGCCTTTTCTGTTGATCTCCATGCAGCCTGACCTGGGAACAGCGTTGGTTTTTATTGTATTGGGTCTGGGAATGTTTTTCTGGATCGGTGTACCCGGCCATTGGTTTCTCTTCGGATTGATACCGATAATTGGCGGAGCACTTGGTTTTTATCAGGTGTTGTTTTTCTTGTTATTGTTGATTATTTTAGTAACAGCTCTGTGGAAAAGAAAGTATCGGCGAAAATTAATCTTGATTTTTTGTGTTTTTGCTGCCTCCGGCTGGATAGTGCCGCATCTTTGGGATTCTATGCCGCAATATCAAAAGGCTCGAATTACCAGTTTTGTCGGTTTGAATGCTGATGTTCGTGGTGCTGCATATCAAGTTATTCAGTCAAAAATTGCCATTGGCTCAGGTGGTCTTGCGGGCAAGGGTTTTGGAAAGGGAACGCAAACACAATTACGTTTTCTGCCGGAACATCATACTGATTTTATATTATCGGCCTTTGCGGAAGAGTTTGGTTTTATTGGGATTATTTTGGTCATTGGCCTATGGATGTTTGTACTATGGCGTTGCATCAGACAGGCGGAACATCAAGATTTATTATGGAATCGGTTCCTGATTATGGGTGTCAGCATTATCTGGGGCTTTCAGTGGATGGTTAATCTCTGCATGGTAGTAGGCTGGGCACCAGTGACAGGTTTGCCGATGCCGTTTTTCAGTTATGGAGGATCGGCCATGGTGGTAAATCTATGCATGGCCGGCTTGGCTGTCAGGCGATATGACAGATGATGGCTGTGTTACCGGCAGAGACTTCCGGAACACTTATAAAGTATAGATGTTGTATTTGTAAAGATTCTTGTGATTTTAGTTGTTCAATTGTTATTATTTAGGGCCTTTGAAAAGGAAGCATACATTTTTTTTAGATAAAGGAGCAAGTCTAATGTTACCGGTTTTATTTAAATTAGGTCGTTTTGAAATTCATGCATATGGATTGCTTTTAGCCATTAGCTTTTTACTTGGTATTTATTGGGCCATGTCCAGGGCTGATCGTCGTGGTGTTGATCGCAATATGGTGATGGATTTGTCACTCATTGTTGTTTTATGCGCCATATTCGGATCACGGTTGTTATATGTTGTAACTCATCTCTTTGAGTTTAAGGGGCGCTGGCTCGATACGATTAATCCCTTTCAAAGTACAGGACAGATAGGAATTGCCGGACTTTCAATGCTTGGTGGTGTGGTGCTGTCTGTTATTGCTATCTTGATTTTTTGTCATGTCAAAAAATTAAGTCTTTTGAAATTGGGGGACATTCTCTCACCCGCTTTCGGACTGGGGATTTTTCTTACACGCATCGGTTGTTTCTTAAATGGTTGTTGTTTTGGACAGGAATGTGGTCTGCCCTGGGCTGTAAAATTTCCATTAACAAGCCCGGCAGGATCAATTTTTCAGGGCATTGCAATACATCCGACTCAGCTATATGCATCTTTGTATGGTCTTTTAATTACAGTGATTCTCTTCTCCCTGGATAAAAAAGAACGATTTGACGGTTTTATCATGTCAGTCTTTTTCATTTTATATGGAGTTTCACGTTTTCTTGTAGAATTTATTCGTTATGCCGAACCCTCAACTATGGCACCTGGCGGTATTGCATTGACTCTTAATCAGGTTATATCGTTAGTTATGGTTGTAAGTGGAATGGTGCTCTTTATTATTTTACAGAGACGTTCTTCATCTACACCTGAAAGTACTTGATTTTTTTAGAGTTTTTTAATAAATTTAAAGGTTCATAAGAACAGTAAATGAAAGGAATGGGTTATGAAGCGTCTTACCTCTATAACAGGCATCATTCTGTTAGTATGTATATTGTTCTCAATATTAGGGTTGACAGGATGTGGTTCATCTTCAAAGGCAGTTCAGGGAGAATCACAGACAGAAAGCGGGGAGGATATTGATGCTTTACTGGGATTAACCAACTACGATGACGTTCCCCGGGGGGAACCCGTTGAGACCAAGACTGAAGAAACTATTGGCGAGGATGATGTTTTAAGATTGCTGGGTGTTGAGCAAGGGGCCAAGGAAGTTGAAAAAACTCCGGCTACGACAATAGCGCAGCCAGTGAAACAGGTAGATGAGATGAACAATGTGTCAAAGGCAGAGACTCAGCCGCCTGCAACATCCAAAACTATTGAAGAAGTTCCAGCTGTACGGAAAAGTGCAGCAAATCGGAATGTTCCGTTTCAGACATTATACGGACAGGCCAAGTCCAAATATGATTCTCGAAATTATCGTCTGGCAATTCAAGAATTTGAAACGCTTCTGGTTACAAATATGAACCATTCGCTTTCAGATAACTGTCAGTATTGGATAGGTGAATCTTATTATGGATTAGGCAAATTTGAGCAATCTGTTGTAGCTTTTGAAAAGGTCTTTACTTTTGCCAGGTCTAACAAAGATGCTGATGCACAATTGAAGATAGGACTTTGTTATCTTAAGTTAAATAATAAAGTTCGTGCAAGAGAAGAATTGCAAAAACTTATAGACAATTATCCTACATATAATAAAGTTAGCTATGCTCGTCGGCTCATGTCACAGCTTGATGGCGGGCAGTAAGCTAGACTCAAAGCCAGTTGTGGCGCAACGATCCCTGTAGGCTGATTCCTTTCCGGATGTCATGCAGGAGAAACCTGAAATTTATTGAGGATTGTCGATGAATGATCGATTAAATATCCTGTTTGTTGCGCCAGAAGTGGCGCCTTTTGCCAGAGCTGGAGACATGGGTTATGTTACTGGGGGACTGCCAAAAGCATTAAAGGAAATGGGGCATGATGTCCGCATAATTACGCCACAGTACCGTGTTACCAATGAAAGGCGGTATGTATTAAGAGAGGTAATCCGCCTTCATGATATTCAGGTCGAGCTGGCCGGTGAACCGGTAAAATTTCATGTCAAGTCAGCTTTTCTTCCTCATACCAAGGTTCAAGTTTATTTTTTAAATTACCGTCCTTTCTATTTCCGACAAGGTCTTTACACAGATATTGAGACAGATGAGTTTTACAGTGACAATGAGCAGCGTTATGAACTTCTGGCATTGGGTGCGCTTGAAACACTTAAAAGGCTGCGTTGGCAACCTGATATTGTTCACTGTCACGGCTGGGCCTCTTCCTGGGTGCCTTATCATCTTAAAACACATTTATGTGAAGATGATTTTTTTAAGAGTGTTTCTACATTGTATACATTGTATGACGGGCTTCATACGGGTCCTTTGTCTGCCCCTGTAACCGAAAAAAATATTGACAATATGTTGCAGCTCGGTCTGAATTTTTGCGATGGTGCCAACATCGCTGTCTCACCGGCCAGGCCATCATTGGTAGAATCTCTTCCATCTTCCATTTTTGATGATGAAGAGCGATATTCACAAATTATTAATGGTTTTGACGGCTGTCGTTGGAACCCTGAGTCCGATCCGTATTTGAAGAGTCGTTATTCTGAAGAGAATTTTGATGGTAAATCAGATTCGAAGAGGAGATTGCTTACTTCTTTCAAATTAGATATTTCTGATGTCGATGCCCAGACAATATTGGTGATCTGGGCCAATACTGTTAATGAATTGAAGGCAAAATCCGATGAAATACTGAGTATCGCCAAGCAGGGCTGGATTGTGTTGCTCTTCGTACCGGAGTGTGGAGATCCCGAGGTTCTCAAGGAGTTTGAGAAACATTCTGATGTTGTAATTCGCTTTCCCGATGAACCGGATGAGGCTGCTTTTCACCGTTTATTAGCCGGTTCTGATGTTTTGTGGTTGATATCTTCATCTGCTGTTGAGCAGCACCTGCATCAAGTTGGCCCACGGTATGGAACAGTAACTTTGCTTGATGATGATGTTGAGAATATGATTATCAAACCACAAGTCGATGATTTTAAAGCTCCTGCATGTACTGTCGTCAACGTCAATAAAATTGTCAATCATCTGGATACACTTAAAACACTATACGCTGATCGGCAAGCCTGGAATGCTGTTGCGCAAGAATCGATGAACTTGAAATATAGCTGGGTGGATGTTGCTGTGAACTACGTTGAATTATACAAAAAATGTATCTCTACCAGGAAAGAGTAGCGGATTACTGATATGCAAATACAAGGTATGAAGACCTCACTTCACTATATTGGTGTGCGCCATGATGTTGCTTTATTAACTGTGATAGGTTATGTTGATACAACTACCTGCAAGGAGCTGGCACATCAGGTTCGCGAACTCATGGATCAAAATTATTTGCAGATTGTAGTTGACCTTGGTGGTGTAGGGTATATTTCCAGCGCCGGTTGGGGTGTTTTTGTCGGTGAGATTAAGAATATCAGAGAACGTGGGGGCGACCTTAAAATTGTCCAAATGACAGCAGAAGTTATTGAAGTATTTGAGATGTTGGAATTCAATCGTATACTTAATCATTATGAAACAATAGAAGAAGCCTTAAATGAATTTGATATCATTAGAGGTCTTGATATATGTGTATCCAAACCAGCTGCTGAGGGTAGGGTTTCACCTATTGTTGAGCAGTATCCAACTTCAATAGGAACGCGCAAACGAGGAAGGTCAAGGGATGCTGTCGTTTCTGCAAGGATTGAAAAGTCTGAACTGCCTATTGTTGAGAAGATAAAACAGATTGTAGTTGAGGCACCACCTGATGGTGCTATGTCCATTCGTGCTAAGTTGAGGACAGACACATATGGACATGTTAATGTCAGCTGGTTTACAGTACGGAAAATACTTAAAGACCTTAACCTGGAGACAAAGGTCAAACGATTTCGTTTCTATCGTTCCAGGTAGATATAAAAGTTTTTTTGCAGTTGTTTTTTGAGAGTAAGCCATTATCGCGGCATCCGCTGGGCGGATGCTTTTTTCATGTAAGGATGGTATGCTATTTGCATTTAAAGTGGATCTGTAACAACGGACATATTTAGTCTCAAGAAAAACGTATAATATGCAGGGATTTATAAAATGACCTTATTAAAGAAAAAACAATTACTTATCAAGCTATTTTGTCTAGTGATAATTTTGATTTCAGGCGCACTGTATGGTCAGAATGAACCTACTTATCAATGGAGCAAATCCGTCAGGTCATTGACTGTTTTTAAGCCAGGTGATGCGGTTCGTATTCAGATTCTGGAACTTTACAGACAAGAGCGGCGAGATTTGTTTTTATCCGGTGATTATCCTATTAATCCGGAAGGCTATATTGTGATGCCGCTTATCGGTGAAGTCAAGGTTAAGGGCTATACTATTTTTGAAGTTATGCAAAACCTTAGAGACCGACTTGCAGAGCACTTACAGAATCCATATGTTTATGTAAGACCTCTTATTCGTATAGTTGTGCAAGGGGCATTTTTAAAACCAGGTGCTTATCATGTAGATCCTGCTTCCTCACTATGGAGTGTGATTGAGCTGGCTGGCGGGCCTGGCAAAAGGTGCGATATGACCAAGATGCATGTAAATAGAGGTGGTAAAATAGTTATTCCAGAAGTGCTCAAGGCATTTGAAAAGGGGATTTCTCTTGAAGAAGTTGGTATCGAAAGTGGTGATCAGATAATTGGAGTTGATCGTGGAGGTATAAGTATTACCTTCTTAATGACTGTTGTGAATGTATTCACCACAGTTGTTCTTCTCTATCTCAGGTTG
Organism: bacterium; assembly: GCA_023139105.1. Classification (GTDB taxonomy): domain Bacteria; phylum Zhuqueibacterota; class QNDG01; order QNDG01; family JAGLOF01; genus JAGLOF01. Next base: position 56,846 of record JAGLOF010000052.1, read on the forward strand.
AAAGACAGTCAATGGTAATGTCGCGTTGAAAATTTATTGATAGTAATTAGGGAAAATAATGGAAGAGTTTTTTGACGATCAGGGACAAAGTAGTGATACTATAGATTTCGGGCGTTATATTAAAGCAATATTTAAACGTTGGTGGGTTGTTGGCTTAATCACATGCGCTACCGCTATGCCTTGGATATTGAAAATAAAAGGTGAGGCTCCTGTTTATAAAGCCGAAACATGGATTAGTTTTGAGAGAGTTGCCGGTGTTCCGAACAGTTTAATACAGAGCAGGAAGTTACAGTTAACAAGTAGGACTTTTGCAGAAGAAGTGACGGCTCAACTAGGTTTAACACTTACACTGATTCAAGAAGATGGCTGGCCGATAATTTCCAGACAGGATGCATTTGTAGACTTTTCAACAAATCATGAGCCGGTTACGGGTAGTTATGAATTACGTTTCTACCCGACAGGTTTTTGTGCTTTATATCATAATTCTGTTTATATTGACAGCCTCAAAATTGATACCATTATTGAGTCGGCGATGACGGTTAACGGATTGACGTTTAAGTTGAATCCTGATATTGGTGTTAAGAGGGCGAAAATTCGGTTTGAAATTCAAGGTTTCCGGTCTGCTGTCAGTAATCTCCGTTCCAGTGAGAAGGTTACTTTCAACCGGGATGGCGATGTTATGCAGATTGCTCTACATGGGCCTGATCCTATTATTGCAGCAAAAACAGTGAATATGCTGTCAGAGATTTTTATTCAAAAAAGTGTCAGAATGAGTAGTGACAGATCAAAAAGTCGTCTGGAGTACCTTAAGGAGCAATTACGGGTTATTGATACGGATTTGTCCAGAATTGATGTACAATTAAAATCATTCAGTATTGATCATCTAATGGGCCTGGACGGTGAAAAACGTAAAGCTATGAATCAGCTGCAGGCCTTTGAGGCTGATACCGCGATGATTGGGATGTATATTAGAGATCTTCGACAACTGTTAAGTAAATTTGATTTTGATGCGGAAGAATTTGATACTGAGGCTTTGGGGCATTTTATTTTTCGTCAGATATCAGTTTTGGATGCTTTTAGCGGTGATCAGGAGATGGCTCTGGCTCGTCGCCTGTTGGATGACTATGATGAACAATCTGAAGCCATGGAAGATATACCGGAGAAAAATCCTGATGTAATCGAATTGAAAGAAAAGATTCAGCAGGTGGAATCTCAGGTACTCGATTTAGCCCACAGGCGTATTTCAGAATTGCAAATTGAACGGATTAAAGTTAATGGCGAAATTCAAAAGCGCCTCTCAATACTTAAATCTCTACCCACAGAGTACATGGCACAGTTAGACCTGGTTAGAAAACAGAAAGTTAAAGCAGAAGTTCATTCCCGTCTCTTGCGAGAGGTTCAGGAAGCGCAAATAAGCTCTGATCTGGCTTCTGAGAATGTATCTGTTCTTGACAAGGCGATCCCGATGTTCCGGCCTATCAGTGGAGATAAAAAGAAGAAGGCTGGTATGGGACTTATAGCAGCCTTATTTCTTGGTATTTTAACAGCAGTCCTGATAGAAGTTGTTGATAAGAGAATTAAAACTCAGGAAGATGTTAAGCGACATTTGAAATTGTCACTTTTAGGAACAATCCCTAAAGTTAAATTTGATGATACATATGATATGGCTGATTCTGAAAAAGCCAAGAGTATCAGTTCACAAATTGTAACTCATGATTATTCTCCTACTCCGGTTGGAGAGGCGTACAGGTCACTAAGAACCAGTCTACTTTTCAATAAGAGTATAGGTGATTTACATTCATTGGCTATTGGTAGTGTTATGCCGGGTGAGGGTAAATCTTTTACTGCTGCAAATCTTGCAATTACACTGGCCCAGCAGAAGAGTCATACGCTTTTAGTTGATGCAGATCTACGGCGTGGAGTTTTACACAATAGTTTTAACTGTCCCAAAAAACCGGGATTAACTAATTATCTCACCGGTGTGGTTCCGTTGGAAAATATATTGAATGAGACATATGTTCCAAATTTATCATTGATTACATGCGGTTCCCTGCTTCCGAATCCTTCCGAATTATTGGGTTCTGCTAGGATGAAAAGATTTATTGAGACTTTGAAGGACCAATACGATTTTATAATTTTTGATACGCCGCCGTTAATGGCTGCTACTGATTCAATCATTCTTTCTACATTGGTTGATGGATTTGCAATGCTTGTCAGATCCGGAATGACCAACAGGAATGATGTGAAGAAAAAATTAGAGTTGTTTAATAACTTGCAATCCAACGTCTTAGGGGTGATCTTAAACTGCGCAGGGGCCGATGTGGCCCATGAGGGTTACAGCTATTATCGATATTAAAGGATGATGATGCGATATCTAGTGACCGGGGGTGCTGGATTTATCGGCTCCCATCTCTGTGAGCGCTTAATCGAAGAAGGTCATGACGTTGTTTGCTTAGATAATTTTAATGACTATTATGATCCGAAGGTTAAACGCCAAAACATTGCGGGCTTGAAAGATCATGTCCGTTTCCGGCTTGTTGAGGGAGATATCCTTGATGAGCCGTCTGTACATTCTCTTTTTGAATCCTGTCTGTTCGATGTTGTAATACATCTTGCGGCCAGGGCCGGAGTACGTCCCTCTATTGAACAGCCAATGCTCTACCAGAAGGTGAATATTGAGGGTACAATGCAGCTTCTGGAAGCGGCTGTAAATAACGGCGTAGGACGTTTTGTAATGGCGTCTTCATCATCAATTTACGGTAATAATGAGAAAGTACCATTTTCAGAAGATGACTCAGTTGATCATCCTATCTCTCCTTATGCGGCCACCAAAAAGGCTTGTGAACTCATCGGTTATACATATCACAAGTTATATGACTTGCCTGTAAGCTGTTTACGGTTTTTTACTGTATACGGTCCCCGTCAACGCCCTGATATGGCCATTCATAAATTTACACGCCTCATTACAGATGGTAAGACTATTCCTGTATTTGGCGATGGCAGCAGCAGGCGTGATTACACTTATATTGATGATATTATTCAGGGGATTTGTCAGACCATTGAGCGTTGTAAGTCCTATCATATATATAATTTGGGCGAAGCGCAGACTATTTCTCTACTCGATCTTATCCGTCTTATTGAAGAACACCTGGGAATGAAGGCTGTGATAGACTGGCAGAATGATCAGCCCGGAGATGTTCGCATAACCTATGCAGATATTGGCAGAGCTGTTTCAGAACTTGGTTATAATCCACACACAAAAATAAGAGATGGTATTCCACGTTTTATTGAATGGTTCAGGGCTACTCAGGGAGAATGATGTTTTATGGTTCGTGAAAAAGAAATATTTCTCATCCGTTTAATGAAGATTAGCGATGCGTTTATAATTGCGATATCATTTGTAGTAGCATACTTCATTACTCTCCTTTGTCGTGATTTATTTGATCTGGGCCCCTTGGCTTATTCGGAAACGGGTACTACCGGATTTTTTTTAAAACATATCTGGCTGGTGTTAATGACTATACCGGCTTGGATTACGCTTATGTCTCTGGATTGTGTTTATTCCGAATTCAGGACCAAATTATTTATTGAAATAGTGTGGCGAATAATTCGTACCGGCTTATTATCCATTCTCTTTCTGGGTAGTGGAGTATTTTTATTAAAACTTACTCAGGCAAGCCGTCTTTATGTTGGTATATTTGCAGCTACTGCACTTTTCTTTCTTGCAATAGAAAAGGCTATCTGGCGATGGTTATTGGATTATTCATTTCGCCAGGGTTATAACCTGGTGCATCTTTTAATTGTTGGTACCGGAAAGAGAGCGCAAGATTTTGTAGATGTTGTGCGTGCTCATTCTAACTGGGGGCTTGAGATTGTAGGTTTGATAGATGATGATCCCAAGTTACTTGGAAAGAAAATTGGAAATTATGATGTAATCGGCAGAATTAGTGATATTCCACGCATAATCCGTGAACATGTTATTGATCAAGTTGTTTTTGTTGTCCCACGCCTCTGGTTGAACAGGATTGAGGATGCAATATACTACTGCGAAAGAGAAGGCATTACTACATCTGTTTCAGTTGATCTTTATAAACCTAAACTGGCCAAACTTCATCAATCAGACTTTGCCGGTGTACCTTTGATAGTATATCAGACCTCAATGGCAAAAGAGTGGCAGCTCTATTTAAAACGTATACTTGATGTAACAATTGCTTTATGTGCTATATTATTCCTTTCTCCGTTATTATTATGCATGGCCATATTGATCCCCTTAACTTCTAAAGGACCACTTCTCTTCAGGCAGGTACGTTCAGGTCTCAATGGGCGTAAATTTACTTTATATAAATTCCGTTCCATGTTCCTGGGTTCGGAGATGAAGTTGAAGGGACTTGCAAAACAGAATGAGATGGATGGACCTGTATTTAAGATGAAATCTGATCCAAGAATTACTTCACTTGGTCGTTTTATGAGAAGACTTTCTATTGATGAGCTGCCGCAGTTATTTAATGTTCTTAAGGGTGATATGAGCCTTGTGGGACCGCGACCTCCTATTCCGACTGAAGTTGAGATGTACGAGAGCTGGCAGCGCCGGCGTCTGTCTATGAAACCGGGTCTGACATGTATCTGGCAGGTATCAGGACGTAATAATATTAATTTTGAAACCTGGATGGAGATGGATCTCCAGTACATTGATAGTTTTTCTCTATGGTTGGATTTGAAAATCCTTGTACGTACTTTTTTTGTTGTTCTTACTGGATATGGTGCTCAATAGTTTTATACAGAATTAGAGAGAGAATACTGCCTTTATGAAAATTTTAATGATCGCGCCGCAGCCGATTTTTGAACCACGTGGGACTCCCCTTTCTGTGGTTGGTCGGCTTAAATCACTTTCAGATATGGGCCATGAGGTGGATCTGCTCACCTATCCCATCGGTGAGGATGTTCAGTTCCCCGGACTGCACTTGATGCGTACACTGCCGGTGCCTGGGATACGAAAGATTAAAATCGGCCCTTCCATTAAGAAGATTCCCCTGGATTTTTTGCTCATTAACAAGACTTTCGGCCGTCTTGTGGCTGGTAAATATGACTTAATTCATACCCATGAGGAAGCCGGTTTCTGGGGCACGCTGTTTTCACGCTGGTTCGGTATTCCGCATCTCTACGACATGCACTCCAGCCTGCCGCAGCAGCTTTCCAATTTTAAGTTCAGCAATTCAAAGCTACTCAAAAAAACCTTCGATGTGCTGGAAAATTGGGTGCTGAAGAAGAGTGAGTCCATCATCACCATCTGCCCGGACCTTCGGGATCATGTGCTCACGGTGGTGCCTGAAAAGGGCTCTGAACTCATCGAAAATGTGGTGGATTACGGCATGGTGTTTGGCGAGGAGGATCGTTCCGAGGCCATTCGCCAAGAGCTGAATCTTGACGGCAAGACCGTGGCGCTTTACACCGGTACCTTCGAAACCTATCAGGGGCTGGACATGTTGATTCAGTCTGCCCGTCTGGCTCTGGCCGAAGATGAGAAACTGATCTTCGTCCTTGTCGGCGGCCACGGGGACCAGGTCGACTACTATAAAAAAATGGCTGAAGAGGCGGGCGTCCTGGACCGGATGATCTTTGTCGGACAGGTCCGTCCCAACGAAGTGAACAGTTATATCCGTGTTGCGGATATCTTGCTTTCACCCCGTACCCGCGGCACCAACACACCACTGAAAATTTACGCGTACTTTCGTTCGGGTGTGCCCATGGTGGCCACTCGCCTCTGGACGCACACGCAGGTCATGGACGATTCCGTTGCCATGCTGGTGGAGCCCGATCCACAGTCTTACGCCGAAGGCATCTTGACATTGATTGGTGATTCGCAACTTCGAAATAAAATCAGTAAAGCCGCAGTCGCACTGGCCGAATCTCAGTTTAGTTACGTGGCCTACAAAGCGAAATTCACCCGCGCCCTGAACCGCGCTGTGGGCAAAGAGGTTTAGCCATGTGCGGCATTTGCGGAATTATCTATAAAGATCCCCAGCGGCGGCCTGATGCGGCCATGCTGGAGCGGATGAACGCCACCATCACCCATCGCGGACCTGATGAGGACGGTCTCATCGTCACCGGTCAGGCGGGGCTGGCTATGCGTCGTCTCTCCATCATAGATCTCTCCACAGGCCAGCAGCCCATAGCCAATGAGGACAATACTGTCCATATCGTCTTCAACGGCGAGATCTATAACTTTGCGACCGTGAAAAGCGACCTCGAAGGCCTGGGCCATCACTTCAAGACCAAGGCCGACACGGAAGTTATTCTCCACGGCGCCGAAGCCTGGGGCAGGGATGTTGCCAAGCGGCTCAACGGCATGTTCGCTTTTGCCGTATGGGATGCAGGAACCCGCCGGTTACTACTCGGCCGCGACCGCCTGGGAATCAAGCCGCTTTATGTTTATGAAGATGACGAGAAACTGGTATTCGGCTCGGAGATTAAGGCTATTTTGGAGGCAGATGACCTCTCGCTCAGTCTGGATATTGAAGCTCTGAATAATTTTTTGACTTTTGAATATATACCCGCGCCGCGATCCATTTTTAAGGAGATCCGAAAGCTGGAGCCGGGGCATACCCTGGTCATGGAAAATGGCCGAACCGTCACCGTCCCTTACTGGACATTGGAACCCACCGACGGCGTTATGTCCGAAGCAGAGGCCCGTGAGGAACTTTCGGCCACGCTGCAAGACGCGGTAAAGCTGCGTCTGCTCTCAGATGTACCTCTGGGGGCATTCCTCTCAGGCGGTATCGACTCCTCTGTGATGGTGGCACTGATGGCCGGGTTGACCGACAGGCCGGTGAAGACATTCACTATCGGCTTCAAGGAAAGCTCATACAATGAATTAAAATATGCCAAGGCCGTCTCTGAGATGTACGGCACAGAGCATCATGAATATATTTTAGAAGCCAATGCCCTGGATTTGACTGAAAAGCTCATGCGTCAGTTGGATGAGCCCTTCGGTGATTTTTCGGTTTTTCCCACTTATATGGTTTCGCAGATTGCCAGGGAGAACGTCACTGTCGCGCTTTCCGGTGACGGCGGCGACGAACTCTTTGCCGGATACGATACGTACAAGGCCCATAAATTTGATCGGGCAATTTACCACTGGCTGCCCAAGGTCGTGAAGCGTCACGGATTCGGCGCGCTGGCCCGCCGCCTTCCGCCCACGGCGCAGAAGAAGGGGCTGGTCAACAGCTTCAAACGTTTCATTCAAGGTTCGGAGCTGCCCAAGGAACTGCTACACACGCGTTGGATGACTTTTCTGGCAGAATCGGAACGTCAGCGGCTCTTTTCGGCTGGCACGCTGGAGGCTCTGTCCGGCACGGACAGCTTCGACTTCATCCGTCGCCACGCCGCCTCTGTAGAAGGCTTGAATGATATTACACGCACAGGTTATGTGGACGTCAAAACCTATTTGACAGACAACATCTTAGTCAAGGTAGACCGTATGTCCATGGTACCGTCACTGGAGGCCCGCGTACCATTTCTTGACCATCGTGTAGTAGAACTTGCGTTCCGTATGCCGCCAGCTTTAAAGATGCGCGGCTATGACACAAAGTACATCCTCAAGAAGACCTTCTGGGATAAGCTGCCGATCGAGGTGCAGCGTCGTGGGAAACAGGGTTTTTCCATCCCCATCAAGGAGTGGCTCAAAGATGAGTTGAAACCCATGGCCACAGCCCTCTTCGATGAACGTCGGCTGAGGGAACAGGGATTGTTCGATCCGGCCTTTGTCGGGCAACTCATGGATGAGCACTGCCGTAACGTGGATAATCACAGCCATAAGCTCTGGGCACTGATGGTTTTTCAGCAGTGGATGGATAATTACGGACATCATCTGACTAAGTAAAAAGGCAAAAGTTAAAAGGCAAAAGTTAAAAGTATAGAGCAAAGGGAAAAGCAAGAGCAAGTAAGAACAATTAAGAACAAGAGCTAATAGATCACGGAATACACGGAAATAATACAAAAACGATTGATCCGTTGTGTAAAACTATGCTAAGTGTATACTGTGTTTATTGGCTAATTTTTTTAAAAGCTGTCATTTCGAACCCCGTTTTTTGGGGTGAGAAATCTTGTAGTTAAAGGTTTGTTATAAGATTTTCCCTACGGTCGAAATGACAAGAAAACAAGGATTTATCGTGTAATGAATTTCAACTATATAAAAATTTTTTCACAATGTGTTAATTGAGCTTGAAAATAGATAGGATAATACATGACTAAGAGAGACAATACTTTACTTAAAGAGGCCATCGGCCAATACTGGAATGAACATATCCACGATCTGGAAATCGTCAAGCATGATATCGGTACGCTGGGTTTTTTCGAGGATCTGGACGAGTACCGCTTTGACAAGTTGCGCTATCTGCCGGAGTTGGTGGATTTCTCCTCATTCAAGGGCAAGACTGTGTTGGAGATTGGCTGCGGCGCGGGTATCGACCTGGCACGGTTTGCGGCTGGTGGGGCTATCGTGACCGGAATTGATCTCTCGCAGACTGCTATCGACCTGGCTCGGAAAAACTTTGAACTACGCGGCCTTAAAGGCACTTTCGTCGTCGCCGACGGAGAGGCTCTGGAGTATGCAGACGGCAGCTTCGATGTGGTCTACGTACACGGTGTGTTGCAGTACACGGCCGACGCCCGGCAGATGGCCCGTGAGGCCCATCGCGTGCTGAAGCCCGGCGGTCAGTTCATCGGTATGGTCTACAACAGGCAGGGCTGGCTCAATATAATGTCCAAGTTTTTTAAAGTAGAATTGGAGCATGAGGATGCACCAGTTCTGGATAAATATACAATCGGTGAGTTCAAGACAATTCTTACTGATTTTGATGATGTTAAGATTGTGCCTGAACGTTTTCCTGTGAAATCACGGTTGCAGGGCGGGCTGAAAGGACTGCTCTTCAATACCTTTTTCGTCGGCACGTTCAACTTGATTCCCCGTCCGCTGGTGCGTCGCTGGGGATGGCATCTCATGGCCTTTGCCAATAAGGCAGTGAGGTAGAATGATATGAAGAGAGATTTGAAAGCACTGCAAAATACGGTTTTTGATGTGGTCATTGTTGGCGGTGGCATCTACGGCTGCGCCGCAGCGTGGGACGCGTCATTGCGCGGCATGAAAGTGGCACTTATCGAAAAAGGCGACTTTGGCGGTGCCACATCGTCCAATAGTTTGAAGACCATTCACGGCGGGCTGCGCTATCTGCAGACACTGGATCTCAAGCGTTTTCGGGAATCAGTGCGTGAGCGTAAAATTCTCATGAAAATAGCCCCGCATCTTGTCCATCCACTGCCTGTGGCTATGCCCACTTATGGTCATTTCATGAAAGGGCCTGAGGTGATGTTTGCCGGTTTGATGGCCAATGATGTGCTCAGTTGTGACCGCAACATCGGCATGGATACGCAGAAGCATCTGCCCAACGGCAAGGTGATCTCCCGTGAAGAATGTCTCAAACGCGTACCGGGCATCGATCCCGCCAGAGTCAATGGTGCCGCTACATGGACCGATGCCATGGTCTACAGCTCCGAAAGGCTGACACTGGCCTATGTGCAGTCTGCGGTCTCACGTGGAGCCATCGCGGCAAATTATGTGCAGGCTCTCGGCATTATTGAAGAAAACGGCAGGGCCGCCGGTGTGAAGGTGAAAGACAGTCTCACCGGTGAGGAATTTGAAATCAAGGCCCGCTCGGTGCTGAATACATCCGGTGCCTGGGTGGAGCAATTGGCCGATCAAAAGGATTTGTTCAAACTCTCCACGGCTATGAATATTATCGTCAAACGTCACTTACTAAAAGGCAATGCAGCGGGCATCACGGCGCCTTACGAGTATACGCTGCCCGGCGGCGGAACCAATAAGGGGCGGCATGTGCTCTTTGTCTCTCCGTGGCGGGAGTATACCATCATAGGCACCTATCATAGGCCCTATATCGGTGATCCCGATAAAATGACGGTGACGCGTGAAGAAGTCGAAGCTTTCTTAAAAGAGGTCAACGCCGGGTATCCCGGTGATCCCATTAGTATTGATGAGGTGACATTTGTCCACAAGGGCTTCCTGCCCATGGACGGCGTGAATCCGGAAACCGGTGAAGTGAACCTCTGTAAACATTATAAATTTGCTCATGCCGGCAGCGGTACTGAAGGACTGATAACGCTGGCTGGCGTGAAATATACCACGGCACGTGACGTGGCCATGAAGGCCATCGATCGTGTAGCGCACACTATCAGTGGGTCATGGAAATCATGTGCTACTGCCAGTACCAGGCTTTACGGCGGAGAAATTGATTCATTTGAATCCTTTGCCTCGGATGTGAAGAGTAAGGCACCGGCAGGCTCGGCAGAACATCTGGCTAAATGTTATGGCACTGCAGCATATTCGCTTCTGTCCTATCCGTCGGATCTGTTGGATATCGTCCCCGGATCAGCAGAAGTACTGAAAGCAGAAATTGTACATTCGGTTCGTCAGGAGATGGCCGTGACATTGGCCGATATCATCCTCCGGCGTACGGATCTGGGCTCCGGCGAGTATCCCGGCGATGAGACGCTGAAGGCTGTTGCGAAAATTATGGGCAGTGAGCTGGACTGGAATAAATCGCGTATCGCCAAAGAGATCGAGTCCACGCGGTCTCGCTATTTCGGGATTTAGCGGGTGCGGAGTCCATGGCAACATCGCAAGGCACTGGGCCGGCTGGCGCAGATTACCTGGAATTACGGCCTGCTCCGTCGTGAGGCTGTAAATTATGCACCCTATCGTCTGTGGGTGGAGCCGACGAGCCGATGCAACCTGGCCTGCACCATGTGTCCCAACAAGGATTTCCCTGAATCGGACCTTGGTTTCATGGATATGGCACTCTATCGGCAGATCATCGATGAGGCCAAAGACTTCGTCCACGACATCAACCTGCACCACCGGGGCGAGTCCACGCTTCATCCGGAGTTGCCGGAGATGATTGGCTACGCCGATGCCGCCGGCATGAAGGTGAAGCTCCACACCAACGGCACCACGCTGACGGAAGCGCTGTCGGAAAAGCTGCTTTCATCGGGACTGCGCCTGATCTCATTTTCTTTCGATGGGTACACGGCACAGACCTATGAGTCCATCCGTGTGCGTGCCAATTTTGAACGGACGCTGGGTAATATTCATCGCTTTCTGGAGATGCGCCGTGAGCGGGGCGTGGCCAGGCTGCGTGCGGTGATGGAAGTCATCGACTTTGATGCTGTGCGTCAGGATTCAGCGGCCAGGGAGGCTTTCGTCCACGGATTAAAGTCAAGAGGCCTTGACCGGCTCATCATTAAACCGCCTCACAACTGGGCGGGAAATGTGTCTTTGGAGACCGGGGAGACGGTGTCGTTTTCGCCGTGTACATTTCCATGGCACGCATTGGTGATCTGCTGGGACGGCAAGACGGGGAGCTGTCCCCATGACTTTTTCGCCAAGATTGAGTACGGCAATGTAAAAGATCAGTCGTTGAAAGAATTGTTTAATAGTGAGGGTATCCGGCAACTTCGTCGCCAGATGCTATCAAAAAATATAAATCAGATCGACTCGCCCTGCCGGGAGTGTGACTCTATCAGGCGCAAACGCCTTTTGGGTATTCCGGTATCGAGTCTTAAATATTTGAGAGATTAGTCTATGAGTAAAAAAGTATTCGTCACCGGCGCCACCGGATTCACCGGCGGCCATCTGGCCCGGCATTTAAAGGCAAAAGGTAATGATGTGATCGCCCTGGCGCGTGAGGGGAAAGACACCTCGGCGTTAGAGGCAGCTGGCATCGCCATCGCTCGCGGTGATCTGCTGAACGCGGACTCCCTGGCCCGGGCCGTGAAGGGTGTGGAGATTGTCTATCACATCGCAGCTGTTTACCGAGAGGAGAATATTCCCCGGCAGACCTTTTTCGATGTCAACGTAGAAGGCACGCGTCATTTACTCAAAGCTGCCAAGGCTGCGGGTGTACAGCGTTTCGTCCATTGTTCCACTGTCGGCGTACAGGGCGAGATCAGCAATCCGCCTGCTACGGAAGAGCATCCTTTCAAGCCGGGTGACTACTATCAGGAATCCAAGTTGCAGGGCGAATTGCTGGCGTTGGACTTTTTTAAAAAAGAAAATATGTCAGGTGCTGTATTCCGTCCGGTTGGTATTTACGGCCCCGGTGATACGCGCTTCCTGAAGCTGTTCAAATTTATCGGTTCAGGGAAATTCCGCATGTTCGGTTCCGGTGAGAAACTCTACCATCTGACCTATATCGATGACCTTGTCGAAGGTATACGGCTCATGGGCGAGACGCCCTCCATTGAGGGTGAGGTCATCACCCTGGCCGGCGGGCGTTACACCACCTTGAACGAATTGGCTCAGACCATCGCCGATGTGCTGGAGGTGAAGCTATCGGGCATGCACATTCCAGTGTGGCCGGTGCTCATCGCCGGGGCTGTCTGCGAGACGGTCTGCCGTCCCTTCAAGATCGACCCGCCCATCTATCGGCGGCGTGTCGACTTTTTTACCAAGGACAGGGCATTTGTCATCGACAAGGCAAAGAGGTTGTTGAATTATAATCCGCAGGTGGATTTGAAAGAAGGTCTGTCAAAAACGGCGGATTGGTATAAATCTGAGGATTTGATTTCGTGAAGCGTCGCGAAGCCAAAGAAGAGACCATCGAGATTCAGAAAACGGTCGGCGGGTCCGGCGGCAAGCTGGGCAAATACATGGACCTGATTCTGGGCCGGCGTAGCCTGTTGGGCCTCATGAAATTTGAGATGGTCATAGGTGTTCTGGGCGATATGCCCGGCGCTGTCGGAATATTGCTTCGCAGCAAAGTCTATCGTAACATGTTGGGTAAAGTGGGCCGCAATGTGACCTTTGGCAAGGGCGTGACGATCCGCCATCCGCATAAGATTTTCATCGGTGATGACGTGATTATCGATGACGGTGTGCTGCTGGACGCCAAGGGGCAGGACAACCGCGGCATCTGGCTGGGCGACGGCGTGTTCGTTGGAAAAAGCACTATTCTGAACTGTAAGAACGGCGATATTATTCTGGAGGACAGGGTCAACCTCTCCAGTTATGTGCATATTTTTTCGGCCAGCCTGGTCCGAGTCGGCGAGGCCGAACTTGTCGCATCCTTTGTTTATCTGGTGGGCGGCACACACAAGTTTGATGATCCCAATGTGCCTGTGCTTGATCAAGGACGTGAGTCCCGGGGCATACGCATAGGGCCGGGAGGCTGGCTGGGTGCTCATGTCACTGTGTTCGACGGTGTGGATATCGGTGCCCATGCGATCATCGCGGCCAACTCTCCGGTGAGCCGACGTATTCCCAAGTTCGCAGTGGCCGGAGGCAGTCCTATCGAAATTATAAATCGTAGAAAAGGTGAATTACCGGAAGTCGAGACACCGCCGGTGTGCATCGCCCTGATCTGTTATAATTGTAAAGATCGGCTGAAGGCTTCTTTGGATTCGGTCATGGCATTGAGCTATCCGGCAGTAGCTGAAGTTATGGTAGTCGACAATGCGTCTACGGACGACACAGCGGCGTGGGTCGAGGAAAACTATCCGGAAGTGCGGTTTGTTCGCATGGCTGAGAACAATGGCCCCAACCCTGCACGCAATTGCGCTGTGGCCGAATCGACCACTGAGCTTGTGCTCCTGCTGGACGGCGACATCGTTTTAAAAGAAAATATGCTTGATGAGTTGACGTCGGCATGGAACAAGTTTGAGGATGCAGGTGTATTGTGGCCGCAGATCCGGGGTCTGGAAGACCATTCGGTATTGCAGTATAACGGCACCCATGTGCAGTTCATAGGCGCAGGGATTATGCATCAGGGCGGATGGGAAAAACCGGAGGTAGTCGAAGCAGGACCGGGCGGCGCACTGTTGGTGAGTAAGGAGAAGACTCAGCATATCGGCGGTTTTGATGAAGACTTCCTCTTCGGCTGGGAAGATGGTGATTACAGTTTCCGCATGACGGCGGCGGGTTTCACCTGCGCCATCGTGCCCCGTGCCCATGTCTACCATCCCCAGGAGAAGAAGGGCTTCCGCTGGGTGGATTATCAGGTGCGCAACCGTTGGTGGTTCGTTTTAAAGAATTATCACTGGTGGACGCTCATCGTCCTGATGCCGGCTTTTTTGCTCTATCAACTGGCGATTACATTTTTCTTCGCCCTGAAAGGCCAGTTGGGCGCGTGCCTCCGAGGCGGGTGGTGGGTGATCACTTCGTTGCCGTCGATCTTGAAAAAACGGAAAAGGGTTCAGGCGGTCAAGGTTCGCCGCGACCGGTCGTTGCTCTCGGGCAGAGGATCAGATATGCTGGGACAGGCGGGAGCGTCGGCAATTGTCCGCCTGGGTATGAAGATAATGAATGGGTTTTTTAGTCTGTACTGGTTTATTGCCAGATGGCTGGTGAGATAAGTATGGCAGAGAATAAAGACAAAAAAATAAATATTGCCGCTCTGATTTCCAGCATGAACATAGGTGGATATGAAGTAAAGCTGGATTTGTTGGCAAGGCATCTGGATCGTGAACGTTTTAAGTTAACGGTGATACTGGTGTATCCGGATTACAAGGCAGAGGCGCGTCATCGGGATGTCATGGAAGCGCATCGCCAATTTTTTCAGTGGGATGGTGTAGAAACAGTGGCCTTGCCCATGAAGGGTAGGTTTGATATCCGACTTGTCGGACAAATCGCCCAGGTTCTAAAAGATTATTCTGTGGATGTCCTCTACTTTATGGCTATGGGAGCCGGGACTTTTTTGGGACCCTTGGCCGGACGTCGCGGCGGGGTGAAACGGATCATTCGTGCATCGGATACCATCGTCAAGGGCATGTATCCGGCCCCATTGAAAATGTTGGATCGATACTTTCTTCATAAAGTTGATTGTGTTCAGGTGCCTTCGGATTTTTTGAGAAGACTAATGATGCGGGAGTTGAAAATTCCTGAACATAGTTTTTCAGTTGTGCCTAACGGGATTGATTTAAATAAATTTGGGCAGATTACTGATACGGCATCAATCAGAGAAGAACTACAATTGTCTCCGGATTCAAAATGTGTTGGAATTATAGCAAATCTCAATGAGGTAAAAGATCATCGAGTTTTGATATCGGCTGTTCCTGATGTGCTAAAAAAATGTCCAAATACGTATTTTTTAATTATTGGTGAAGGACCGCTCAGGGAACCCTTGGAACAGATGAGCTCTGATTTAGGGATTGCGGATAATGTTAAGTTTCTGGGTTTTCGTTCCGATATTGAGAAGATTACATCATTACTTAACATTGGCCTTTCATGTTCAAAAGTTGAGACATTGGGAATATCCCTTATGGAAATGATGGCAGCCGGAATACCAATTATTGCACCTCCGGTAGGTGGTATACCTGAGTTTTTAACAGATCAGGAAACGGGTATTTTTGTTAAACAGGGAGATTCAAAACAACTTTCGGAAGCAATTATACTGTTGTTGAGCAATACTGTTCTTGCAGGCCGGTATGGAGATAATGCCAGAAAGTTGATGTTTAGCAAGTATTCAGGTAGTAATATGGTTGCAAAAATAGAAGAAGTGTTTGAAATTAATGAATAGCACTAATAAAAATATTAAAGTAGCTTCAAGTGAAAAGATTGTTGGAAATACTTTTTTCAGTACGCTCTCTGAATTAAGCTTGCTGATGACATCGGTTTTTTTTATTATGGCGGCTCGTTATTTGGGTGTTGTGGAGTATGGAAAATTCAGTACTGCAATAGGTTTTGTGAGTCTTTTTACAATATTGGTTCTATTTGGTTTTACTTATTCTATTACTAAAATTATAGTTCGGCATCATGAAAAGGCCGGCATATATGTAGGGCATGCTTTATATATTCAATTGTTATTTGCGATTTTCTGTTTTGGTCTATGTATGGGGGCTGCATATCTTTTAAAAGGGCGTTATTCAGACGAAATTCGCCTGCTTATGGCTTTGGTTTTTTGTGCTGAAACTCTTCGCTGTTTGGGGCTGGTGTTGCGTGCTTCTGTTAAGGCACTGGGACATTTTCATTATGATACACTTGCTGTGAATGCCGAGCGCCTGTTTTTGTTATTAGTTGGTATTCCGGTGCTGATATTGAAAAGGGATATATTTTTTGTAGCCGCTATACTTGCTCTGTCCAGATTGATCAGTGTATTAATTTTAATGTACACACTTAAACGTGCTGGTCATCGTATTTTAATAAGACCACAATTGAACATTGGTATTGAATTGATCCGTGGATCGACTATCTATGTTGTTCAATCGGCATTTTGGCGTGTATATGACCATATTGATGTTGTCATGTTATCATTAATGGGGTCTTTTGCTCAAGTCGGCTTGTATAAGGCAGGACGTCAGATTTTAGAGGGACTTTGGTTTATTCCCAATATACTCACAGAAGTAACCTATCCTGAGATGGCTGCGCGACATCTGGTCTCGAGTGAACGTGTTTTTACGCTTTTTGATAAAGTGTTCAAATATATGTTGATTATGGGTGTGATGGTTACTATTGGAACTATAATTATTGCTAAACCGCTTGTGAATCTTATCTATGGCGATGGTTATGAGAAGACAACAATCATTCTTATACTGTTGGGTATAACTATTATACCGTCATATTTACGTTATATGTTTGGTAATACACTTGTTGCCATTGACTTACAAAAAAGGGAGATGGCAATATCTGTCAGCCGTAGTGGATTTAATGCGATAGCTAATCTGGCATTGATTCCTTTTTGGGGAGTTATCGGTGCAACAATTGCTACTGTAGCAACTGATTACTTTGCTATAATTTTTTATGTGCGGGTTTTAATAGAGAAAAAATTATTGCGAAAATCGCAATGGCAGTTTATTTATAAACCCTTTGTTGCAGCTGCAGCTTGCGTCCCTATATACTTGGGGATACAGGGATTGCATGGATTTACGCAATTTGTCATTATTATTCCAGCATACATATTATTTATATTTTTACTTCGTGTATTTAATATGCATGAGTTAAATCTTTTCCAGCAGATAACAATCTCAAGGCTGCCGTGGCTGAGATTAGTGCAAATTCAGAAAAAGGCGGATTAAGAATAGGATATATGCAGGGATGGTTTGTTAATTGAGATACAATTATTTGAATAATGGCGACATCATCCTTTGGCGGGTTGAGGAGAATTTAATTTTAGTTTCCATTTCTAATAGTTTGAGGAGATTATAAAAAATGAGTGGATGGAGAACAAGGTGGACATTGGGTGAATTGAGTGATTTTATTGCTCACAATCATCATAAAGAGGTTTTGAAATTTCCGTGGGCATACCCTAAAGCCATAATCACCAAGTTTTTGCCAGGTTTATATAAGAAGCCTGTCAACTTTACGTTGGTAGATGGCAGTATTTGTCAGATTCATGAGTTCATGTCGTTGTATATTTATAAAGAAATTTTTGTGGAAAAGTGTTACGATGTAGAGCTTCCGGATGTGGAGGAACCTGTAATTATTGATGTAGGATCAAATACGGGGTTATTCACATTGCGGGCAAAACAATTATGGCCAAAAGCTCAGGTGTTTTGCTTTGAGCCATTCCCGCCAAATTATGAAAAGTTGCAGCAAACTATAGAGATTAATCATTTAGAAAATATTCAACATTTTCAAAAAGGAGTGGGCGGAAGAGATCGGACTGCATCTCTAAATATCCATTCCAATAATATAGGTGGTCATAGCATATACGATATCTCCTACACTGATAAAGCAATAGATATTGAGATCATAGATTTTAAATCTGTATTGGAGATGACTCCTGAAAAAAAATGTGATTTATTGAAATTGGATTGTGAAGGTGCAGAAATTGAAATAATAGAATCGATTGATGCTAGTATGGCCCTACGGATTCCGCGAATTCTATTTGAATCTGTTGAAGGTCCGGATTTTGATCGTGTAATGGTTCATTTAACTGAATTAGGATATGTAACCGAAAATAGAGGTGAGGTTTGGTTTAGTGTTCTTAAGTAATGATAAGATGAGCTGCTGCCGTGTTTAAGGTCAATTTAAATTTGCTCGATAAAATAAGCGGTGTCAAGATGTATGAAAGAGGTTTAGAGTGCAAGAAAAATTAAAAGGTCAATTGAGACAATTTTTTATTGAAAATCAGGATCATACACCGGCAGATGATGAAAATCTTTTTGATTCCGGTCTGCTGGATTCATTCGGAATAGTTGAGTTTCTCACTTATATCGAGACTGAAACAGGTAATGAGTTGGATATTGAGGAGATAACAGAGGAAAATTTCTCAACAATTAATTCCATAGCTGAATTGCTTGTTAAGTAAAATACAGGGAATGATTAGATGACTCCGGAGATAATTCCACATTTACTTGAGAGTTGCTGCCAATCTGTGCCGGACAAGATATGTCTGAAGGAGAAGGATCAGACTCTTACTTTCAGCCAATTGCGCATGCGCGCCATGGGAATAGCAGGCGCGTTACTGCAAATGGGTGTCACGTCCGGTGATCACATTGGCGTAGTAATGGATAAGTCAATGGATCAGGTTGTGGCTCTCATGGGAGTATATTATGCAGGCGCAGTGCTTGTGCTAATTAATCCAATACTGTCATCTGAACAGATCATCTATATTTTAAATGATTGTGAAATTAAAACAGTTGTTGGTACTAATCTACGTTTAAAGAAGCTTGAGCAAGTTTTTTCTGCTTGTAAAGTTGAACGAATTCTGATCTTTGATGCTGATGGAGATAATAGTTACGGTGCAGTGAGGGCGTTTGATGGGAATTATGAATCATTACCGGTTATAGAGACCCTGCCGTCCGGAATATCTGATGATACTGCTCATATAATCTATACATCAGGGTCTACGGGTATGCCCAAGGGCATTGTGATCTCGCATCGTAATGTCATTGAAGGAGCTGGAATTGTCAGTCAATATACGGGGCTTCGGAAAGATGACCGCATGATGGGAACATTGCCATTTAATTTTGATTATGGATTTAATCAATTCTTTAATATGCTTCATATGCAGGCTACTCTGGTGCTTCACCGGTTTTTTATGCCGAATGATCTATTGAAGGTTCTTGATAAGGAGAAGATAACGGTATTTGCCGGCATGACGCCGATATGGGCAAAATTATTTAATCCGAAGTTGACAAAAGTTACCTCGGAATACGATCTTTCTCATATCAGGGTCATTACAAATACCGGTGGTAAGGTACCTGTTACCATTGTCAGAAAACTAGAAGCACTGTTCACAAATGCTCAAATTTATCTTATGTATGGATTGACAGAGGCTTTCCGTTCAACATATCTGCATCCCGATGAAATCCAACAGAGACCGGAATCCATTGGCAAGGCTGTGCCTAATGTGGATGTAATGGTGATCAATGATGACGGCAGAGAGTGCGAGCCGGATGAAGAGGGTGAATTGATTCACAGGGGTGCACTTATTTCAAAAGGTTATTGGAATAATCCTGAAAAAACCGCTGAAGTATTCAGGCCGAATCCATTGTTAAGCAATACAAATCTGCATCTGGAAACGGTTGTTTATTCCGGTGATATAGTGCGCAGAGATGAGCAGGGGTATTTATATTATGTTGGCCGGAAAGACCATATGATCAAGACCAAGGGATATAGGGTCAGTCCTTCCGAGGTAGAAGAATTATTGTCACAAATTGATGGTATAAATCAATGTGTTGCAGTCGGTTATGAAGGTGAGGATGATAATTGTCTACGCGTGTTTGTTCAGATGACCGGGGGCGACTTAACACCGGTTAAAATATTGAAGTATTGCCGGGCAAATGGCCCTTTCTATCTTGTCCCTGATGACGTGGTAGTTCTGGAGCAATTTCCCCTTACACCCAACGGAAAGATTGATAGGAATAAAATATTGATGGAGTACAAAGCTCATGAATAATTCGGGAAATATTTATGAGAATCCGGCGTTTAACAACATAGCACTGGGAGATTACGCCGATAGATTCAAGACGCCTCTATATCTCTATCATGCTGGTTCTACCTTGCAGAGAATCAGAGAATTAAGAGTGCGCCTGAATCCGTCAATTCAATTGTATTATGCTGTGAAAGCAAATCCCAATCCTCATTTATTAGCGTTGTTAAAGAACAGTGTAGATGGTTTTGATATCAGTTCGGGAGGGGAATTACAGCGGGCTCTGGATGTAGGGTGTAATCCCGAGCACTTCAGTTTTGCTGGTCCTGGTAAGAGTAATGAAGAACTTGAGCTTGCTATTAAATCCGGAACCGGCTCCATAAGTATCGAATCGATCAATGAACTGAATCGCATTGAATTGATAGCCACTGATCTTAGATTGAAGGCCAATGTATCTGTACGTATCAATCCGGAACGTCTGTTCAGGGCATTTGCTATTAAAATGGGCGGCAAATCATCTCAGTTTGGAGTAAATGAAGAAGATTTATCATTGTTTTTCAAGGCATTTGAAAAGACATCCAGCTGTATTTTAACGGGGCTGCATGTTTATGCCGGTACGCAGTGTCTGGATGCCGATACAATCATTGAAAATGTGAAAAATACTCTGGAGATTGCCAGGAGAATTATCATTGAATTTAAATACCCGCTTAAAAAAATCAATCTGGGCGGCGGATTTGGAATTCCATATTATGATGGCCAGGAAGCTCTGGATGGCAATGCACTGGCTTCTGATTTATCAGAGATAATGAAGGAATTTATTGATGATGTTGGCCTTCCGGATTTACACGCCATCTTGGAACTTGGACGTTATATAATGGCTCCTGCCGGGATTTACATGGCAAGAATTGTGGATAAAAAAGAATCGAGAGGGCGTATTTACTGTGTTCTTGATGGTGGCATGCATCATCACCTTGCTGCTAGTGGTAATTTCGGCCAGGTTATTAGAAAAAATTTTAAAGTCAGTAATGTGTCAACGCCCTCTGGTAAGATGGAAAAAGTAACATTGGTCGGGCCTCTTTGCACTTCTATTGATGTGATGGGTGATAATGTTATGCTCAGTTCACCGGAAATCGGAGACCTGATTGTCTTCTGGAATTCGGGCAGTTATGCGTTTACGGCAAGCCCTCAGCGCTTTCTCTCTCATCCTACACCGGCTGAAATTCTCATCGATTCCGATGATGTGCCCCGGTGTGTGCGTGAGAGGCAATTGCTTGATTAGTATTATGGGGATTTAATTGAAATGATTTCAATAAGTAAAGCATATGCTGATGATTTTGATAGGGTGTCTCCTGTTCTTGTCGGGTTTAATAATCAATATATTGATAAGGAAACGCGTCGGGCATTATTTAAAAATCAGTTTAATGGTAAGGAAGATTTCGTCGGTTATATGATGACCGATGATGATTGTGTAGTTGGTTTCCTGGGTTTGATATTCAGTCAGATTCCGCATAAAGGACGGCTGATTCCAACATGTAATTTGACTAGCTGGATTGTGGATGAAGCCTATCGCTCAAGGAGTCTGTTTTTGTTGTTGCCGGTACTGAAGATGTTGGAATATACAATTACAGATTATACAGCTTCCGACGAAGTTGCGGCTTTTCTGCTAAAAGCCAGATTTAATATATTTGAAACTCATTATCGTTTTTTATTGCCTGTTACCCGCTTGTTAACATTGTTTAAATCAGTTAAATGTCATACGGATAAAGCATATATCGCTTCCCAGCTCAAGGGTGATGAACAGGTAGTATTCAAAGATCATGAAAATTTGAATTGCGTGCATTTTCTGTTTGAATCCAATGGGCAGAGCTGTTATTTGATCTTGAATTCATTAGTGCGTAAAAAGGCACCTTATTTGATTGGGCAGATACTATATGTCGGCAATAGCGCGTACTTTGCAGATAAAATTGAAGAGATAAGATGGCAAATATGTAAAAAATTAAAGGTGTTGGCAATTTTTGTTGATATACGATACCTTGAAGGTGTTGTTCCCCCTATATCGATTCTTCGTGAATTGCAGAACCCAAGATTGTACAGATCTGATAGTCTCACTGCTGCCGATATTCAAAATAATTATTCTGAATTAGCACTTTTTAATATTTAGAAATTAGTTGATACTGGATACTCAGATGAAGCGAATGTCAATAAATAAGGTTTTTACGTGGTTCATCCTATTTCTGCTTTTAATGATAATTTACAAGCAGTTAAAAAGTGGAGAATTGGTGACGGTGCTATTTTGGACGGTATTATTGTTTTATACCGGAATTGCTATAGCTGTAACAGGATTATGGTTTTACAACAGATTCAGGCATTATACGTGGCTTGAAGCTAATGGTGAGAACATTCTCATAATTGCACCACATTCGGACGATTGCGTTGCAATAGCAGGTGGATATGCTATAGAGACAGTGCAATGTGGAGGTGAAGTTAATATATTATATACAACCGGCGGACATGAGGATGACCCCGGATATCGCCTTGATGAAGCATTAGCTGCGTGGAAGGTGATTAATGTTGATGAATCCCAGATTGTTTTTTTGCCATTTCGTAAGGGACAAGATTTTTTACATCCTCAAGAGATTTTAGAGTGTTCAAGGCTTATTGAAAAAGAGATAATTAAAACATCGCCTCAGATAATTTTTATTCCGCTATATGAAGGGGGCAATTATCAGCATGATGTAACCAATTATTGTGCAGCAAAAGCTATTGAGCGATGTTCGTTTGCAGGTAGAGTCTATGAATCACCAGAATACAATTTTTATTTCTCATTGCGCTCTACACCAGAGAAAATTATGGCAATGTTGCTGAGATTTGTTCCGGGATTGGGATTTAATTATGCACCAGAACCTGTTTTAAATGATTCGGTACATATGCTGCAAATGTCTGAGGAGAACCTCGAAACAAAGATTTCAATGATTCGGCAGTTCAAATCACAATCTCCTGAAATGCTTGTCAAGCGTTTTGGATTTGTTGATCGGTATCAGGAATTTCATGATTATAATTATACACTCCCGCCTTTTGATTATGATCATACTTTTGTCAGATTTGCCGATGATATGAAGTCAATTCCGGTGATTGGAACTATTGTTAAGAAGATTTTTCGCTGGACTAGAACTATTCATCCTGATCTTGATGTGCGTATGACAAAAATTTGTGTTAATGAGTTAGAATTATAATGATATTGGGATATTGTTTATAGTAATTGTCTATTAATCCATAAATGCAGTTAAAAATTTTGTAAAAGTACACGGCTAAATGTTCAGTTAGTATGTACGACTGGAGGTAATCATGAAGAGTTTTAATGAAAAAATTATGTACAAGTTATTTATTTTAATTTTAGGTATGTTGAGTAGTGCTTCAGCTCAACAAGCTATTTTGTTTCAGGATGTTGGAGATGTAACTTCGACGACTACCTTGAGAAACATTCATGGTTCGGGGATGTTTGACTATGATGGCGATGGATTTGTTGATATATTTGTTGTCCATAATCTTAGTGTTAGTTCTATAGGTGAGCAGCCGCATGTATTATTTAAAAATAATGGTGATGGCACTTTTATTGATAACACAATATTTGCAGGAGTACAAGGATATAATACCAGTGCACAGGGTATGGCTGCTGCTGATTATGATAATGACGGTGATCTGGATCTGTTAATTGCAATGGGTATATGGTCGCCCTTATTATATGTTAATAATGGAGATGGGACATTTGACGATGGTACATCGTTTTGTGGTTTAGGCAATATAGATAGAGGTCGTGTACTTGCCTTTTTTGACTATAATAATGATGGCCATGTAGATTTATTGGCCGATAGTGATGCTCTTACTTATCTTTATAGAAATAATGGTGACGGCTCGTTTGAGGAGGTTAGTGTTCAGGCTAATGTAAGATTTGATAGAGATAGTGATACCAGTCTTTCTTACGCTGATTTTGATAATGATGGGGATATTGATATTTATTTTCCAAGTATGGGCAGTGCTAATCCAGTAATATTGATCAATAATAATGATGGTACTTTTCATGAAGATAATAATATTGGTATCCCTAATGATCCGTTTTATAGCGGAGCAATATTTTTGGATTATAATAATGATGGATTAATGGACCTTTTTGCCAGAGGTGCGAGTGGTTATCCCAGTAAGTTGTGTGAAAATAATGGTAATGGCACATTTTCTGATGTCTCATTAGCAGTTGGGCTCAATGTATACATACAAGAGTCACCCTATGGAATGGGTTTGTCGATTGGTGATTTTAATAATGATGGTTTTATTGATATTTTTGCACTGGCAAAAAATGGCCGTAATATGATGTTTATGAACCGGAATGGTGAGTCCTTTATAGATGTTGCAAGTGATGCAAATCTATATTATAACAGTCGTTTTTATTGGTCAGCTCCAGTGGGTGATTATAATAATGACGGATATCTCGACATTTTCTTTGCCCGTGGTGATGGTGGGGCAATGCTGACAACATTAATGAAAAATATGAGTGGTGATAATCATTGGTTGCATGTCAAACTAGAAGGGGTGGCAAGTAATAGGAGTGGAATTGGGGCACAAGTAAAAATATATGCAGACGGAAAACAACAAATGCGTATGGTGCGTGGCGGTGATGGATATAAAATGGACACGCTACCAGTTGAATTTGGACTGGGTACAAGTGTTGAAGTTGATAGTATGTTTATTCATTGGCCAAACGGGACTTTGCAACGTGTGAATTGTATCCCTGCAGATACATTAATAACAGTTGTTGAATCTTCGGGCACTACTGTGATATCAGGTTCTCCACCTCTATCTATTTCTGATTTGATAGTTGAACGTAATAATGATTTATTGAAATTATCATGGAGCCCTGTTCTTCTTGATGAAGATGGCGGTGCCAGTTCTATTGCAAGTTATGCGATTATCAGTTCTTCTGATGTAACCTTTCCTGAAATTGCTACTGATACAATTCGCTGGATAGGGGAGGCATCATATTCTGATGACTTTGATGACTGTCTCAGTTCTCCGGAAAAGAATATATATTTTAAGTGTTATGCGAAAGGGGTCAATGGCCTGGATTCTCAAGGATCTAATATTGTAGGCAAGTTTCAATATGCTTTGGAGACAACGGCTTCTACAGATTTTAATGAAATATGTACGGCTTTAATAATACCGGGTATAGTAAATGCAGAGGACTTATTAAATACTATTCCCGGATGTAACAGCATTGCCATGTGGGAGGCGGCAACACAGCTCTACGTACAGTATGTTCCCGGCCTCTCTTTTACAAATTTTCCAGTTGAGCCAGGGCATCCATATTATGCAAATGTAACTACAGGCGGGCTGTTCACTCAATTGGGCGCACCGGCTGTACCTGTTTTTGACCTTATAACAACTACTACGACAGATTTTAATGGAATTATGCTGCCTTTGGATAAGACAGATATAGCAACAGCATCTGAATTAATGGCTGATATTCCTGCATGTAACAGTGTGGCAATATGGAATGTTGCTGAACAGGGATATGAGCAATATGTTCCGGGATTGAGTTTTACCGATTTCGATGTAGAACCGGGCTACCCGTATTATGTTAATATGACAGCCGGTGCTATATGGCCGGGCAGCGGTACTCCCAAGAGAATTGTTGCTGAAAGTTATGTAGCAAAAAACAGGGCAGGCAGCAGCGTACCACATTTAGTATGGGGTAAATTTAGCAATGTTGCAAACATGGAGAAGTTTTCAGGTATTACTGTAACAGCGTTTATCAAATCCCGTCCGGCCGAGATACTCAGTGGTAATCTAAATTCTACCGATATCGATGAAAATTATTGGACAGTACAATGCGGATCTTTCATATCGGCCTGGCGTGCAGGTGATATCCTATGTGTTGAGTTGAATGCCCTTGATGGTGAGATTAAAGAGAACATAGAAGTAATATTGACAAATGAACCGGCTGATAATGCCGAAGAAATACAATTTGAATTTTCGGATAAAAGTATATTGTTTCAGAACTATCCAAATCCATTTAGACAGGAAACTGTGATTGAGTATTTATTGTTGGAAGCTACTCATGTTCAACTGGAGGTTTATAATATCGGTGGTCAGAGAGTGCGTTCGCTCGCCAGTAGCCAAAAGGATGCCGGTAGTTATAAGATTAACTGGGATGGACGTAATGACAGTGATAATATAGTAGCCAGCGGTGTTTATCTTTTAATACTAAAGACTGATGATTCGGTTAAAAAATTGAGAACTGTATTTTTAAGATAATATCATGACAGTGGTCTGTGGATTATTTGCAAATATCTATTTAAGGGAAGCAAAGTATGTTTAAAAATATATATAAAGTTGTGGCCGGAGCATTGTTGCTAACAAGTCTGTTCTTTCAGCTCGTTGAATCCAGAGCCGGAACAATACATACAGCCTATGGAACAATCCGCTATTATGATGATTCATATCCTGCGAGTGTCGTTTTTTCAGCATACATTGTTGGAAGAAGTGCTGATGTTCTTACAGCTTCGTCTCTGGGGTGTGGCTATAATGCCGGTACCGGGCAGTGGTATGTTCAATGTGGTAATTTTGCAGCTGGTTGGAGTGCCGGAGATGTATTGCATATCGATTTTCAGGATGAAGGCAATGGAACCGCTTCTGTGGATATTACTCTGACAAATTCATCTGCAGATGATGCGGGTATAACTGTGCTGGTGCTGCCGAGTCATCAAATTAGTTTTTTAACAACTCCTGCCGGAGTAGAATTTGTGGTTGACGGCACAGCATATACTTCTATGCAAACATTTACCTGGTATGAAGGCAGCACTCATAGTATCTCAGTAGAGACAATGCAAAACGATGGCACTGGAAAACGATATCAGTTCTCCTCGTGGAGTAATGGAAGTAGTGCAGCTCATACATATACTACAGGTACAGCTGATGAGACTGTAACAGCAGTTTTTACAACTCAGTATGAATTGTCAATTTCTTCTGCTTACGGTTATCCTCAAGGTGCTGGTTGGTATGATGATGGTGGCACAGCAGATTTCTCTGTGACAACACCTGATGTCAGAACCGGAGCAAAGCATAGCTTGATAAATTGGACAGGAGATTATTCGGGATCTGCTTCCTCTGGTTCATTGACCATGAATGAGGCAAAGAGTATTAGAGCAAATTGGAGCAGTCAGTATTATTTAACTGTGATTTCCGGGTACGGCAGTACTATAGGAGAAGGTTGGTATGCGGCCGGTGCTTCTGCTGGTTTCTCGGTCAGCCCTGAATCTGTATCCGGCTCTACCGGCACTAAATACAATTTTAACGGTTGGAACGGTTCCGGCAGCGGAGCATATTCAGGTTCAAACTCTTCTCATACTATTATAATGAATGCACCTGTCACTGAAATTGCATCGTGGACTACTCAACATTATGTAACTGTCTCCTCGCCATTCGGAGATGTTACAGGCGAGGGCTGGTACGATGAAGGCAGTAGTGCCTCATTTTCAGTCACTCCAACTGAAGAGGCTGGTACAGAGGGCAGCCGTCACAGTTTTTCAGGATGGGCAGGAAGTGGGTATGGTGCATATATCGGTAGTAACGCCAGCCATACTGTCGTTGTCTACAATCCCATTACCGAGATTGCATCATGGGCCTCCCAGCATTATGTCACAATTACTTCACCTTATGGCAGTGTCACAGGAGAAGGCTGGTATGATGAAGGCAGCACTGCCACATTTTCAGTCACTCCAACAGAGCACTATACTGGTGAGGGTGCAAGGCATGGATTTGCAGGTTGGTCAGGAAGCGGTACAAGTTCTTATTCCGGAGATGAGGCGACTCACTCTGTAACTGTTACAAATCCGATTACAGAGAGTGCAACGTGGATTATGCAATATAGACTTGATGTGAACTCAGTATATGGTGATCCTCAGGGTGCAGGCTGGTATGATGAAGGAGTGAACGGTAATTTTTCCATTTCTACTCCTGATATTCAGGGCACTACAAAACATCTTTTCCAGAACTGGTCAGGTGATTATTCCGGATCAACTGCTCATGGCTTTGTGACAATGAGCAGCCCGAAAACAGTTACTGCCCAATGGAATACTCAATACTATCTTACAATTTCTTCAGACCATGGTAGTGTCACCGGTGAGGGCTGGTACTCTGCCGGCACCAGTGCACAATTTTCAATTACACCTACAATTATTTCTGGAACTACAGGAAGCAGGTATAGCTTCTCAGGGTGGGATGGGACAGGAAATGGCGCATATTCCGGATCCAATGCTTCATATGCGGTAATTATGAATGCCCCTATTACCGAGACTGCACGTTGGACTGTTCAACATTATGTTACGGTGAATTCTTCATGGGGAGTGGTAACAGGTGAAGGTTGGTATGATGAAGGTAGTACTGCAGTATTTTCTATCAGTCCTACAGTACAGGATGCCGGTCAAGGTACAAGATATGGTTTTATCGGCTGGCTGGGAAGCGGTGTTGGTGCCTATACGGGTAATAATGTCAGCCATACGGTGATAGTTTATAATCCCATAACCGAGAGTGCTAATTGGAACCTTCAATATGAACTTGTTGTGAGTTCTCAATATGGCAACCCTCAAGGTGCCGGCTGGTATAATGCAGGGATAAGAGCACATTTTTCGGTAACAAGTCCTGATGTGCAGGGGCGTACAAAGTATATCTTTAATAAATGGACAGGAGATTATATACAGGCCGGTTTATCCGGATCACTTAGCATGACAGGGCCTAAAAGTGTTGTGGCAAATTGGGATGTTCAATATTATCTCTATATTTATACAGAACCGACCGATGGCGGCAGTGTAATACCTGCTGCTCCCGGAACCTGGGTTGAAGCAAATACTTCAATTGATATAACGGCAACACCGAATACCGACAATGGTTATATATTCCTGGGATGGTCCGGAGATGTTTCGGGGAATAATAATCCTTTTGCGCTGGTAATGGATCAGTCATATAGTATCACCGCAAATTTTTCAATTGCCGATGTAACAAGAATTACAACCAATCCTACTGGATTGACTATTATTGTAGATGGCCAGGATTATGTAGCTCCATATAATTTTAACTGGATTTCCGGCTCTAACCATACTATTGCCACGACTTCTATTCAGTTGGAGGGCAGCGGAACACGCCATGTTTATGAGTCCTGGAGTGACGGCGGTTCAATGTCTCATGCAATAACAGCAGGCACAAATTCAGTTTATACAGCCTCTTTTAAAACTCAACATCTCGTTTCTATCTCTGCTGTTCCGGCTGCAGGAGGCAGTGTAGTACCTTCTCCGCC
This sequence comes from bacterium, assembly GCA_023139105.1. GTDB lineage: Bacteria > Zhuqueibacterota > QNDG01 > QNDG01 > JAGLOF01 > JAGLOF01. The sequence goes on from JAGLOF010000052.1 coordinate 86,069, forward strand.
CGGAGGTTATTATGATAATGGAACTTCTTTAACTTTTAAAGCAACGTCAGCAAATGGTTATAAGTTTAATGGCTGGCAGGGAGATTTGTCAAATAGTATTAATCCGACAGTTCTTTATATTGACGCTGCCAAGGCTGTAACGGCAAATTTTGTTGTTGGCAGTTCGGATAATATTGCTCCATCTGTTAATAATTTTCTACCCGTACCAGGTGCTGTGGAATTACCAAGAAATACTGCTATTCAATTTTTTGTTAAAGATAATGACGATGGTTCCGGGCTTGATTATCCTACTATTGAAATTTCAGTAAATGGCAATGTAATTGTCTCTTCCGGTGTGGATATTACAGGTGGCAATTCACAAATTACTACGTCGGATGGTAATTTTAATTTACTCTATCAAGCAGTCTCATACTATGCAGCCAAGAGTCAGGTTTCTGTAAGTATTGTAGCATGTGATAATGCCGGTAATCGTTTGGATGCTATCAAATCTTTTACTACAGGACAGATGAATTCAGTGATAATGGTTGAAAGTGTAGTTGGTTTGGATGGTGTCAAGCTTGTTGATAATATTACCGGTTTGGAGTTGGATATTCCGCCAGGGGCTTTAGAAAAAGCTACACAGTTATCTATTGATACTGTAGCCACTCTGCCTATAATGCCGGATGGTGTTGAAGCAGTGGGTTATAAGTTCCATTTTAGTCCTGACGGACTACAATTTTTCAATCCTTTATTAATAGCCATACCTTATTCACAGGATGATTTAGATGTAGCAGGTGTCTCAAGGCCGATTGATATGCCAGTCTACTGCTATTTGACAAGATTAGGGGAATGGGATAAATTGACCATTGCCGGTTATAATAATTCTTTTCTTTATGTATCAATTTCAGAATTTTGTTATATTGTGATGGCCAGGGAAGGTCAATCCGGTGTAGATGAAGAAAAACAGACAATACCCATGGATTTCCAGTTAATGCAAAATTATCCCAATCCTTTTAATCCGGCTACAAAGATTAAATATAAATTGCAGCGATCTTGTAATACGTGTCTGTCAATATATAACTCACAAGGTCATTTAATACGTGTTTTACAAGATTCGTATTATCCCGCAGGCATATATAACATTGAATGGGATGGATGTGATCAGCAGGGTGAAGTTGTTGGAAGCGGAATATATTTTGCAAGATTGAACTATGGAAGCGGTGTAGAAATGATTAAAATGGTCAAGATGAAATAAGTATACAGTAATTGTAATTGAGTATTGCATTTGCAGTGTTGGCATGATTTGTTGTATATTCAATTACAAGATATGAGTGGGAACGTTTACGTCTGTAGTAATTGTAAAAATGGGAGATATGCCGGGGTGGCGGCCAATAAAAACAAAATAGAGAATAAGTTTTATCTCATGTTTTTTTTCATGATTATAAGCTTATGCCATGCTCAAGCTGTATCTTCACAGAACTTTGTCTCCAAATGGGATCGGGTAGTTGTATTAGCTCCCGGACTTGTAGATGGTGCTGTAATTGACAGACTCAATACTAAAGATCAAATAATTGATATATTAACAGCTGAAGAAGAGGGGTATCCTGTTTTTTATGTTGATCAGGATGCTTCAGGCTCCGGCGATGGCAGTTCATGGACTAATGCATTTACGACCATTCAACCGGCAATTGATCTTGCATCGCTGAAAGAGGCGTGGGTCTGGGTAGCAAAGGGCACATATACCGGCATGGTATATGGTGTAGATTCAGGAGAGTATCTGGTAATTTCAGCTATTCGCATAAGGCCAAAAGTTATGCTTTTTGGTGGTTTTCAAGGAGTTGAGACTCGTCTCATAGAACGTGATCCACACTATTTTGCGACTATCATTCATGGCGAAATTTCTCCAGTAGGTCCCAGGGCTGTTTTGATGGATCATTTAACCATGATAGACGGTTTTGAAATCAAGGATTCTGGCTTTAAAGATTATACAACTCCAATTGAATTTAATGCCGGTGGAGCGATCCGTTGTGGAAATTGGCTCTCTATTATCCGGAATAACATAGTCCATGATAACTGGGGTAAAGACGGTGCCGGAATTTCAGTCTGGAACGGTGTTGATACATATAATGAAACAGGGTTCTCCCCCATTATAGATCATAATGTAGTATATGACAATTGCGGAGCATGCGGTGCCGGGATTCACATCCGTAATAGCGAGGCATTTTCTTCTAATAATATAGTAGTTGATAACTGGCATCCAGTAAGAAGCAAGGGGATTGAAGTTGTAATAGATCCAAATATCAGTGATCCGCCTGTAGTTATGAATTCAATTATCTGGGGCAATTCCAACAGTGTCTTTGAGGATTTGTACAATCATTTTGACATGGTAGATGAATTTGGTGATGCGGCAAAGGCAATTAGTCAATATAATTGTATTGAACAAGATGGATACGGTGATGTCGGATTGACTACTTCACATCCAAGATTTATTTCACGCGAGAATCATGATTACAGGTTAAACATCGAGTCATCTTGTATTGATGCCGGACACCCTGAAGGACGTCCGGATGCAGATGGGACCAGGGCAGATATCGGTATTTTTAATCTTGAATTTTATCATGTAGAAGGAAGTGTTTCGTTTATGCGTGGTGATGTTGCAGTTCAAGGTATAGATATTCAATGGCAGGAAAATGAATTGTCCGTAGCCTTAACTGACAGAGAAGGCCTGTTTGTATGGAATGACGCTGCCAAGGGCGTTCCTTTGACTCTGCAATGTATTAAAGCGGATGAGACTAATGTTGATCCTGTTCTTGTTACGGCTTATGATGCCGCATTGACTGCAAGGCATTGCCTGGGTGCTGAGCTCTTTACCGATGATGTCCTCTTAGCTGCAGATGTTGATGAGAGTGGTGTAATAGATCTCCGTGATGCCAGCTTGATTGCCAGGGCGGCGGTTGGTATGCCGCAGAGCAGTGCATCACAGGCACTGGAATGGAGATTTATGCCAGCTGCGAGGCATTATGCAGCAGTATCATCAAATTTGACAGATCAGGATTTTACAGCATCTCTTCTGGGCGACGTATCCGGTGACTGGCCGGGTATGCATGTCGCCGGGAAGCTGCATGCAGAGATCAATATAGTTCAGACTATAATCCAGGCTGGTGACAGCATAGCAATATTGATTTCCGGATCACCGGAAATATTCATGATCTCTGCAGACCTTCATCTTAATTATGATCCGGCTCTGTTGGGCCTGATGCATATAAGAACGGCTCAGGCTACTTCTGCATTTAATGTGCAGTATCATGAACCTCAGCCAGGCAGTCTGCGAATTGCGATGTATGGAACACAGGCTGTTCAGAGTTCTGATCCAATATTGATTGTGACATTTCAAGATTTAACCGAAACACCGGTAGAGACAGAGATAATAGCGACAGTGTTCCGTATTAATGATGTACAATTGCATCTTGAAACAGAGCAGATAATGACCACTGTCAGGGATGATATTCAGCCCGTTGAATTTGGTCTCAGGACAAATTATCCTAATCCGTTTAATCCCGGAACTATGATAGAGTATACACTTACTTCTCATGACCAGGCTTATCTCATACTTTATGACGGACTGGGACGCGAGATCAGGAAATATGAGATTCTGCCCGCTGCTTCCGGTATCCATAGTACTTATTGGGATGGAATGGATGCCTTCGGCAGGAGTGTAGCAAGTGGAGTGTATATCTGCATGTTACAATGCGGTGATAAAATTAATATACGTAAAATAATAAAAATCAAGTAATGTGTTTAGGCTGCAAATATGCGGCATTTTAAAGGAGTCAATTTTGAAGATTTTAGTGACCGGCGGTGCCGGCTTTATCGGATCTCATCTATGTGAGCGGCTGCTTGATCAAGAGCATGAGCTTTTTGTTGTCGACGATCTCTCTACCGGGAGGTATGAAAATATATCTTCATTGGTAGCCAATGAGCGTTTTCATTTTATAGTCGATTCTATTTTGAACAGCTCTACACTTGAAAGGTTGATGATCAATTGCGATCTGGTCTATCATCTGGCTGCTTCAGTAGGTGTCAAACGTATTGTAGAGAGACCGGTTGAGACTATTGAGACAAATGTTTTAGGCAGCCATACTGTTCTCAGCCTGGCTGCAAAGTATCATCGCAAAGTGATTTTGTTTTCTACTTCAGAGGTCTACGGCAAAAACAGTCAATTACCTTTCAATGAAGAGGCAGACTGTGTATTTGGCCCTACTACAAAGAGCCGTTGGAGTTATGGATGTACAAAGGCATTGGATGAGTTCCTTGGCCTGGCCTATCACAAGGAGATGGGGCTACCCATTGTAATTGTAAGAGTTTTTAATATGGTTGGGCCCCGGCAGAGTGGTCAATACGGCATGGTAGTGCCAAATTTTGTTAGGCAGGCCCTGCGGAATCAACCTATTACCGTATTCGGTGATGGCACGCAAACCCGCTGTTTTACCTATGTAATGGACTTAATAGAGGGGCTCACCAGGCTTCAGGACAGGCCTGATGCCAATGGACAAATTTACAATATAGGCAGTACAGAATCTATCTCAATACTGGATCTGGCCAAAACTGTTAAAAAGGCAACGTCGTCCAAATCTGAAATAATTTTTATCCCCTATGATAAGGCTTATGAAGAGGGATTTGAAGATATGCAGAGGCGTAAGCCTGATATTTCCAAGATTCATGCGACGGTTGGATATAAGCCTTCAACATCTCTTGATGAGTCATTGGCAAAAATTATTGTCTATGAGAAAACACAGTTATAGTTGTAACCATGAATGTTTGAAAGTGGAGATTAAATGTATATTGGCTTGCTGGGAGACATATCAAAACATGGGAATGTCAACACACAAGGATTAACTTACTTGTCGGATCAGGATAATTCCCGAATTCATATATGGCATGATGAAGCTGCAAATGTCTGGTCAGGTGACAAGGGTTTGTTGGTACTAGACGGATTTATCTGGGATGCACCCGGTATTCCCATTGATGCTCCTGCCGGGGCATTATGGGAGAAGTTGAAGAATGAAGGCACTGAATATCTTGCTAAAGTTAATGGTGACTTTTCTCTGTTTTACTGGAATTCCGAGACACAGGAATCTGTGTGGGCTATTGATAAGATTGGCGTAGGCAAGTGCTACTATCTTTCTACTGATACGTATGTAGTATTCGGTTCAAAGTTACGATCAGTCGCCAGCCTGGCTTCTGTGGAGAGGTCACTCAATCAATATGCCGTTTTAAAATATTTAATGTTTAATTATAATCCAGGAGTAGATACTTTCTTCAAAGATATTCAAAGGCTGAGGCCGGGATATGTATTGACCCGTTCTGCATCCAAGGTCTCTGCAAGTTGTTACTGGCGTCTGAATTTTGCACCTGATAGCAGCATCTCCGAAGAACAGGCAGCCGAAGGAATAAGGACTGAACTCTCAAAGGCTGTCAAGCGGCGCATGACACATCTAAGGAGGCCCGGAGCTTTCCTGAGCGGCGGTTTGGATTCATCCAGTGTGGTTTCATTGCTGCACTCTCATGGCGCAGAAGATCAGGCAACTTTTTCTTTTCGCTGCAAAGGCGAATCTTTTGATGAATCCCCATACGCAAAAAAAGTTGCCGATGCCTTCTCTACAGATCATCATCTGGTTGAATATGGCCCTGAAGAGACCGGGCTGGCCCGTGAAATGGTACAGTACATGGACGAGCCTTTCTGTGATGTAGGTATAAATATTGGCACTTTTTTACTCGCCAAGACCGCTCTGGGCAATGCAGATGCACTATTTACCGGTGATGGCGGTGATGAGCTTTTTGCAGGGCACCCTGTCTATACGGCAGATAATATGGCAAAACATACAGATCGTCTTCCGGGATTTCTGTTCTGGCCTTTGAAGGGGCTTGCCGCTATTATTTCAGATTCTGACAAGAAGAAGGACTGGCGGGTCAAAGTAAAGAGGTTTGTTGAAAGTTCTGCTTATCCGGCTGCTTTGGGAACACACAGGTGGCGTGTCTATTATACAGCTAAAACTCTCTCCGCACTCATGAATGAATCATGGCTGAAAGATGTAGATCAGGATGTTCTGCTGTCAGATCTTCTTTTATATAACCGTGAAGGAGAAGGGGCCGATTCCCTCTCACGTTCTCTCTATTCGGACTATCAAACTGCTGTTCAGTTCTATTTGCGACGTATGGATATGGCGCGTGGTTTGGATCTGTCTCCCCGTTTTCCTATGCTGGATCCGGATCTTTCAGCCTATTGCGCCACACTGCCATCTGATCTTAAGATAAAGGGCATGTCTGACACCAAATATATAGAAAGAATTGCAGTTGAACCTTTGCTGCCACATGACGTTGTCTACAGAAAAGATAAATTAGGGCATAGTATTCCCCTGAAAAACTGGATGCGTGATAATGCTTCAGTGATTTCCTTGATGCAGGATCTGCTTCTTGGAGGATCATTGGCCGGGCGTGGCTGGTTTAATATGAATCGTATTGAAAATATGATCAAAGAACATGCTAATCGCAGGACTAATCATTCACATCGCCTGTGGTCACTAATGATTCTTGAACTCTGGTTACAACATCATTTTGATGTGAAGGAATTGTAGCACATGGCGACTCCGGTTGGACATCTTTTGGCGGGCGGAGTAGTTGCTGCGGTCATGGGACGATTCCCTTTCACACGTCAATGGCATTTGATACTGTGTGTGAGTATTGCAGCCAATTTGCCGGATATTGATATGTTCTTTGGGTATTTTATAGGGCAGCCAAGTTATTATCATCATATGTGGACACATTCCATTGCCTTCATTCTTATGACATCTATATGCATATTGGGATTGGCACTGTTACGCAAGAATAAGGCACCTGTTAGATTGACCTTGATATGGGCTGCGGCAATGTTGACACATTTATTAATCGATCTGGCTACTATTGATAATAGCTCTCCCTATGGTATGCAGTTATATTGGCCGCTTTCAAGAGAATTTTTCATTGGGCCTTTTCATTTGTTTGCTGATATTTATAAATCATCTTCCAGCAATGACTTTATCGCAAGTATGTTCTGCTGGCACAATGGAATGACTGTATTAAGGGAAATTGTAATTCTCGGGCCGCTGCTGCTTTTAATACCGATGTTGAAAAGACGATTAGTAGAAATACAAAATAAAAAGCATCCGTCCATTGATTGAGCGGGTTCAGATTTGTATATTAAAAGTTCACTTGTTTTTTTGTATTGAATTTATAGCTTTGATCATAATAAATGCCGGGTAGAAAATATTAAATGAGTACTTCAAATAGAAAGATTGATATCAGTGTAGTAGTTCCGCTCTACAATGAGGTAGAGAATGCACCGTTGTTACATTCAGCTATCAGCGACGTATTGATGGGCCTGGGGCGTAGTTATGAAATTATTTTAGTTGATGACGGTTCTACTGACGGCACACGTGATGTCTTACGCACACTGGCTAAAGGGGATGCTCGCCTGCGTATCATTCTTTTCAGAGGTAATTACGGTCAGTCTGCGGCAATGGGTGCTGGTTTTCAAGCCAGCCGGGGTGATATTGTCATTGCCATGGACGGTGATCTGCAAAATGATCCCAAAGATATTCCTAAACTCCTGAAGAAGATGGAAGAGGGTGCCGATGTAGTTGCCGGATGGCGTAAGAACAGGAAAGACAAGCTTATTATCAGAAAAGTACCCAGCCGTATTGCGAATAAAATTATATGCAATGTGACAGATGTACATCTGCATGACACGGGCTGCAGTCTCAAGGCATTCCGTGGTGAAGTGATACGCTCGATCAGGCTATATGGTGAGCTTCATCGATTTATTCCTGTTCTTGCCCGTATTGAGGGTGCACAGATTACAGAGGTAGTAGTTGACCATCACGCACGGCAATTTGGGGAGTCCAAGTATAATATTACCAGGACGTTTCGCGTTATCATGGATTTAATGAGTCTTAATCTTATGATTAAGTACTTAAGAAACCCTCTGCGTTTTTTTGGCGGCATAGCCGTTTGGCATATGATGACGGCTTTAATTGTAATGGCATGGCTGATCTTCCGCGGTCTGGGCGTGGGGCTGACATTGGAAACACTGAATATTCCTGTAACCTTGGTCTTTCTTTTTAGTGTGGCCGGATTTCAGTTCCTTTTTCTTGGATTGATAGCCAGTCTTATTGTAAAAACCGGTGAACGACGCGGCATGAATGTCTCGCCGATTATCTATAACAAGGATAGAAAATGAAGATGAAAATGGGGAAAGATACTCTACCTGAACAGATGATATCCATGATTATCTGTAATCATAATATGGCTTCTGATATTGAAGATCTCTATGGTGCAGCTGTAGATGCTGCTGAAAGGATTGGAAAACCCTTTGAAATTGTATTTGTCGATGATGGGTCTACAGATCAATCCTATGAGCTGCTCCGTTCAATTGCAGATAGAGATACGCGGGTACGTGTTCTGCGCATGCGTTCAACTTTTGGTGAAGCCGCTTCCCTTGATGCTGGTTTAGAGCACAGCAAAGGTGATCAAATTGTTTTTATCAGTGCCCGTGTGCGTGTTGATCTATCCAGCCTGCCGGAGTTTTTTGTAAAGTTCAATGATAATATAGACCTGGTTGTGGGCTGGCGCCATCCACGCAGTGATGGAATTATGAATCGTACAATTTCATGGTTTTTCAATCGTCTGGCCGGACGCATAGCCAAGATTCGTCTGCATGACATCAACAGCGGAATTTTTATTGCACGCCGCGAAGTGCTTGCGCGCCTCTCTTACTACGGTGATCTCCATAATTTTATTCCGGTATTGGCGGCACAGCAGGGTTATTCTGTTGCTGAATCCAGAATTGCTCAGAAACAGGGAACATTCAGGCATAGTAAATTCCCCAAAGAGTATGTACAGCGGGTATTGGATATTATTACAGTATTTTTTCTCTCCCGCTATTCAAAGAAACCCATTCACTTCCTGGGTTTTCTCGGTTCACTCTTTATAATATCTGGCGTTGGCATACTGGTATATATGTTTTTCTACAGAGTTTTGCAATTCGGTCCGATTGCCGGAAGGCCGTTATTGCTGCTGGGTGCAATGCTTCTTGTAATTGGTATACAGATGATCTCAATTGGTCTTCTGGGAGAGATGGTGATATTTACTCATGCCGGAGATATTGAAGAGTATAATATCGAAGAAATCATAAATTAATTATGAGGTAACGGGATGAAGCTTATAGTTCAAATCCCTTGTTTTAATGAAGAAGAGACATTGCCTGTAACTTTTAATGATATTCCAAAAAAGTTTGAAGGCATTGATGAAGTTGAATTCCTGGTAATCGATGATGGCAGTAAAGACAGAACTGTAGAAGTAGCGCGCGAACTTGGAATTCATCACATAGTCAGCTTTACAAACAATAAGGGCCTGGCCGAGGCTTTTTCAACCGGGTTGGATGCTGCTCTGCGTCTGGGTGCTGATATCATTGTTAATACAGATGGCGATAATCAATATGTCGGGAAAGATATTGCCAAGTTGATTGCACCTATAGTTAAAGGAGAGGCCGATATGGTAATAGGTGATCGTCAGATCATGACTATTCCACATTTCTCCTTTGTTAAGAAGATATTGCAGCGTCTGGGCTCATGGGTTGTCCGCCAGTTGGCTGGTACGGAAACTCCGGATACAACCAGTGGCTTCCGGGCATTCAGCAGAGAAGCTGCCTTGAGGTTAAATATTATTTCACGTTATACATATACACTTGAAACCGTAATTCAGGCCGGTAAGAAAAATATTGCAATGACTCATGTGCCTATCGGTATAAACGGTGTTTTGAGGCCTTCACGATTATTCAAGAGTATTCCGGCCTATATCAAACGTTCTATGGCCACTATTTTCAGAATTTATGCCTTGTATGAACCGCTGAAGATATTCTTTTTTGTAGGCATAACCGTCTTTGGCACAGGTTTTCTGATCTCTTTACGTTTTGTGTACCTATTACTTTTCAGAGGCGAGGCAGGCCATATTCAAAGTCTATTGCTTGCTGCTATTTTGCTGATTGTTGGTTTTTTGATAATTATGTTCGGGCTCCTGGCCGATCTGATTTCTGCTAATCGTCGACTCATTGAAGATACTCTCTATCGCGTGAGGAAGATGGAATTGGATGAAGACAAAGACTAGATTGTTTATTGCTATGAAAGGCACTATTGTATGAAAGTTGCAGTTGTTGGCATTGGGAAAATGGGCATGTTGCATGCCGGTATCCTGAATGGACTTGATGGTATAGAGCTATGTGCTATAACAGAGACAACCAAGTTTCTTTTAGGTGCATTGAAAAGTCTGAATCCTGATTTGCAGACTTATACTGATTATGAGACTATGCTGGATGATATTAGCCCTGATGCGGTTGTAATTGCCACGCCGGTACATCTGCATGTTCCGATAGGTATGGCCTGCGCTCGGCGAAACATTCCTTTCTTTATGGAGAAACCATTATCTCTGGATGCCCGTCAGGCAGAACCTCTGTTGAAAGCCGTTAAAGAACGGAATTTACCAACAATGGTTGGATATATGCTTCGTTATGTAGAGACATATATGAAGGCCAAGGAGATTATCGATTCAGGTGTCCTGGGTAGTCTGATTACATTTCGTTCAACAATTTATGTGTCTCAACTCTTTAAAAAGGGTGAAGGCTGGCGATATAGCAGGGAGTCATCAGGTGGTGGTGTCGTTATAGGGCAGGGTACGCATTTAATAGATCTGTTAAAGTGGTTTTTTGGCCCTGCAATTCGTGTTAACGGGCATACACGTTCATTCTATTCCAGTGAAGTAGAAGATTTTGCACATGTTAATCTTGCATATAAAAGTGGATTGACAGGTTGGATGGATTCTTCCTGGAGCGTTAGGCATCACAGACTGATGCAGGTGGAGATTCATGTTAATGCAGAGAATGGTACGTTAACGGTTACAGATGATTTTGTTAAACTATTCCTTGATCGTAAGAATAAAAATTATGAAGCAGGATGGACACAGTACTATAAACCGGACCTTTTTGAAGGAGTGGAGATAGATCTGGGCGGACCATTTTATACGCGTCAGCTTGTGGAATTTATCGATGCTGTTAAGAAAAACAGAGAAGTTGAGGGTGATATCCGGAATGCTTATGAAGTTCAACGAATTGTGGATGCTATTTATAAATCGGCGCAGCAACATGGTGCTCCGGTTGATCTGTAAATCCCATCGAAGGAGAATAAAATGTTAGATCCCATTATACTGGGACATAATCAGTTTTTTGGTGTTAATCATCTTGATGCACAGGCTGGTGATCAACGAGCTGCTCAATTCAATGATGTGGCTAATATTTTAGATATAGTACGCTTTGCTTTTGATAATGATGTCAAGGCACTCATGATGTCAACACATGAACGTGCTGTAGGCGTAGCAAATGCCATTGTAAATGATAGCAGCTTAAAAGATGAATTAGGTGTATATTTACTGGCACCATATATCGCCAAATACATTAAGCAGGCTAATGAAAAAGGCCTGGTTAATATTGTACGTGATTCACTTGCAGAAACCAGTTTAAAGGAAAAGATGGGGCTCTTTCTGCGTGGAGGCAAAGGCCTTTTGACTAAAGATGTCCGTACAATGATCCGTTTGCTCATCGATTTTGAAGTAGCACCTTTTAAGAAATTGAATCTCAAGGCAATTTTCCTGCACGATGCTATCACTGATTTGGCATTGGGTTGGGGGATGACAGATGCCTTTGAGATTTTTTATCATCATGTGCAGGATAAGTATGGAACAACGCCTGCATTTTGTACAAAGAATCTGCCCAAGCTTATGGAGCTGTTTAAGAAGACGTCTATCAAAAATCCATTGATCATGGCATCGATCAATAAAGTTGGATATCAGGTTGGTCCTTCATTGGATGGTTTTGTGAAATGTCTGGAAGAAAATGAGCTGCAGTTATTGGCCATGAGTACTTTGGCAGCGGGTTATACCAGACCAAAGGAAGCCTATGAGTATCTATTTACACTGCCGCGTATAGATTCTGTTGTTGTGGGAACATCAAAAAAAGTACATGCGAAAGAGACATTTGCAGAGATTCGAAAGAATATGGCAATACGTGATGGAGTCTCTGCCTCATGAGTAAAATTTCTGTTATTATACCGGCGTATAATGCGGAACTATTACTACCGGATCTCATTAGTTCTTTGGAATTGCAGACTGAGAAACCTTTAGAATATATCCTGGTAGATGATGGTTCTTCCGATAATACCCGGCAAGCGGCGTCTTCTTTTTTTAAGGTTTTACAGACTCCGCGCAATATGGGCCCAGCTGTTGCCCGTAATGTTGCCATGAAAGCGGCAAAAGGCGATGTTTTTGCATTTATTGATGCAGATTGCAGGCCTCGTCCGGATTGGATTGCTCAATGTGAACGTCTAATGGCCGACACATTATCTTCTGTAATTACAGGTGGCACCTTTATAAACGGTACGACCGTGCTCTCCAAGGCCATAGCGGCATTAGGATATCCTGCCGGTGGTGCTTTGGGCTTCTCCAAGATGTGGCGCGTATCCTCTGAAGGTCTGGTCAATAAGATCAGTTCCGGCAATTTATTGATACATCGTAGCCTTATGGATGATCTGGGCTATTTTGATGAATCATTTGATTACTGTTTTGAGGATGCTCATCTTGCATTTAAGATCCGTGAAAAGGGGATTCCTATAAAATATGCTAGCGAGATTGATGTCGAGCATATTCCAATGTACAGTTTTAAACAGTTTGTACGCTGGCACTATGCACGTGGCCGTGGCATAAATCCATTCCGTGCGAAAGTTGGTAAGTTAGATAGTTTTTGGAAATTACGTCTCTGGTCTACAGGTAATATTGTCAAAGCATATTGGAAAGACTGGAAGTTGCCATTGATTTTTTTCTTATTGGCCACCAGTCTGCTAGTCCAGAAATTTGCAGCGTTTATAGATAAAAGGAAGTAGATATATGGATAAGATGCAGGATAAATCTTTATCTGTTGTAATACCCTCTTATTGTCCCAAAGAGGATTTGTTTAATTGTCTGGAATCTGTGCATAATCAAAGCATCACCAGACCGTATGAGGTTATTGTTGTTGACAGTTCTCCGCAAGATCCAACATCGGCTATTCATGACCGTTTTCCAGATGTGTGTGTTATCCATCTTAAACAGCGAACACTATCCGGCAAGGCGCGTTCAACCGGTGCCGTTCATGCCAGTGGTGATATTGTCTTCTTTACAGATATTGATTGTATAGTAGATCATGACTGGATGGAACGTCTTCTGGAAGGACATGTGCGGGGATACAAAGTAGTGGGTGGTAGTGTTGTAAACGGAACACCTCAGAGCTATGTTGGTACAGCGGAGTATTTAATTGAATTCAATGAAGTTAATCCCTGGGCCCCTCTCAAAGATGTGCGTGCCTTGCCTTCATGTAATTTATCTGTGCAGCGGGAGATTTTTGATTCAATAGGATATTTTCCTGATTTTCTTAAAGGTGAAGACACATTGTTTTGTGAGAACATTATCCTTTCAGGTGAGAAGATACTATTTGATCCTGCGGCCCGCATTACACATATGAATAGAACATTATTTATAAAATATGTAAAAAATCAAATAGCTTTGGGAGAGGGTGCGGTTGAAGCCAGGCGACGTGCAGCCCTTCATGGAAATTTTCTGGTTAGCCATCCATATCTGTTGCCTATTGTACCAATGTGGCGGACTTTTATGATTGGTAAACGGTTTTTAATATCTCATTGGCGGCTTGTATTGAGTTATTTAAAACATTATCCATTATTGTTTATTGGACTATGGGCTCATGTCTGGGGTTTTGTGCGTGGTCCATACCGTAGTGGATTATCAACAGAGAAACGCCTTATGAAAGGGGCTGCTAAATGAATAGTCATTCTGTGTTGAGGCGGAGAATCTCCCGTCAAAATGTTATTATCTGGTTGACACTGTTTTTACTTGCCGCTGCAGCATTGCGTGTAGTTGGGCTTGGGCGTCCCAGCTTCTGGGTTGATGAAACTAATGCATTTTATGCCTCCAAATCATTAGCAGAGTCTGGTAATTTTGAACTGCCATCAGGCAGGGAATATAAACGAGCCCCTGTGCAGACAGCTGTTACTGCATTACTGTTTAAGATACTTCCGGCAAATGAATTCAGTACTCGTCTTCCCGCAGCTGTGATGGGGATTTTATCAGTACTCCTTGTCTATTTTTTAACGGCACGTATTTTTAACCAGCGTGTTGCACTAGTCGCTGTTTTTTTTATGGCTTTCAGCCATTTTGAAGTTGGGTGGTCGCGTACAGCACGCATGTATACTTTTCTTCAGTTTTTCACTCTGCTCTTTTTTTATTTTTTAGTCCGGTTTTTGGAGACGCGTCGGGGAGAGCGGATGGAGGCTATATTGTGGATCAAGGGCGAATCTCCATTGATCCGTCTGCGTCATTTTATTACCCGGTGGGGTCTTTCACTTGGTTGGGTCTTGCCAATAGTCATTATATTCATTGTTGCTTATCAGGGTCTTCACCAGCTGGCTGTTTTTTTACCATTGTGTTTGATGGCCTATTTAGGATTTATGATGCTAATAGGCTGGCTTAGTTTTAAAGGTAAAGAACGCTGGTTGAATAAATATTCGTTGTTATTTTTGATGGGCAGCATGATAGGAGCTGTACTAATTGTGTTAGTGCCGCAGATTCGTCAATCGCTCCCCAATTTCTTTAACTATACTCCGCCATGGGCTGTTACAGGATCAGCCAGTGACAGATTGATGCTGATAAATTTTTTGATGGAACCTTCAAGGTTCCCTCTTGGTGCATTATTCTTTATGGGTGGTGTTCAGGTCTTGACCAGATATCATCGAAAGGGCATTCTGACCTTGTTTTACTTTGTCGTACCCCTTTTAGCACTTTCATTTGTATTTACACATCGCACTCAGACTTATCTGTTTTTTGTATATCCGTTTTTCCTCATTCTGGCGGCTTATGCTCTTGTAAATATAATCGAAGTTGAGTCTCGTGTATCCAAAGGAATATTAAAGCGTTTGGAGCCTGCAAAAAATTTTATTGTAGAGCTATTCAAACGTCATATTGCCATATTGATCACTCTGGCATTTTCGGCAGTGTTTCTTTTTAGCCCATGGTTAAGATTCACCCAGAGTATCCCCCGTAATCCCGATGGTATGACAAATGGAGCTGTAACTAATTGTGAATGGCGCGGAGGTATGGAACTCGTAGCTTCTCAATGGCAGCAGGGTGACTTGTTGCTGTCCAGTCTGCCGGTATCCAGTTTTTATTATGGCCGCGCTGCAGATTATGCTATTAACTGGTCACTCCTGAACCAGGCCAAAGATAAGCAGTTCGCAAATAATCAAAATCAATGGATTGATGTATATGCCGGTGTTCCTTGTATAGAATCACTGGAATCACTAGAGCAGCTGGTGCGCTCGAATCCCAGAGGATGGATAATTATAGAACATTATCAATTGGAGTCAGCCCAGTATATTCCCGCAGATGTCAGAGAGTGGCTTGAGAGTGAATTGTCACCTGGACAGACAACGCCTTTGAATACTATAGATGTGTTTTCCTGGGATAATACGGAGGGTAGTTGAGCAATATAAAGCGGGGGACATTTTTACTTGCTTCTGCATGGGGTGTGCAGTTAATCTGTGGTTATGGTATTGCCAGCTGGTTAAGTACTCAATTGGATGTAGTGGCCTATGGTACCTATGGCGTTATAATGTCTGTTTTAATCTGGATTGAAGTAGGTGCAATTAGCGGATTGCCAACTGCAGTTCAAAAATATACGGCCTCTCATCGCAGTGATGTTCGTCATATTTTAAAAATTGTAAATGCAGCGCAAATTATTTTTGTTGCAGTACTCTTTATTCTGGCACAGATTCTTGCACCATGGATTTCCAGGCAATTAGGTGATGCATCTTATGTCTCATATCTGCGCCTTGCTTCCTGGGATATATGGGTATATAGTTTTTTCTTTATATATATGTCTGTCCAGAATGGATTCAAGAATTTCGGGCGGCATGCCTTGCTTATAACTATTTATTCTATCACAAAGTTAACAGGCGTTGTTGTTCTTGTAAGTCTGTGGCCTTCGGTTGATAGTGCTTTAATTGCAAACATTGCCGGCTCTGTATGTGCGTTGATTGTAGCTTTGATATTTTGGAAGAAGCTGCCATTGCCAACGCCGGGAAAGCCGGTGATTCAATGGAAGGAAATAATAAATTTTGCCTGGCCTGTTGTAATTTTTTCATTGTTAATACAGATTTTCCCCAATATTGATCTTTGGATGACAAAGGCGTTCTGTTCAGCAGAATCACCCGGCTATTATACGGCGGCCTCAAATTTAGCACGCATTCCATTTTATCTTTTTTTTGGCCTTGCCGCTACAGTATTACCTGCTATCAGCGAAGCCTTGTCTAAACGTGACTATAAAGGTGCACAATCCACTA
Organism: bacterium; assembly: GCA_023139105.1. Classification (GTDB taxonomy): domain Bacteria; phylum Zhuqueibacterota; class QNDG01; order QNDG01; family JAGLOF01; genus JAGLOF01. The sequence continues at coordinate 102,574 of JAGLOF010000052.1, forward strand.
TCACTATGGCAATACGTTTGCTGGTGATATGTGTAGCTCCAATTTGTGCTATTGTATGGCCATGGGCAGATGAAGTTGTGTTTCTATTGTTCAGGCAGGAATTTGCGCCGGCAGGTGCAGTGCTTAAAATTTTGATTATCGGACATTCAGGCCTTGCATTTTTATTTTTAATGACGACTATCTTAAATGCGGCAAACAAACCTCGTATGGCATTTTTACTGACTGCCCTGATAGTAATACTTGATATCGGACTTTTACGCTGGTTGACGCCCGCTTATGGCATGACCGGTGCCGCACTTGCAACTACACTGGCCTTGCTGGCTGGAGTATTTTGTACAGGCATTCCTGTGTGGCGAGAGTTCAAACCAAATATTCCAATACTCTTTTGGGTACGCATTGTTCTTGCATCACTATTTATTGGTGTTTTAGCAGGATTGATTCATCTACATGGTCTGCTGTTAATTGCAGCCGGCGCAGGATTGATGATTATATATTTTTTAATTCTCTGGTGTATGGGAGAAATTCGTCCGTCAGAGATTTTTAATTAACAGTTAGAAGGAGTCGCATGAAAATCGCGATTATGGGAATCAGGGGAATTCCTGCCAATTATGGCGGATTTGAGACCTTTGCCGAGAAATTATCTGTTCGTCTTGTTCAGCGCGGTCATGAGGTAACGGTTTATGGCAGAAAAAATACAATTGATTATGATGGTGATGAGTATAAAGGTGTCAAGCTTGTACTTCTTCCTACGATTGCCCATAAATATTTTGATACGGTAGCTCATACTTTTTTAAGTGTGATACATGGATTGAGACGTGATTTTGATGTGGTGTTGATCTGTAACAGCATCAATAGTTCATTCTCCTGGATACCCGGACTTGCAGGTCAGAAGGTTGCACTTAACGTAGATGGTCTTGAATGGCAGCGGGCAAAGTGGAATAAGGCCGGCATGTGGGCATATCGATTTTCAGAATATCTGGCTACTATGTTTGCAGATCATCTTGTCACAGACTCGGTAGTCATTGAGAAATACTATAAAAACAGACTCAATACAGGTTCTACTTTTATTCCCTATGGCGCACCTACTGAACGTATAAAAACGCAGGCAGTCCTGGATAAGTACGGCCTGACGTCACGGGAATATGTACTCTATGTAAGCAGACTTGAACCGGAAAATAATGCACATCACATTGTACGTGCATTTGAAAAGGTCAAGACAGATAAGAAACTTGTAGTAGTTGGTGATGCGCCATATAATGATGCATATATCAACGAATTAAAAAATACCAAAGATGAGCGAATCATCTTTACCGGTTATGTTTTTGGCGACGGTTATGCTGAGTTTCAATCTCATGCCTACTGTTATGTCCAGGCTACAGAGGTGGGCGGAACTCATCCGGCTCTGTTGGAGGGTATGGGTTACGGAAACTGCATTATTGCCCATGACGTGCCGGAACACCGCGAAGCCCTGGCTGATGCCGGTACATACTATGCATATAGAGATATTAATGATTTGGCTCAACGCTTGCAACACTTGCTTGATAACCCCCTAAAAGTGGCTGGTTTTCGTCAACGAGCTGCCGATATGGCTCTGGCACGTTATTCGTGGGATAAAGTCACTACTGATTATGAGAGACTGTTCTACAAGATGATTCGGAAAAATGTACAATGAAAACTGTATTGATCACAGGTGGCAATGGTTTGTTGGGGCAGCATCTTATCCTTGCTGCTCAGCAGGATTACAGGATAATATGCACAGATCTGGCACCGGAACCATTTTATTCTAATGATAAGGCCGGCTATATTTCATCAGATCTGACAGAGTCGGATAGTTTTGCAAAAATAATAGATCTTCATAGGCCTGATGCGGTTATTAATACTGCGGCCCTTACAAATGTTGATAAATGTGAAACAGAGAGAGTGAGCGCCAATAATATAAATGTCAAGGCTGCAGCTCACATCGCACTGGAATGTAACAACATGCAGATTCCATTTATTCATCTGTCAACCGATTATGTTTTTAGTGGTGAAGACGGCCCGTATTCTGAAGAAGATCTACCCGGTCCTGTATCCTATTACGGTGTGACCAAGTTAGAGAGTGAGAAAGTGGTTCTGGATATTTGCAGCAGTGCTGTTATTGCCCGCACTATGGTTCTTTATGGTTATGCTGAGCAGGTAAGGCCTAATTTTGTAATATGGTTGATTGAGGCTCTTGGTCAAGGCACTCCGATCAAGGTTGTAAATGACCAGTGGGGGCATCCTACATGGGCAGGAGATCTGGCAGGGATGTTGTTTGCACTGCTGAAAGCCGGCGTTAATGGTATTTATCACACTGTTGGCCAGGAATATGTAAGCAGATATACTCTTGCATTAATGGTGGCAGATGTCTTTGATTTGGATAAAAGCTTGATTGAAGAAATTAGCAGCAGTGACTTAGACCAGACAGCTACACGGCCTTTGCGTTCAGGACTGAATACGGAAAAAATTATTAAAGCGACTGGTTATAAATGCAGGGAATTACGCTCTGCATTGATGCAAATGAAATTACAAATGCATGAGTAATTATGAAAAAACTATTTAAAATTTTCAAAGATAGATGGCATTCTCCACCTGTATGGGTCTGGGGATTGACTGCATTAGCACTTATCTACCGCATTTTCTTAATGCGTTATCGTTTTGCAGCAGCTTTTGATGAAGTTAATTATCTTAAACTTGCAGCATCAATGGTTGAGCATGGTCCGGCAGCGGCATTTCATGCATTCTGGACACCTTTTCTGCCATGGATGACAGCTATTTTTTCCAGTGTAATTGGAAATATTGAACTTGCAGGAAGATGGGTCTCTATGCTGAGCGGGATTTTGTTAATCCCTGTTATTTATCAGTATGCACTACCTGGCTACGGACGTACAGCTTCTATCTGGGCAATAATTTTATTGGCTTTTGCTCCCGGGCTGGCCTATCTCCAGACAGGTGTATTGACTGAGGGGCTCTATACTTTTTTGACAACACTGGGTATCATAAAAGGTTGGAAAGCCTTAAAGGATGAGGATTGGAAAAAAACTGCATGTATAGGTGTGATTTTCGGAATGGCCTATTTAACACGGCCCGAGGGAATTGGTTTGATAATGGTATATGCAGGATTAATCGCATTGCTCTTGTTTGCCCGGTGGTTAAAAGAACACAGTTTTGACAGAACACTTGCAATTTCCGGTGTCAGTGCAGTCGTGGCATTTTTAGTAATTGCCGCGCCATATCTGATTTTTCTTAAAGTTCATAGCGGTCACTGGACAATAAGTGGCAAGACAGCCAACCTTCAGGGTGAAGTTTATGCCATGACTCATAAGGCCGATGATGTAGACATTTATCGTCTTTTATCACAGGATAATACCAGCCAGCCCATTGATCAACTCTATCATGAAGGCCGTCAGATCAGCTTAGGTGGCGATGATGATGCGCCGGTTGTTGCCATCTCTATCCCAATATTGATCAGGAAATATCTGATAAATATTAATAAAGTATTGAAGGAAGGCATACCTTTCGCACTATCAACTGTGATAATGATACTCATGGCCCTGGGCCTGTTTGCACGTCACTGGAAATCGGGTTCACACTGGCGCGAATTTTATTTAATGAGCTTTGTAGCCTTTTTCTGGTTTATAGTGATTCCGTTTTTTCATATATCTGAGCGTTATTTCATACCTTTTCTACCCATTTGTTTTATGTGGGCCGGAAAAGGTGCAGTAATTTTATCCGATTGGGTTCTGAACAGTTTTGGGAAATTACGTCCCCGGTTGGCAGTTTTGTTACCTGGAATTATCATATTATTCGCATATATTTTACCTGGTTTCGGGAAGATAATTGTCAAAAAACCTTTTTCCGATCATTATTGGGATATCCCTGTAGAGCAGAAAGTGGCCGGCCAGTGGTTGAAAACACATCTTCAGCCCGGTGAAGGAATAATGAGCCGTTTTCATACTTGCGACATATATGCGGGTAATGTTAATCTGTCACAATCTGTAGATATTCCATTGAATGATATAGTCCGTATTCATAAATATGCCAGATACAAACAACTGCGATATTTGATGCTGAATGAGAGATACCGTTTTGATAATCCTAATCTTGATTCTCTGTGGAATCATGAGCCGCCTTCATTTATGACAAAAATTTATGATGAGACACCGGCCCCGGGTTTAAGAACACTTATCTTCCGTTTTGAGGATATACAATGAAGATATTGATGATAAATAAATTTTATTTTGTCAAGGGTGGTGTGGGAAGGTATATATCTGAATTGACTGGTCTTTTAGAGTCTCAGGGGCATACTGTAATTCCATTTGCCATGCAGCATGAAAATAATCTTGAAACACCTTATGCAAGCTATTTTTTAGATAATATTGAGTTTGATTTAGATACGACATATCAGAAAATATTGCAGGGGCCAAAGATTATTGGCCGTGTTCTATATTCTTTACATGCCAGAAAAAAGCTGGCCGCCTTAATAAAGGCTACTCAGCCTGATGTAGCTCATTTGCATATGATTGATCATCAGATATCGCCATCAATTTTGCATACACTTAAACAATATAAGATACCTACAATGCAGATGGTGCATCAATACAAGATGATATGTCCCTCATACCTTTTCTATATCGCACACAGGAATGAAATTTGTGAGCGCTGTCTTGGAGGCCGCTTTTATAATGCCACATTGCAGCGATGCCATAAACACTCGCTGCCGGCAAGTGCTCTCATCAGTGTGGAGAGTTATCTACACAAATGGTTGAAATTGTATGAATATATCAGCCTCTTCCATACGCCAAGTCAATTTATGAGGAACAAACTCATCGAAGGCGGCATTGCATCTGAAAAAATTATTGCACAGCAATCAACTGTGGATATATCTGCCTTTCCATATTATCCTCATGCTGATGATTATTATCTATACTATGGCCGGCTCTCTCCTGAAAAGGGTGTAATGACATTATTAAAGGCACTGACAAAAATAAAATCTACATTGCCATGTTATATAATAGGTGAAGGCCCTCAACGGGAAGAATTAGAGACGTTTGCCAAAGAAAATGGACTTTCACAGGTTCATTTTACCGGATTCAAAAGTGGCGATGATTTGAAACAGTGGGTTGGAAAGGCACGTTTTATTGTAGTGCCGTCCGAGTGTTATGAAAATTCACCACTTGCCATATATGAGGCCTTCAGTATGGGGACACCGGTAATTGGAGCACGGACAGGTGGCATTCCGGAATTTATACCAGATGAGCGATATGGCTTAATCTATCCAAGAGGCGATTGGCACGCTCTGTCAGAGAAAATTGATTATTTTCTTGAGGATAAGACACGTACAGAGTACTGTAGGCCCTTTGTCCGTGAGCATGCAGAGAAAAATTTTGATGCTGTAGCACACTGTAGAAAAATCCTTGAATTTTACAACATAATAATGCAGCGTTCTGCCAACGGGAATTGAATCGATGACTGATCAATATATTTATCTTGGCATTATGGCTGTTGTCATTGTATCTATTTTTATAATTGCCAAGGAACCGGTAAAGATATTATTGGGTTTGACAGTTGTCACTTCTGCCTGGCAGGGAGGCCTGTGGCTTGCATATTTTGATAATGATATGTTGTTGGCTACAATTCTCTATGCTGTTTTTTTTGTCTATATAGGTTTCAGAGACAGGCAGCTTCCCATGCGTGGCCGCGTTGTTCCGCATATTCTAATTCCGGCTCTTCTGATTTTAATTGGTATGGTATTATCTGCACAAGGTGCAAGGAACCTCTCTGCTGCCCGTGGAGGTATATTTATAGCCTTTGAGAGGATTCTTGTTTTTTACACAATTGCTTTTGCTGTACGTACACCAAAGGATTTGAAATATATATTTGTTGCACTAATTATCAGTGTTCTTTTTCAAAGTGTGATGGCTATTCTTCAATTCAGGTTTATGTCTTTCAGAATAGGTGTTATTGATTCCACTCAAAGCTATCAGCAATGGCGTGGTAATGGAACTTTCTTTCATGCCAACAGCCTTGGTATGTTCTATGTTATGATGGTTCCAATCATAATTAGATTTTTGCTCATGGTATATCGCTCAAATAAAAAGCGCATTAAATATCTACTCATTACAACGCTTATCCTGGCTGGCGGTGGTTTATTTGCAACGCAAAATCGTGGTGGCTGGCTTGGGCTTACTGCAGGTTTGATGCTGGTATTCGGATTCGAATTAATGACGAATAAAACCCGTATTAATAAGTCATTGCAGCGTTTGATTCCACTCGTTCTCATCATGGTAGCACTTTTTACAGTAAAATACGGTAGTCTTTTTTATGACAGGATGTTCGGCACAGAGATAAATGATCAATACGATCAAAGACGAATGCTGCAGGATCAGGCAATCAGATTAATTCATGACTATCCTTTATTCGGTGTTGGTTATTTTAATTACAGACGCCATATAGCGTTTGAATTTGTACATAATTTGTATCTTCTTATTGCCTCTGAATGCGGCTATTTTGGTCTGGTCGCTTTTGTGTTTTTTCTAATAGGCTGGTTTGTAGAAATCGTAAAAGGTGCTAAGTCAAAGAACCTGGTAGTACGCAATCTTAATTATGGTATTCTTTCAGGGTTTCTGGGATTTGTAATTGCCTCAATACCAGGGCCTGATTATCAGGTCATCAGGCAGGTTGGTGATCATATCTGGCTGTTGGCAGGTATGACTGTTGCAATAAATCGTATTGCCGTTCGTTATGATACGACTCAACTTGAAAGGACTATTCAGCGTCGCCAACTTAAAGAGCCTGAGGCAATTAAGTTGCGTCAGTATCTCAATAAACAGTGGAGCTCCATTCTTGGATAAATATTAATGCACATCCCTATTTTATTATATCACCATGTTGACAGTGATGTGGCAAGAATTTCAGATCCATATTGTGTGTCTGCACGTAGGTTCAGGTGGCAGATGGAATATCTGGCGTTGCATGGATATACTAGTATTGATCTCAACACGGCAGCGAGGATCCAATCCGGAGAACATTTCGAAGGAAAGCCTGTAATTATCACATTTGATGATGGCTACACTAATAATTATAGTATTGCTTTTCCAATTTTGCAGGAATTGGGATTGGCTGCAACAATATTTCTCTTACCGGATTATTGCGGAAAATTCGCGCCGGAATCCGGTGATGCAATGCTCAATTGGCAGCAGATAGCAGAGATGAGCCGGTATGACGTTGATTTTCAGTCCCACGGCATGAGCCATACTACTCTTCTTGGAAAGAATCCTGCGTTGATCTACAAAGAAGCTATCGAGTCAAAAAAAATGCTCTCTGATCAGCTAGCCAAGCAGATAGATTTTTTTGCATATCCATTTGGTCAGTATGATAATGTCGTTCAATCCCAAATTCAGGCGGCAGGTTATATTGGAGCATGTGGCGGAACACCGATGCTTGATGGCAGTTGGCCAGATGATTATGCAATTGGCAGAACAGAGATTTTTGAATCAGACAGGCATTTGCACTTCGGCTTCAAGGTCAAGCGTGGCTATGATTATCAGTTGTATTTGAGGAAATTGGGGGGGCGGGTGAAAAGGCGTTTTAGGAGTTCATGAAAATTTTAACATTTATGCAAGGTGTTTTATCGCCGGAGTGATAATTTTAATAGTTACACAAGTTAATGCAGGAGTATGTTTTTGTATTCGTTAATCTGTAAATTGATGTCTCGTATGCATCTTTTGACATTATCATCCGGATTACTTCAAAATAAAATACCTGTTCTTATGTATCATGGAATTGCAGAACACCATAATTCCGATGATCTGTCGGAATTTCTTCATATGAATGTTTTGCAGGATGAGTTTGCCCGGCAGATGGAGTATCTACACAAAAACTATACTGTTATAAGTCTGTCCGAAGCAGTGCAACTTATTGAAAAAAATGCAAAATTACCCCGTCGTTTAGTGGTTATCACTTTTGATGACGGATATCGTAATAATTATAAATTAGCCTGGCCAATATGCAGAGAGCTGGACCTGCCCTTTACTATCTACGTGGCTACGGATTTTGTAGAGAAGCAATCGTTGTTGTGGGGTGACAGATTGGCACTGGCTCTTCAGTTCACTGAAAAACAGAGCATTACTTTTCTGGAAAAATGTTATTCTTTGCGCTCACACAGTGAACGCAGTAACACGCTTTGGCAGATATTGGCTTGTATGAAGGGTCTCCACGCAGATCAGGTAGAAGGCATGATCAGTGATATAGAACTGGAGCTCCGGGCCAGTCCTGATTCCGAAGCCCTGGAACGTTACAGAGCATGCAGCTGGCAAGATCTCAAGGAAATGAGTGATTCGGATCTGGTTGAAATTGGTGCGCATACAATGGGGCATAAAATTATTGCCAGGTTGAGTGATCGGGATATTAGAAAAGAGTTAATCGGTTCAAAGAAGATAATTGAAACGATGACAGGTGCACGATGCGGTCATTTTTGCTATCCGAATGGCAAGCCAGATGATTTTAATGATCAGTGCCAGCGTCTTGTCAGAGAGGCTGGTTTTGATTCAGCTTCCACTACTATTGAGGGGTTTGCCGGTGCAGGTGATAATTGCTATGCATTGAAACGGCTGGGCGTATATGGACATTACAATTTTGAAGCATTTTTAGGAGTACTCGGCGGAATCCATACGGCGTTGACCGGGTTACGAGGGAGAGTTTAATGTTAAGAGTTATTAGAGATATTGATGCGCTGGAATTAATGTACGTGCAGTGGCTGGCACTTTGGGACGCAGTTCAATTATCTTCAATATATAATCATCCTGATTGGTATTTAAGTTTTATCAAAGCAAATCCGGATACATCTTTTTTTATTTTGACATATTGGGATGGTGATAGTTTACAGTTTGTCTGGCCCATGCAGCTGCAAAAAGACACTGTAACTCATTTAACCGCACCATGGGCCGATTATGCCGGGCCAAGTATAGCAGTAGATTTTTCGGTTTCAAACTGTGTTTCAACTTGTCTGGAGTGGTTGAAAAATCAGAGATATAACAAAATTTCTTTAGAGGAATTTCGTTCTGATGATGCTGTCCCGGCAATGCTTGCAAAAATGGCAGCTCAATACGGTTTTCATCCTGTTTTGGAAGAGGGGGTGCCATGCCCCAGAATGGACAGGAATATAGATGATGACATTCTTGTTAAAAAGTTTGTCAAATCTAAAAACCAGAAGAATGTGCTCAGAAAATTGAAAAAAAGGGGAGATATTGAGTTTGAGCATATCAAAGGTAAGGACGAGGTGCTCTCTTACTTGCCTGAGCTTTTTGGAATGCATACGGCTCGTTGGGCCGATGTAGGTGAGACTATCTTCATGGATATTGGTGTTCGAAATTTTTATATTAATTTTATCCGGGCATTTCCTGAGGATTATATTAATTTAACTATTCTTCGTTTAAATGGGACATTGGTTGCTATTAATCTTGATTTCTGTCTTGACCATGCCCTGTTCATGTATAAACAGACTTTTGATATGGCTTTGTGGAAGGCCTCTTTAGGGCTGGTTAATGTGATCTTTACAGGCCGTGATCTGATTGAGCGTGATTTTCAATTGATGGATTTTTCAAGAGGCGGAGATGAGTGGAAGCTCAGATTAGCCAATGAAATAAGGCATAATCAAAATGTTGTACTTTTGGGTAGCCTTCAGGCCAGATTGACCTTTTCACTAATAAATTGGGCCAAGGTACATTTAATCACTAATCCCAGGAAACGCCAGCAGGTTAAGCAATTGATAGCCAATTTTCGCTCTGGCCTAAGTAAGTATGGTCTTGCAGGACTCTTTGGGCATTTTGCTCAAAGATTTATTGATGAAAAAATTAAAAAGCGTACAATACTGCTTTTCAATATAGCCAGTTGTGAGGCGGCAGCTACAGAGCATGGGCTTGAACACAGGCTGGCCGCGGCTTCAGATCTCTTTGAATTATGTGAAATGGCCGATCCTATTGATAAAGCCGCATATGTTAAGGAGATGTATGCTCGATTGAGGCGTGGTGATATTTGTTTTCTGGCTTCATCCCATGGAGATATAGGCTGTGCAATATGGGTCACTTATACGGATATTCTTGTCTTTCCTGAAATAACCAGAGAATGGAAACTTGATGAGATTACACCCTATATTTTTGATGCACGTACAGTAAAAGCACAACGCGGCAAGGGTCTATTTGTACAGACTCTTAGTGCCCTCAACGATTATCTGCTCAATAAACAAAATAGTCATGAAATTTTTATGGCCTGTTTAGATACTAACATACCGTCCAAGAGAGGTATGGAGAGAGTGGGTTATAAGCTGACAGAAGAAGTTAAACAATTGTAATATATCTTGATGCACGGGATTATAAATGAAAATAAGTTATTTTACGACAATTAAAGATAATAATGGCGATTGCATAGGTGCTATAAGCAAAACAATGTCTTTTGTTGAGGGGCTGCGTGCTCATGGCCATACTATATATGTTAACTGGATGGCAGGGAATCCTTTTGAAGGTGATAAGAGTCAAGGTGGAGTGACAGGTATTCAGCAGTCGGCATTTAAACAATACATAAGAAGATGGCTACACGAGCCCCGCAGACTTTTTCAGAATGTAAGTTTAATCATCCGTCAGCGAGCCATAATCAAAGAACAGCAACCCGATGTTATTTTTGAGAGACACAATTGGAGTGGTGTCGCTTCAGTGCTATTGGCAAAATTTTATAGAAAGCCTTTAGTTGTAGAGACCGATGCGCCTATGCTCTATGAGTACTTGAACTTTTATGGAAAATCGAATGTACATCTTCCTTGTATGCCCCGAATTTTAGAAAAGCTAACATTGAATAAAGCCAATGCCATTTTTGCAATTTCATCAGTATTGAAAAAGCATTTAGTCGATACATATGCACTCCATGGAGACAAGATACATGTGATTTCCAATGGTGCCAATCCTGAATTATTCTATCCCAGAGACCGTGATCCTCAAATTGTCAGTCGATACAATCTTGAAAATAAACTTGTTGTCGGTTGGATAGGTTCATCTATTACATGGTCAGGCTTTGAGAAATTGGTTGAAGTTGCAAGGCTTTCTCTTCTCTCAAATAAAGATATTTGTTTCATGTTTGTAGGAGGAATTTCAGAGGATGTTTTCAGGAATCAAGGGATGTGTGATGCAGATATCCGGGAGGGAGTAAAGCTGCCTGGTATGGTGCCCCATGAACAGTTGAATGATTATCTCTCTTGTATGGATATAGTTTTGGCACCATATCCTAAGCTTGATTTTTGGTGGGCATCTTCAATGAAAGTGTTCGAGTATATGTGTGCGGCTAAACCGGTGATTACTACGGATGTAGGGCAGTTAAATGAGATAATTGAACATGGCAGGAATGGAATGCTGCTCCGGGGGCAGGATACAGCTGAACTTATGGAAAATTTAAAAATATTAATAGATGATGATGAGATGCGCAGGCGAATTGGCGCAAATGCGCGGGAGACCATCATAGATAAATACAGTTGGGAACGCCTTTCAAAGACCATGTCAGATGTTTTTAAAGATGTATTGGACTCATATTCCAATTAAGATCAATTGAGCTACGAGGACGTATTTAATGAAAAAGATGTTGTTTTTAACCGATGGCTTTGGGCGAGGCGGTGCTGAGAGTAAATTGCTTGAACTGTTGAGACATTTAGATACGGATAAATATAACATTACTGTTGCCTGCTTTGTAGATCAGGGCCTACTGAGAGATGAGTATTTTAATCTGGCTCACCGGACTATAATTATCCCCCGGGATCCTGCGAAGCGTTTTGATTTATCATTGCTGTTGAGGCTTTACAAGCATATGCGTAAAGAGCGTTATGATGTATTACAGACCATGCTTTTTTTGCCCGATATTGTAGGTAGTATCACAGGTTTTGCGGCTCGAATCCCCCTCAGGCTAGCCTGGGAGACCGCGTCACATCATAATCCCGAATATCTTATTCCATTAAGACGAAGAATGTATCGTTTTGCTATAAAATTTATGAATCGTATTATTACTGTATCAAGGGAGTCAAAAAAATCAATCATTTATTGGCATCCCAAGGCTGAAAACAAGTTGCAGGTTATTCACTATGGTATAGATTTGGATATATGGCATAATCCGGCTCCGGATGAAAAAAGACTTAAAAAGATAGAATTTGGAGTGGAGAATGCTTCTGCTGTTATTGGCGTTGTTGCAAGATTTTATGAAGTTAAAGGGCATGTCTATTTAATTGAGGCATTAAATCTTATCAAACAGAAATATCCCCGTTTGAAATGTCTTCTTATCGGTGAAGAAGGCGGGACTTTAGAGAGATGTAAGAGTCTTGTTGCATCTTATGAACTGGAATCTGTTGTTAAATTCCATGACTCAAGAGATGACATACCTGAAGTTTTGAAGATGTTTGATATATTTGTTCTTCCTTCAATTTCTGAAGGCCTGCCCAATGTTATTCTGGAGGCCATGGCTTGCGGCGTACCTGTAGTTGCATCTAATACGGGCGGTATTCCCGAATTAGTAGCAGATGGAGAGAGCGGTGTGTTATTCGTCCCCCAAGACCCTGCATCGCTTGCAGAATCATTACAGATCCTTTTGGATGACAGCCAGAAAAGTTCTCAGATGGGAGTAGAAGGCCGCCGCCGTGTAGAAACATTATTTTCATTGCGTCACCAAATAGATAGTTTTGAGAAACTTTATAATTGTAAGAAATGGGAACTTTGATAACTCCCCAATCATTTACTTTCCGGGAAATAGAATTTGAAATTTAAGATTAATTCACGCGTAAAAAATATAATTGCCTTGAGTGGCGCAAAATTATTACACCCATTTTTCTCCTTTTTCCTAATCAGAACCATAAGTAATGAATTGGGCATAGGTGGCCAGGGAATCTATACTACAGTACTGGGGTTTTTGCTGATTTTTGAAGTAATATCATCCTTCGGGCTCAGGACATTATTAGTAAGAGAAGTTGCGCAAGATACTACGCAGGGACAACGCTATTTCTATCACGCAATAATAATTGCCGTACCAATTTCACTTATTTGTATTGTACTCATGAATTTGTCGGCTATTGGTGCCGGATATGAAGAAAATATTATACGTGGTATATGGATACTTTCGGCCACATTGTTTGCAACCAGCATTATAGACTGTTCTGAAGGTGTATTAATCGGATATGAAAAAATACAGATGATAAGCATTGTCCAGGTGATAAGCAATATTGTACGAGTTATTATCAGCCTCTTTTTGATATTTTCAGGATACTCCTTAATAACACTTTTTTTTGTATATCTGTGTTACAAATTTTTTATTTTATTATGCTATGGATTTATCCTCCTGAAGACATGGGGGCATTTTAAGTTTGAATTTGATAAGGTGTTTCTATTTGATCTAATCAAGACTGCTCGTGTTTTTGCACTGATCCTTGTATTTGTAACCTTGTATTGGAAGACTGATATACTCATGCTTGCCAGATTGAAGGGTAATGAGGCAGTGGGTATTTACGATGGGGCATATCGGTTTTTCAGCATAATTGTCATTGTTATCTCTAATTTTGTGGTTTCGTTATTTCCAGTCATCTCACAGAAATTTAAGACAGGTATTCATCAATTTGAGTATGTGACACGGAAAATTGCAAAATACTTTTTATTGATTGCATTTCCAGGTGTTGGTCTTCTATTGCTCTTATCACGATTTTTAATTTTGGATTTATTTAACTCCCAATTGGTCGATTCTGTTAATGTATTGTATATTCTTTCTTTGGTAATTATTCCATATGGGATTACAGAGATAATTGCCCATGTCTTTATTGCCAGCGGAAACCAAATTATCGATATGCGTATTAATGGTATAGGAATGGTCTGTAATATCATCCTGAATTTTTTACTGATACCCAAATATAGTTATAATGGTGCGGCGATAGCGACGTTCCTGTCAATAAATATATACTTAATGTTGCAGATTTATTTTTTGAAACAGCGAAAAGAATTTTTTACAGATCTTTTTGTTTTTAGATTATTGGGGCGTATTGTTTTGAGCCTGATTATATTTGGTGGCCTTATCTGGTTATGTATATATTTAAAGTTAATCTACTTGGCACCTATTGGTTATATAGCATACATGTTTGCAGTCAGGCGTTTCGGTCTCTTTTCAGATGAAGATAAAGAGCTTGTCATGTCCATGGTAAGATCTGGTTCTGTGTCGATTTGAGTGGGCAAACATTCAAATAGCAAAAAGTAAAAAGTAGAAAGTAGAAAGTAGAAAGTAGAAAGCGAAAAAGGACTGTCAAAGAAAAGCAAGAACAGGGCTTTGATCGAAGCACAGAGGCATAACAATATTTTTTTTATTGATACCGGTGAATACGGCAAAAACAAACATGTCCGGCAAAATTTTCCCTTTTTTTAATAGCCTGCGACTTAAATTTTATTTAATCTTATTTGTGTAGTTTCCCACTGTTGTTTGATATTTGACCACTTCCTCCATATTGCTACGTCGAATAAAATGAACAAATGCTTTCCAATTGTATGGATTTTTAGAAATAATGTGGAATTTGACCGTTTCACTGTTGATATTACACCTTTGGAAAGGGGTAATTATTCAGTTAGTTTTCAATTTTAAATGTATTTTCATGTTGGTCTGGAATTTGCATTGTAGCATCCCAGTAAATTGTCTAATGGAGGACTGTAATGCTGTATTATAAATTCTATCGAAGGTTTATCATTTTTCTTCTGGTATTGTATTCTGTAAATGCAATACCAGCTCTTTCTCAGGAACGTGGTTTACATACTTTTCCGCGGTCTGTATGTACAGGTTTTGGAGGTGGTGTGGCAGATTGGTATGCCAGGTTTGATTTGGTTATTCTGGGTATATACGCAAATCTTGATTTTGTTTATGAAGTAAGAGCCCTGAATCCGAATACCGTAATACTTCAGACTGTGGATTGGAATGCGGGGGCACATATAGGTGATGGTATTCCTCCTGAATTTCGTTTAACTATGGTGGATGGATCTACATATAGCTGGTATATTGGCTTAAATCCACGGTCCTCACAGATTTCTCCGAATTTTTCCACTGCATGCCCTGTAGTAAACGGGAAGCAGTGCTGGGAGTGGTTTGCAGAATACATTGCACAACGTATTGATTTTACAGTTTTTGATGGTCTATCAACTGACGGACTATATTCCGGTTTACATGTTAAATATCACTGTCCAGATGATATTGATCTCGATCAAAATGGTGTACGAGATCTGGATGAACATGGTTTAAGCTGGGTTGTAGGCAAGTGGAATGACGGTATTCGGAATTTAGTGCGTAAGGTTCGTGAATTAATTGGTGATGATATACTATTTCTTGTAAATTCAGGAGTATGGTTTCAGGGACATCCTGATATCACACAGGTTAATGGAGTGGTTTGTGAATATTGGGGTTATGAGAATGCCTGGGACTGGAATCGTGGTATGTACCAGGGTTTTATTGATAATGCAAGAACGCCGCATATTGCTATTAACGGATGCAATCCAAAACACTCTGATCCTTTGCGCACAAATATTGTAAAAGATTACTATTCTTTTGTAAGGTTTACTTTGACAAAAGATATGCTTGGCGGTGTTTATCATTGCTATCAGGATGCATATACGCCATGGTTCTATTATGTCAGGTTTTATGATGAATATGAACTGGATATAGGTTATGCAACCTCTGGCATGCTTGATGCAGGAAATGATGTTTGGATACGGTTTTTTGATAAAGGTGTATCCATATGTAATGTATCAGGTGGGCCTGTAAATATTACTGATTCTGATTTACAATCTTTCTCAGAATATGATGGTCCGTATTACAGGTTCACGGGCGGCCAGGATTATGAGTTCAATAACGGGGAAGATTTCACAAGTGTTGACTTAAAAGGTACACAGTTTTCCGGATATACTGTTGGTGATGGTATAATACTGGTTAACGAGCCGATGACGGCAGTCACTGATATTGTACTGGATAATGTTGATGCAAGCACAATGCCGGGATCACAGGCTCCTGTGTTTAACGGAGGTTGGGAGGAAGTGTGGGAAGAGCGCAATAACTATTATCTCCGTGTTGTTCGTGGTTGGGAAGTAACAAGTTTATCAGGGTATCATACAATTTCAGGTGGTAGTGATGCAACTGCAGTATACACACCTGGAATTGGTCAGCCGGGTATATATGAAGTTTATGAATGGCATGGCTATCATACTGGCAATGAAAGTGATGATGTTCTGATTACAATTAATCATGCTAACGGCAGTATGCCAGTGCATATTAATCAGACTGAAAAACAGGGACAATGGAATTTCCTTGGTAATTACTATTTTGTTCGTGGTACAACGGGTAATATTACAGTTTCTGCCACAAGCTCAACAGGTGATGTTATTGCAGATGCCTTTAAATTAACCTATGCTGTCGATCAGGTACTCGATGAAGAACCTCCTAATCCGGTAGCAAATGTACAAGGTAGCAATGCAAGTTCATCATCAATTACACTTGCCTGGACTCAGCCTGCTGAGGCTTCTGATGGAGATATTGCCAGCCACTATGAAATTTACAGAGGTGGAGTTTTAGTTGGATCTTCCCAAAATAATTCATTTCTTGATTTGCACCTTGAAGAGGCTACACAGTACAATTATGTTGTATATGCTTTTGATAATGCAAATAATAAAAGTACAGCAAGCAGCACTGTTAGTTTAAGTACTTTGGCTGACACAGAGCCTCCTGCAATTACAACAGTTACATCCGTCAATCTGACACGTTTGGAGTTGATTTTTAGTGAGTCTATTGATGAAGCCAATGCCGTGAATCTTGATAATTATATAATTGAACCGGATATCACTGTGACAGCCGCCCGCCTGGAAGCAAATGGACGAACAGTTACTCTTGAAACCAGACCACATGTTATTGGTACGGAGTACAGTATCAGAGCACGTAATGTAAAAGATCTTGCTAATACGCCCAATACTGTCAACTCAAGTCTTACGAAAACCTATACTGGAAATGGTGGGAATATTATAATTCGTGCTGCATGTGATGATTCATATCAATTATTTGTTAATGGAGTTGAAATGGGTTCAGGAAGCAGCTGGAATGACAGTCAGGAATATACTGTAGCGTCAATTTCCGGTAAGAATGTTATTGCTATTAAGGGTATCGACTTTTCAGGGTTGGCCGGGTTGGTTGTTGAAATTGAGTATGATAATAATTTCTATGTATCCGATGATACATGGAAGGTCAGTACAACGGCTGAAGAAGGTTGGGAGGCTGTAGAATTTAATGACTTGGGCTGGCAGCGTGCTTCAGCGTTGGGGATGCATGGAAGTGCAGAGCCATGGAAAGGGTACGGTAATGTTGCAAATATAACAATTGATCAGGGTGTAGCATGGATCTGGTCTTCAGATAATGAGAATGATGATGAAGTATATTTCCGTTTCACAATTCGTACTTCAGGTGATATGGAAGCTCCTTCGCCACCTTCGGGTTTGAGGAAGAAATAGAGAGAAAAAGATATAGGGATTGGCAACGAACAAGACGAACAAAACGAACAAGAGAGAAAAAGATATAGAGATTTGTAAAAAAAGATGTTATTAACCGGAGGGCGTATTTTTTTAACTAATCGGTTTAATAATTTCCGGTTCAAAGAAGCGATGACGCCCTATCCAACGGTCCAGAAGGGCAATGACACCTTCTGCCAAGCCAAATGCCAGGAAGAAGATTAGTAGGCCTGTTCCTTCACCTGCACCTTGAGTGTGAGCAATAAAGTATGCTATGAATGCAAGGAGAAGTGGTAGTATAAAGACCAGGAAAGCGGCTGTCAAAAGGCTGCGGGGCCTGGTTTCAATCTCTATCCAGTCGCCGGCCTTAAGAGTAGCATCATTAACAGAAAGGTTAAGCTCCCTTTTACCGGGCCCTTTTGAAGTACACATACCGGATGCGCCGCAATTTTTACATCCACCCTTGAAATCCATCTCAACTGTTGCCCTGTTATCATTTATTTTCAGGATGCGTCCTGTTTCACGCATTTATGAACCTCATTAGTTTGTATGTATGCTTTTCAAGTAAAATATATTTTAAATCCAGTAAAGATAGAAAGATTTGGAAGAACAAGCAAATTAATTTTCAAGCAGATCAATATAGGCTACTTGAATAATTTCAGCATCTTCAAGGTCAAGTTTAGAGAGAATATTCTGTGCAATTTTGCGACCTTTCCTGTCATCGAGTGATTCATCCATCTCAACTTCTAATTCCAGGAATTGACCAAGCCCTTCAACTTCATCAAAGTGTATGCGAGTACGATCAATACGGTACAGAAGACGTCGCTTGAGGATTTCGCCGCGAATACCGATCGTCGTGTCTAATGAATGAATAAGGCCTTCGGCATCATCAATTAAGACACGGGAGTATGTTGATTGGCGGGGAGTCATACCATCAGTCCGGTGGTAGGCAATGAGTTCGGCCGATCGATTTGGGAAGATGCGTAATTTAAGTCTCCCGGAGCTGACATTGAAGAAGACATCTCTTTGTATAAGCTCAGTGGAGGGGCCGTCTGCAATTGACTCAATAAGTGCCTGTGTTTGCGCAGCATGCTTAAGTTTCAACTTAATTTCAATGTTCCGGGGCATAATTAAATTCAACTCCTTGTTTACCTGTAACTTTTTTGAATAAGTCTTCTAAAGACAATCTGCTGTATTAAGGCAATGTTCATTAGACAATTCAAATTCCAATGTCGTATGGGCAAAATGCATAGATTCAGCCAACTGATTAATATTTCCCTTGATGTTGAATAGTTCTTCTCTTGTACAAATTTTATCTATTACAATGTGAGCTGTTAGAACATGGTGCTCACCATCCAGAGACCATACATGCAGATGGTGTACTTCCCATACGCCTTCTATGATCTCAATTTCTCTACGTATATGATCAACAGAAATGTCAGGTGGTACACCTTGCAAAAAGAGACGTAGTGTATGGCGTAAATGCCGTACTACATTTGCAAGCACCCATAGTGTGATGAGTATAGAGAGAATTGAGTCAAGGATATACCATTTAGTGAATAATAGAATTATTGAAACAAGCAGTACTGCTGCCCAGCCTATGACGTCTTCCATAAGATGAAGCATAACAACACGGGCATTAGCGGATCGGCCTCCCTTGAGGCGGAAGGCTGCAAAACCATTGGCCAGAATACCCATAATTGCCAGGGCAATCATGCCCGGTGCATAGGTGGCTTCAGGATTTAAAAGGCGCGGAATGGCGCGAGTTAAAATGAGAACTGATCCTCCAAGCAGAACAAGTACATTGATCAGTGCTCCCAGTAGACTGAAGCGGCGGTAGCCATAGGAAAAGATTGCATCATGTCGTTTTTTACTTATTCGCTCCAAGAGCCATGCCACTCCAAGGGAGAGGCTGTCCCCCAGATCATGAATTGCATCAGAAAGAATGGCTACACTATTGGTTAATATCCCACCTACAATTTCCAGCAGAGTAAAAGAGAGGTTAAGGAAAAAAGCAGCCTTTATTTGATGGGTGCTGTCATGATAGTTGTGATGATGATGGCTCATGGCTATGTTCCTTTATTGGATACGGGCTACTTCAAATTCACTGCCATTCTGAGAGTGTGTAGCACTGCCGATATTCCCGTTTTGATCCATTTTAAAAGTAATGGTGGCATTAACAACTTCCCAGTGCCACTCAGTCTTTGTTGTAGGAAATATTTCAAAAGCAGGCTGACCTGTTAATTGGGCAAAGAGTTGTGTCTCTTTCTTGCTGATTGTCAAAATTGCATTATTGGGATATTGATATTGACCCGATAATGCATTGAGAAGAGCATCATCGAGCATAATTGAGGCGGCTGCTTTATTTTTGAATAAAAAACTTGCAATAGTAGTAGTCAGCATGCTGGGCACGATTTGATGTGGCGGGCTACAGTTGCCAAGAACTACAATGATAGTATTGTCATCGGGATACATTGACAAATCAGAGAGAAAACCGTGAAGTCCTCCTCCATGGGAGATACGGCGATGTCCACGATACATTGACATTATGAATCCGAAACCATAATCTCCTCCCAGAGGTGTTTCGGCCTTGTCTCCATTTGTATAACATGCGGGCGCGAATGCAAGTTTAAGGCTTTCGGAATGTAGTATCTTGCCATCTATCAAAGCCTGAGCCCAGATATTCAGGTCATCGACTGTGGAATATATTGCACCGGCACCGCCGGCCCAGCTCATATTCCAATCCAGTGCCAGGTCGTTTGTGTCGTTAATATAGCTATGGCCCATGGCCTCATTAGATGGAAGATTGTATCTATCATGAATGCCGGTATGTTTCATGCCCAAAGGTTGGAAAAATGTTTCTGAAAGATATTCGTCATAATTTTTTCCGGAAATTTTTTCAATTATTTTACCAAGTATGAAATATGCCGTATTGCAGTAGTGCCAGCTGGTTCCTGGATCAAAATTATATGTCTTCTTGCCGTTTGCATCAATAAGGCTGTCTGCATTACATTTATTGATGACTACATTTATGAATTCAGCGTCATCCGTATAAGAGTGTATGCCTGAAGTATGTGTAAGGAGTTGGTATATTGTAACTTCATTTGCTCGGGCAAAATCGGGATAGAAGCGTGAGAGTTGATCATCCGCAGCAAGCTCTTCCGTTTCTATAAGTTTCATTATTGCTGCCGCAGTAAATTGTTTGGAGACAGAACCAATTCTGAAGGTCATTTCAGGAGATAGTAGTTTATCTGTTTTTATATTAGCACTGCCATAGGCTTTTTCAAACAAGATCTTTCCATTTTGAGAGATCAAAATAGCAGCACCTGGTATATGGTCTTCAGAAATGCCAGCCATATATGTGTCTATTTTTTGTTCAAGATCTTGAGCAAAAGCAATAGTATTAAAGAGAAGTAATGTGAGAAATATAATGAAAATTTGTATAAGACGTTTCATGTGTATGCTCCTTATTCAAAGAACAAATGTACAACACTATTTGTTCTTAAATTAAAAACATTTTTATCCTGCGTGAATATTTGGGTATTTATTCCTCACGCAGGGCTCACTGTGAGTGGGAAAAAGAATTGATAATAATTGCAGTTATCTTACTTTGGTATAGAGAAAAATTGTAATTCGCCCAATTCTCCCTCGGGTAATGGTTGTATTTTTACGCCTTCAATGGCAAGCTTGTCTGCAAGTTCACCGGCCTCTCTTAAATAATCATTATAAATGCGCTCGCGGATAGCTGAGGGTAGTGCATTTGATTCTTCAAGCCTGCAAGATATGGCTGTTTTAAGAGTGAACTCTTCATCAATCCCCTGGTCTTCTGTATGCTTCCAGGTTGCTGTGTTCATGTTGAAATCATAATGTTTGAGAAATAGATAACCTTTTTGAGCTACAAAGTCTATTGCATTGATGATATAGTCGGCTTCAATATTGTCCATGACATAGTGGAAGCCAATGCGGCACCAACCGGGTTTTAATCCGCAATTGCCCTGGTTAATGGCTTTTCGATATTTTTGCGATGTTTCTTCGTCGATACCAAGAAGGGAGTGGCCGTATGGGCCGGCGCATGAACAACCTGCTCTGGATTGTATGCCAAATAGATCATTTAAAAGTACGGTGACAAATTTTGGATGCAGGAATCGCCCCCAATTATCTTTGATATTAAAGGAAACAATTGCAACACGGCGAACAGGGTCCTGATTGCCCATGATATCTATATTGGGATTTGGTATCCACTTGGCAAAAGCACGATAGAGGAGTTCGAGTTCACGTTTTTCTATATTCTCAACAGCGATGGCTTCTTTGACGTCAATGGCCAGGGCAGCTTTCATGATTTGCAGGACTCCGGGTGTTCCGGCTTTTTCTCGCTCTTCTATATCAGCAATGAAATCATGGCTGCCGGGGCTTACATAATCTACAGTACCGCCACCTGAAACACTCGGTGCAATCTGAGTGTTATAAATCCGTTTGTTAAAGACCAGCACACCGGAAGATCCGGGGCCGCCTAAGAATTTATGTGGTGATATGAAAATGGCGTCTATCGAGGTGTCTGTGCCATCTTTGGCTGCTTTGGGATTCATGTCAATGTTAACATAAGGTGCGCTGGCAGCATAATCAAAACATGCCAAAGCATCATACCTATGAAGTAATGAGGTTAATTCCTGTACTGGAGATATGAGGCCGGAGACATTGGAAGCTGCAGAGAAAGAGCCTATGCGAAGGCGATTTTGATGTTCGGGTTTCTGTAGCAATGCCTCCAAATGTTCCAGGTCGATGGCTCCGTCTTGTGCAAGTTTGACGCGTACAACTGTGCATAAATTTTCACGCCATGTCAGCTCATTTGAATGGTGCTCATATGCGCCGATGAATATGACAGGACGTTGTTTTTTAAGAAATTCCATGTATGCATTGGTTTTTTCATCACCCATGAAATCAGTCATTATATTGTGTAGTGTAAGGGCTGATGCCGGAGGAAGTGCTACTCCGATAATTTGTTGAAATTTATCAATGGCAGCAGTAGAACCGGTTCCCACAGAAATGATACGTCCATCCGGCCCGGCATTAACAGAATCTTTAATATGTGCTTCAGCTTGATGCAGGATCTGTGTCATGGACCGACCGGTTATATCATCTTCCGTATGAGTATTGGCATAATTGCGTTGCAAATTAGCAATATACTTTTCTATGAATTTAAGGCAACGGCCTGAAGCTGTATAGTCGCAATAGACCATAAGTCGATCACCATATGGAGTTTTAAAAGTAGTGTCAATACCTACAATTTGATCACGTAAATACTTAAAATCAATCTCGGGAAGTGAATACATCGAATGTCCTCCATGAACAAAAAAATAAACTTTCTCGTTGCATAAAATACATCATTCCGCCATTGAAAGCAATTATTTTTTGTTAGTAGCAAATAAGTATACGTAAATCAATATAGCTTGGAACTAATTATTCAATTTTAAATGATTAACTGTCTGTGGATATTCAGAAATGCTTGTATTCTCTTAGGGGGGCAGAGTGATGAGAAAATGCAAGTTGTCCATAGATATGATTCGATTTTACTGCTAATTGAAATTTGATTTTGTTTTTAACTAATTGGTTATTATATTGAGTTTTTATTGATATTGAGTTCTTTGGCTTATAAAGTGAATTTTTAATAAAATACTAATAAGGTGATGTTGAAATGTTTAATAAGCTGTCCATAATAATCCCGGTTTACAACGAAGGTGCGACAATCCATTTAATTCTTGATAAAATAATGGGTGTCTCACTTATCAGTGGTATCCGGAAAGAAATAATCATAGTTAACGATTGTTCAACAGATGACACGGAAAATGTATTGGCCTTGTACAGAAAACAAAATATTGGAATGGATATAAAATATTTTGTCCATGAAGTAAATAAAGGTAAAGGTGCTGCTCTGCATACGGGGATAGCTGCTGCAACCGGAGATTATATTGTAATACAGGATGCTGATTTGGAATACGATCCAATGGAATATAATGATTTATTGAGACCGGTAGTCGATGGATTTGCAGATGTGGTTTATGGCTCAAGGTTTATAGGTGGCAGGCCGCATAGAATACTGTTTTTCTGGCATAGTATAGGTAATAGGCTGTTAACATTTTTTTCAAATATGTTTACAAATTTAAACCTGACAGATATGGAAACTTGTTATAAATTGATAGATGCTTCAATTCTGAAATCGTTAAAATTGAAAGAGCAGAGATTTGGTTTTGAGCCGGAAGTAACTGCCAGATTGAGCCGTCAAAAAAATATAAGAATATATGAAGTTGGTATTTCTTATTATGGTAGAACATATGAAGAAGGCAAGAAAATTAGCTGGAAAGATGGAGTTCGTGCATTTTATGTAATATTGAAATATGGACTGCAAAATTAAAATACCAGACATAATAGCATATCTATTTGTAGGCGGCATTGCTGCTTTAACAGACTTGGTCATTTTTTTTATTTTCGCCAAACAGCTTGGTTTTAATTATATTATTATATCTATTGTAGGTTTTTTAATAGCTACTCTTGTTAATTATTTGCTGAGTATAAAAATAGTATTTAATTCCGGTTCCAGGTTTGCTAAAAGTAAAGAAATAGTAATTATTTATCTTGTATCATCAATCGCACTTGTTGTTCATATTTCTGTCCTTCATATTTTAATTCATTCAGTTAATTGTGAAAAAATGTTGTCAAAAATTGCGGCTATTATATCAGCCTTTATTTTTAATTTTTTATTAAGAAAATATTTTGTATTTAAAAAGAAATCTGATTTTTAAAAGAAATTGAAAGAAGAGCAGGAGCATTGCCTACTAAAATGAGCACTCGCACAGATCACGAAGACCACGGAGCCGCCCAACCCGCTCCTAAAGATATTGATGAATGCCGGTGGAGCCTTGATGAGACTGCCGCAGTCGCCTGGAAAAGAAGGCTGCCTCGCAGAGACGGCGTTAAGTTTGAATGTATCATTTTAGAGGCGTTCTGTGCTGCAGCAATCCCGTTACGCTGTGTCGTTGATCGACAGTTCCCGCTGATGCTTGATGAGTCTCCGATGGAAAAAAACATTGCTTCTTTCGGATATTTTCTGGATTAATAAATCAACCCCAATATGTTCTCTCATCTGCGGATCAATGCTTTTCAAAAACTATTCCTCAGACGACACATATGTGCGCAGAATAGATTAATCCAGCAATAAAAGCACTCTCCCATTCACCTCACCCTGAAACGGAGTTTCGCCCCTAATTCGGTTCCCAAACCGAAAAGAAGTTTGGGAAGCAGTAGCTGATAATGTTACTCAGTATGAGAATACAACTTGACGGAATGCGCATTTTTATGTACATTGATGTACACTCGGCATTGTTTTAAGGAGTATAGTTATGAAAACAATTACATTCACAGAGTTTCGTAAAAATGCCTCAGGGCTATTTAATGAAGTTGAGCATGGTGAGACACTGATGATTATAAGACATGGTAAAACAATTGCCAAGATATCGCCACCTTCAATGAATGATTTTAGAACACCCTCCTGGAAAAGATCTGCCCTGAAATTGACTTTAAAGGGTAAAAGCCTTTCTAATATAATTATTGATGATCGGGAAGTCTCTTAAATGAATACATTCTTTGATTCATCAGCATTTGCCAAACGTTATGTTCTTGAAGAGGGCAGTCAAATTGTTGAAGATATTTGTATCGAAACATCATCATTAGGCCTAAGTATTATTTGTGTTCCGGAATTGATCTCAGCGTTTAACCGAAAAATAAGAGAAAAATCTTTAACCCCGGATGACTATTATACTGTGAAGACCAGATTGATAGAAGAAATTGAAGACGCAATAATATTAAATATAACACCTTCTGTCGTAAATACATCTATCACACTATTGGAGTCAAATAATTTAAGAGCTATGGATTCTCTCCATATCGCGTGTGCAATCGAATGGCATGCAGAGCTATTTGTATCTTCAGATTATCGACAGATTGAAGCAGCTCAAAATGCTGGTTTAACTGTTCGGTTTGTGTGAAACGGGCTGCGCGTATGTTTCAATGAAATTCATGAATATAGAGTTCGGCATCATCTATTGTCTGTAATTTACGCGCGTTTATATCGGTCAAATCTTCTAATGTGTATCGACTGGGTTTGACCACGTAATAGATTTTTGATATGGAAACACGCTCTTCTGTCGAATGATTATCATGCTTCCCAACAATAAAATATACTGCTGCTCCTTCTGTGCTTTCAATGGTCAGGGGAATCCCGCAGAGTGTAAGATAATAAAACAGAGGCGCTCCGGCTGGATTTCTTACTAATACTTTGTCTCCGGTATTTAATTGACCAGCCATGGTTTCTGCGAAAGTTCTGCCTGCCGGATAGATTCCAGTATCCGGATAAGATGATATCAAATCACGTTTTATCAATATAAATCCAAGAACTACAGTGATGGCCAATATTAAGTATTGTTTGATTTTCCCCCCACCCTTGGGCAGGTAATTCAGCAATCCGGCATCAAAATAAAGAAAAATTATAGGTAATAGATAGATCCATGTCCGGTGAAAGGGGATGACACGTTTGGCAAGTAATATTACTATGATTCCAATTATTGCAGAGGGCAACAATAATAATGCTTCCACATGTTTTCGGCACTTCATTATATAGAATCCCAGGAAGATAAAACAACTAACTACTGGAATAATAACTACCGGGATATCTCTGAGGAAGCGGGTGGCAGTCCACATGATATGCTCAGGTAGTCTGGAAAAAAAACCAATTAAGGTTAAGCTTTTAACAAATTCATTTCCTGTTAGTGTGTGGGTTCCATTATTTATTAATATTACTGGTGTGTAGAATAGGGCTGTCAACCCTGCAGTCATCACGGCTATTTGTATAGCCATGTGTGTAAAGATGGCTCGCGGGGAATGTTTTTTATGTAATAGCAGTATAAAGGTCCAGCCCAGAATACTTGAAGCCGGGAACAGAAAGATGGGTATATTCCACAATCCAAGAGCGGTGACTAATGATATAAGAAAAAATAGTGGAATAGATGATCTTTGTACTAATTTCAGGCATAAAATTGCCAGAATAAGAGTGAGGAAAATAAATATCGAGTAACCTCTGGCCATTGTATCATAAAGTACAATGTAGGGGAATACCGCCATCAAGGCAGCAGCCACATAACCAAATTTATTTTCCCGTGTAATTATCCTGACCATGCAGAATGTGGCAGGTATATTCAAAATCCCAAATAGCATTGCTGGTAATCGAATAATCCATGGCTCATTGCCTAACAATTCAATACATAGTCGTGCCAGTAGAGTGTGAAGTACTTGATTGTTGGGGACAGGATAGTAAAAGAGTGTCGAAATACTTCCATTTATGAAAGCATTGAAAGTATAGGATTCATCGTATCGCATAGGTTGTTGGATGAAGAATATACGAACAACAATTCCCGAAAAAATTAATAATCCCAACCATGTGAAATTTTGTTTTAATTCGGTAGTTGAATAAATCCATTGCCATGTTTTACGCGCTTCTGTGATTATCGACTGAGTCCAGCTAAAGGATTGGCAGCATAACATCTTGCCATGTCGTTGGATTGAAATGAAGCTGACAATGCCGGCAATAGCAGCCACGCTGCCATAAATGCCCATGAGTGCCTGTAAAACTGCACTATGCCGGTGCCACATATCAGAGGCATGGATGTAATTTAGAAATGTCAGATGATGATTCGTCAGCGCAGGAAGCACAAGACCTGTTGCCAGGATCAGCAAAAGAAATGCTTCAATATATTGAAATTTTTTATTATAATTTTCCATCTGTATTTTATCATCCATGCCTATGAAAGTAGTATTATATGACTATCTTGATTGGAATTACCATGCTACCGGAACATTGGTACCGAGTCCCGGGCCCAGCAGTATTGCATTGACAAGCATTCGGGCTGTAGCATAGGTATAGGCCCTGAAGACCGGGTCATTTGAAAATAGAATAATCTGACCATTGCCAAGAGCTTCACGAGTGGCATAAGCAGACTGTGCCCACCTGGCGCGAGCTTCTGGCCATACAAGGCCGGAAATACGCAAATGTTGTTCATCTGCAAATCGTGCTGCCGTTTGTATTGGTCTTTTGGAGAGAAAAACCTTGTCTGAGTAGCAAAGTGCAGGCATCTTCTTGTCCATACCGAATCCCAGCCAATGTTCGGGGTGCATGTTAATACGCATGAAAGCGCCTCTGGGCATGTAGATACGACTGAGCTTGTCCTGTGCGGACAGGCTATTAAAGTCAGGCTTTGTTTTTTTCTTTGCTTTTGGTTGAGTGTAGACTAGATTGCTCCATACTGTTAAGCTGTCCGGTGTCAGTTTACCGGCTTTAGCCTCCCATGCAATTTCCGCTTCATAGGATGATAAGTGTTTCAACACATGGCGGCGCAGACGAACCTTACTTATTTTTAGTGTGCTATCTGTTAGTGCGGCTGCAGCATCGGCTATACCAATAAGAGTACCACCGTCATTTATCCAATCCCGCAATTTTGCTGCACCTTGTTTTCCTAAAGATCTTTTTAAAACTCGTGAGGGAGGAATGATAAGAGTATTATATTTTCTTAAGTCGCTCCGCCCGAGGTTGCCAATATCCAGTAATGTTGTACGCATGCCGAGTTGTTCATCAAGAAAATGCCATATTGCGCCAAATTGTGTAGAAGATATTCCCTGGCCAGTAACAATTGCCAGCTTTGGCCGCTCTAAGAGGCGGAAGCTGGCATTGCCAAGGTTGGCACCTTTTTCTGTGAGGGCTGTGGATATGGGTGTGAAAATTACTCCTGTTGCAGTGGCAATTGCTTTAATTTTTATATCCAAATCAGCATTGTTCTCATGTCGCCTGAAGAGCAATGTGCCTCTTTTGTAATTGAGTTTATCAAGTGTAAATGGTTTGGTGGCCGACCTGATTTCAAGTTCCTGATTCAATGCCATGAGTAGCGCATCTACATGAGTATCATCCATATATTCAAGAATAAAACCATAACTGGCCCGGCCTTTCTTAATACTGCCGGAAGCAGGTTGTATTTTCTTGAATGGCTTGGTCTTTATTGGTGGTAACTTGTATGTTGCCAATGCGTCAACGCCATAGGCAATGGGCATAGACCAGGCACCGACTTCATACATGCGTGTGCCTTTTCCTTCTTCCAGTGATTTGCGTTCTTGCTTCAGCAATCTATTATTGAGACGGACATCAAATTCCAATATAGATATGGCCAGAGTAGAGAGTGGCTGTTTCATATTTATAAGATATGAGCCGGCTGGTGCCGTAATTGTTTTAGCAGCGTCGTTCCAGTAGGTTTTGACATTTTTGAAGCTCGCTTTTGCAGTAAGTCTCTGTACTTCTATGCCTTGATTGACCAGGTTAGCTGCCAGAGATGCTGTACGAGTGGGATTATGCCCTTCCAGTAAAACGAATGCAGTTGGCGTGTGTTGATTTTTTGAAACAGCTTGAACACGCATATCGTAAAAATCACTTAAAAGTGTTTTACGCTTTTCGGCTGCAGTTCCCAGATTTGCAATAGAGCTTATAAATTGATGGTGTACTGTTTCTCTATATGTTAGAACCTTTCCCTGGGGCAATTTAATTGATAGGCCCAAAGTTCGCGCCTGTTCATATAATATACCGACAGCACTACAGCCAAATGACCAGGAAGATCCATAGCCGGGATACCACTCATCAAAGGAGTCGGTAGTATAATAGCTCCAACCGTATTGATCAAAGGCATTGGCATGATCGATAGAAAATATCTTCCACCATTTTTTTATTTGTGAAGCTACATGATAACTGATTGGTTCTCTGGGCGGATTGAAAAAGTATGTGGAGAATGAACCCATTTCATGTGCATCTACCACAAGTTGAGGGTTCCAGCGAGACAGCTCATGAACTTTGCACTGTGTCTCTTTCTGTGATCCGATAAACCAGTCGCGGTTTAAATCTATTAGATAGTGATTTGCTCTGCCACCAGGCCATGTACCGCGCAGCTCAATGGATTGTAGATCAAATGTGGCATGTTCCCCTGTCCATTGAGTGACCTGTGCCAATGTGCGCTCCCGTCCATCTGGATTCTGTGAAGGATCAATGCCAATAATTAAATTATTTATAATTTTAAGAGTAGCTTCATCAGTACCTGCAGCGAGTTGATATGCAAGCTGTATAGCCGCATCAGAACCTGAAAGCTCATTGCCGTGAACATTGTACATCATCCAGGCTACAGCGGGAAGTCTGTCGATAAGTTCTGTGGCAGCTGTTTTATCTGTCTTACGGGGATCTGAAAAATTCTTTATGTCTATGCGGATAGATTCCAGATTAGCAATGTTATCTTTTTTGGAAATCATCAGGATAAGTAGAGGGCGTCCTTCATAGCTTTTTCCTAATTCAGTTAATGCCACTCTGGGAGATTGAGCAGTCAGATAGCGGAAGTAACGTTCAATCTCATAAGCACGGGCCGGACGGCTTCCTATAGCAAATCCCAGGAAATCATCTGGTGATTGAATTTTTTCATTGTAGCTTCCATTAGCATAGAATGGTACTGAAGGGGTTTGGCCAAATGCCATGGTTGTGACGCAGCATGTGAAGATGATGCTTTGAATCAGGTTATGCAGCTTCATAAAGAGTTCCTTTCATAGATCATGATAGGGTTAAGGGGCTATTGTCATTGGCTATATTCAATAGATAAAATTAAGTTTCGGCCCGGCGCATTGATGCCCGAGGCATGTTCACGATAGTTCAGATCAAGTATATTTTCAATGGCGGCTAAAATTTGTACTGAATGTGGCAATTGTATCCGGGTGCGCAAATTCAGCGTATACCAGCCTGGTGTGCCATAGGGACAGATTCGATCATCGTCAAGGTCGTCTTCTGAGAGCCTGTTCTGTTTGCCGGCGAATCGTATGTAGGTTTCAATCATGTGGCGATTATTTTGCCAGCGTAGAGCCGCCATACCAAGGACTGGCGGGATCTTGCTCAATGGTTGATTCGTTGTCAAATTCTGGCCGCGGGTGGTTGATGCATTGCCGTACATCCGAAGCCTTTGGCTCAAAATGAGTTCAAGTTCTGCTTCTATACCGTAGATAGAGGCATTGCCCGTGTTTTGTTTTGATTTGATCTGATAGTCAATACCATTGTGGTTGAATGTCGAATCTCCCAGGTAACTTGCATTTGCATTTTCCAGGATATGGTGGATCCGGGAATAATATGCAGATACAGATCCTTTTAATTTCTCTTTTCGCCATTTTAAACCTAGATCAAAGGAGTTCATTGTCTCTGGCTTCAACTTGGAATTTGGCACTTCCCAGATATTGCCTTTTGATTCTCCCAGTTTGGAGAGGTCACTGAGATTGGGAGCGCGGAAGGCCTGTCCCATGTTGGCATGGATGAATGTATTCCCGGCTAATCGAAAGCTAAATGCAAGGCTGCCTGTCAAAGCTTGAAAAGATTGATCGATTTCTTCCCATAATGAGCCTGTTTCATCGAGCGGCAAGTTGAAATTAGTGTTGAAATGACTGTAGCGTATTCCTCCAACAGCAGTAAATCTTGATGTCAGGCTCAATTCATCTTGAATATATGCGCCAACGCTATTGTAACGTGCAAGATTAGGGTAGCGGCCTCGCAAAGCCGGTGTGAAGGCTTTATCATGGCCTTGCTCCGCAGTGCTATGTATTAGATCTCTATAATGTTCAATGCCGTATATAAGTTGATGACGTCCTTTGAAGGCCTGGGCCTGCAATGTGAACCCCCAGGTATCAACATTATCATATTCATTGGAAATTATTGATTGAGCTGTTTTTTGTGTTAATCTTCCTTCTGACTGACGTTGAAAAGAGATTGTAGTCTGAAGATTAGACATCCACTCTTTATCAAAATTTTCCTTATATTTTATATAGGCCAGGTTTCTGTCCTGATTACGATACAGCCATTTGAAATAATTGGAATTTTCGTATTTATCGTATCGCGGTACTTCCGGACGGCGGGAGATCTGGTATGCAGCAATGATGCTGCGTTTTTGATTTGGGCGAAATAAAATTTTTATGTTGGCATCACCGGCCTTGAAAGCTGTAGGATTTTGAATGACATCTGGAGATTTGTTTAAAAAAGCATTACCACCTTTTGAACCTCTTTTAAGATGTCCGAATTTTTTAAGACTCAGTCCACCCTCAACAGCTACTTTTGCTGATGTCCATCTGAATTCTGCGCGGCCTGAACGTTCCTTATCTACAGTGGCTATGCGGCTATAGAGTTTGTATTGGAATGAATTATCAGTAGAGTAATTATCTAAATCGGATATTGCATTGATGGTGCCACCCAGTGCATCTGAGCCGTATAAGACGGACATGGGACCGCGTACAACCTCAAGGTGTTGCACCATTTGATAGTCTACACTGCCAAGATAGGGGTGATTGCCCCTGCGATAAGTTGAATTGTTAAGGCGTATACCATCGATTAACAGTAATATTTGATTGGAAGATAAACCTCGTATTATTGCAGAGCCGCCGCCATGGCTTGTCTTCTGAACAGCAATGCCTGTTTCTTCCCTCAGAGCTTCGGGCAGTGCCTTAGCCTGCCTTTCACGGATAGTGAACGCTGGCAGCAGATTGATTGGAGCAGGGATCTCCAGGGATGTTTTGTCTCTTCGAGCAGCTGTGATCATTATGTCAGGTGCCTTTAAAATGTGCTGTGTCATGGCAATTTTACCCAGATTTTCTATCTGCCCGGCAATGATAATAATACGCTGAAGACGCTGCGCTTTAAAGGCTATGTGATGTAATATAACAGTATAAATACCGGCGGGAATATGAGGGAGCAGAAAGTGCCCCCTGGCATCGGTGATCGAACCATAATGAGTATTTTCCAATAGAATATGCAGACCGGCAACGGGTTTTCCATCACTATCAACAATAATTCCTTTGAGCCTGCCGTTATCAGACTGTGCAAAAGATATGTTGAATAGTATTACAATAAATAAAAGGGTGATTTTGGACACAGGTTTCATAGAATTCCTTCAAGGGGCAGAGGGGGTGTTTCATAATTCAATGTACTTATAGTACGTATTTAAGTGAATTGAAATATGGGGAAAACATAGTCGAAAATCAATGAAAATATGAAAAAAGGCCATACTAAAGAGTATGGCCTTTTTAAAATCACAAATAGCAAATCCCAGTTACTAAATCCCAAATCCCAAATCCCAAATAACAAATGGCTATTGTATTTGATATGTCAGGAATCAGATATTTGTTTACGCACCATATCGGTAATCTGCCTGAAAGCCATCTTGCCCGATCCCATCTTTGGTAGTTCTTCAAATATGATGAATTTATTTGGTATTGCAATTGATGGTAGTTGCTCGCTCATTTTTTTAACTAAAGATTTTTTGTCAACTTCACCAGTCACAGCAGCAATCAGTCTTGCGCCTTTTCGAGGATCCGGTACTTCAACTATGCAGCAGTCGATATTTGCCGGTAGTAATTCTTCGAGTACGCTCTCTGTTTTTACCAGGGATACCATCTCCCCGCCAATTTTGACAAATCGTTTCAAGCGGCCTTTATGCCATAGAAAACCTTCGTCATCCAGCACACCCATGTCTCCTGTGTCATACCAACCATCGGTAATACGCAAGCTGGTCTCTTCCAGATCATCAAAATAACCTTTCATGATCAGATCACCTTTAACCAGGATTTTGCCCTCTTTACCCGTTGATAGTGATTTCCCTGTATTTACATCTGTAATACGTACTTTAACATTGAAAAGTACTTTGCCAATAGAACCGGGGCGGTTGGCATTGAGTCTATTTACAGATACTACCGGACTGGTCTCAGTTGCACCGTAACCTTCCAATAATTCTATGTTATGCTGTTCTTTATAACCCTTTCGCAGTGCTGCGGGTGTTTTGTCGGCTCCGGGCACCATATAGACAATGCTGTTAAAATCACCGGGTGAGGCTTCACGTAGAAAGCCGTTAAAGAATATGGGTGTTCCCGTTATCATTGTGGGACGTTCTTCACGAATAATTTTTGGTATTCTCTTATAGTCCAGGGGATTGGCATAGGTAACAGCCGTCATGCCCTGAGACATTGGCAGCCAGAAATTTGTGTTGAAACCAAAGACATGGAATAGTGGAAGAATGGACATGATAGAGTCATCACTGGTTAGTGGAATGGCTTCCATGATTCCTTCAATATTTGATCCCAGATTTTTATGTGTTAATTGTACGGCCTTTGGTTCTTTTTCACTGCCGGATGTAAAGAGGATTACAATGTTGTCATCAGCAGTGGCTTTTGGCAGAGTGTTAATAATTGATGAACAGGACATTTTTGATTTTAATGCCGCACCCAGTTTATCAGCAAGGCCGATTGTTTCCATAATATCTTCAATATATATAAATCCTTTAACAGGACGGCATTGGATTTTTTCAATTAGAGCCTTTGATACGATGATTGTCTTAAACCCACATTTTTTCTGTGCATATCGGCAGTTGATTGCAGCACCGGTTGAGTAATTAATCATCACAGGTACTTTTCCTGCCATTAGCAGGCCGATAGTCGTGAGGAAAGAACCGGCGGAAGTCGGGATCATCACACCAATATATTTATCATTATATTTTTTAAATTTTTTAGCTAGTATCAGAGAGGCAATAAGGGCCTTTGAATAGGGGACTCGCTTTTCTGTGGTGCAATCAATAATTGCCATTTTTTTAGAAAACTTTTTAGCCATTTTGATAAATTGATGATGCAGAATCATATTGTATCCCTCCCCTTGTCGGTAGATTCCTCTTAAGGATGCCTTTACGAAACGTATAAAGCTTATTTTATATAATCAATTTTCGTCGGGGAATCAAATAGAATTTTTATTTGATAATCCACATTGCGTTCACGCTGATAGGCTATGAGTTTGTCAAAACAACCGTCTGCGGCACCAACATATTCCGGTGGGCTTATGCCTATGTGGCTGTAACTGCCATCCAATACCAGTCTTGCAGTTCCTGTACAAGGAAAGCCTGTTGTGCGTGCCATTGAAGAGAGACCGGTCTCCGGGTCAGTTCTGTCCAGCATATCAATTTGTACTTTTATGGGCTGGTCGTCTTTTACGCCCTTCACTTCGATGCGCATGATTGTGAATTCTTCATCCTGTGGTGTCAGTTTCCAAATGGGGAAGAGTAATGCCGTTGTCACATCAATGGGACGGATTTGAGTACCCTTGACATCCATTAATTCCTCTGAGAAAAAACCGGACTCACGCAGCATGCGCATTTTTTCTATATGCCCGGGATAACGCATTGTTTTTTCAATCATATCAGGAATTGGAATTGTCTCGATAAGGCTGCGAAGGCCGTCTGTATTAAAGGCTTCCAAAGTACCAATGTCTTCAAAGTCTATTAGTTCCGGTTCGGATAATGCTGGCATGACCACTTCTTCTCCATCGCGCACATAGCGGGCAGGACGGAGGTATTCTTCTATTACATCGATAGGGCTAAAGGGAGCCTTATATTCATAGGGCCAGCGGCGCACGCGCGGCAGGCCGCCCACCAGACAGCGAAAGCCATCCACTTTGAATTGTGTGTTGTAATAACCCAATGAGAGATTGGATATGCCCGGCGCAACTCCGCAATCCATGATTGCTATAACGCCGCGTTCTTTGGCCAGAGCATCCAGTTCAAAGGGATCTTCGGGATAGAAGGATATATCTACAATATTTTTACCTGCATCAATAACTGTACGCATGGTCTCAAATCCCATGAATCCGGGCACGGCTCCAATCACCAGATCTGCAGGAGCTATGGCCTGGCGCACTACATCTGATTTGGAAAGGTCGGCTTCCAGAACATCAATGTTTAATGTGTCTTTCAGCTCAGCCAGTCGGGTGGCATCCAGATCTGCCACCACAACATCAAAATCGTTCATTAAATCTCTGGCCATGGCACCGCCAACCATGCCGCCACCGAGTATAATAATTTTTTTCATAGGTGCTCCCCTGTTTATGAAATAACAAATTCCAAATAACAAACAACAAATAGCAAATTGCAAAAGACAAATTCCAAATAACAAATCGCAAATATGGTTACTCAGACAGGATCAGTCCTGTTTGTAATTTGTATATTGTTTTTTGGAATTTCACAAGCTATATATTAATAATAATCTTAAATGAAAAGAGTACTGTGATCCATCCCAGTAATAGAGCAATGCTTGGTGCTTTCAGTCTCTCCCAGCGTGTGATACTGTAATATATTGAGTATGGTGGAATCAGTGAAAAGAGTATGGCATGGACAGGACTCTCTTGCCAGGCCCGGTGTGTCATCCAGGCATATGAACCCAGAACTATGAGATAGCCGGGTAAGAGAAAAGGAGATAGCCAGATCACATCTTGCCATCCAGGAATTCAATGTTCCGTACCTTGAAAGGGACTACGTGGCGGCCATTATTATCTTCTACTACAACTTGGCCTTTCTTTTTTCCTTTTTTAATTCGTCGGATAAGTCTGTGTGAGTGCAGAGCTCCGTTTCGGTCAAAATAATGCACAACTGCGTTTTCTGCCTGGGTGGCAAGGAAGCCAAGTTGTATGTCGTCATGGTCGGTCATAGAATCAATATACAATTTCAAGGCAAAAGTTGAAAGGAAAAAGGGCAAAATAGTTGCAGATCAAGTTGGTGAGGTATCTGAGAAAGAGGTTCGTGCCCACAAAGAATTTATTCATCGGCAATTTTCCTGGTGACGCACTGTTTGACTATTTCTCTAATGTCTCCTGATTCGTCAGAGGTCTCAATTTGTACGGAGCCGCGTAGCTCACGTAAAACCTTGACTGGTTTTAAGATGAGGGTTTCATTGCGTTTTACAAAGATGATTTTATCATTGGTCTGAAGATGAAGTGAATCACGGAGTTTTTTAGGGATTGTGACCTGACCTTTTTGTGTAATTGTTGAAGTATACATCATGATGTCCTTTTACTAAAAGTCATTACTTTTGTTAAAAGTGATGACTTTTTTATTATTTGTCAAGGATTTCTTGAAGGGAGTTTCAATGGCCTAAGATAATACGGAAAAGAACATGTAGCAATGGAATGTGAATGGATGATGGAAGAGCTGAAAGAAAGAGCAATTGTACACGGATAATGCGGATTATACTGATAAGCTCCGGATAGAGTTATGCTCCTTAAGGACGACCGTGGCAAATTTCCTGGAGGTTTTGCAGGATTAATAGTAAATTGGAATGTATATTTAGAAAACTGTCAATTGTAGGCTCCTGACAGAGGCATTGACCTCCAGTAGGCATGAAGAACTCAGGAGTGACAAATGATAAAAAAGCCGTCATCCCTGCATGCTTCTGGCAGGGATCCATCATTCGCAGGCTCACATATATGAGCAATATCGTGTAGTACTTTTTCTAAACAAGTTCAATTTGTAATTCCACAGGAATTTTACTATTTT
This sequence comes from bacterium, assembly GCA_023139105.1. Lineage (GTDB taxonomy): Bacteria > Zhuqueibacterota > QNDG01 > QNDG01 > JAGLOF01 > JAGLOF01. The sequence continues at coordinate 139,592 of JAGLOF010000052.1, forward strand.
ACAATTTATTGGATGCTTAAAGTGCCGGGGAGAGGGATTACTAATGTCTAAAATATCACAGTTTTATGGTATAATTGTTTCAATGTTTTATGATGATCATAATCCGCCTCATTTCAATACATCAAGATGAATTAAAACGAGACTGGGAGTTGGCGGCAAATAATGAGGTGCTTAAAAAGATCGAACCTCTTAAATAGGGATGATGATATGCTGGTTGATGTTGTAAAAGCCGAATACTGTGAAAAATATAAAATAGAAATTATATTTGATGATGGCGCAAGTGGTGTAGTGGATTTTTCACAATACCTGGAAAAAGGTGGGGTTTTCGAAAAATTCAAGAATATTGAATTTTTCAAGTCATTTTACGTTGACCCGGAAGTTGGTGTGTTAACATGGCAAAATGAAATTGATATTGCTCCTGAAACACTATATTCTTATGTTGCTCATGGGCGGCTTCCTTCCTGGATGGTCTAAACTTCCTATCTTACAAATCTTAATTCTGACTACTTTGTGATAAGTTTATTTCAATGCTGTCTCTTCTGCATGTATTCCATACCCATCTTTGTTAGTGTTTACCCGCCAATAATTATTTTGTTTAAAATTAGTATTTGTTAAAAAAGGAAATAATGGGGCTATGTGTGTGTTTTGGAATTTGAATTATAGTATTGTTGCAAGTTTTGCAACAACATAGTCTGTATTGTGGCACACCTTGCAACAAATAAATATATGCTTTGGCTGGGGTGGCATGTGTAAGCTTATATTTTTTTTGATGTTATAAGGGAGTAACATTTCCTGGTATGATTGTTGAACAAAGTTATTTTGATTATATCTCAATTACCTTATTCACATTATCATGACGTATTATGACACGAGATGATATTATCCGGATTATAGACCGTTTGCTCAAGGCTGGAATTAAAGGTCAAATCCAAATTGATTTTTGCGGTGACGGCCAAAAGGCCAAACTGCGTTTTACCAATATTTCTCTTGAGGATATGGAGAAGTTGGAACGGGTGAAGCAGGAGCACTGAGGCTCTTGTCGTTGGGGGGTAGTGGGGCGGCACTTTAAACTTTAAACTTTTTACTTTAAACTTAAAAAAACGGTTATTCAATAAAACGAAGCCGGCATTTTTTTCTGGGCTGCTTATGTGTGAGCAGTGTGGAGGGGGTGCCGGTTTCATGTTGTAGGAGGATAAATATGAAAAACATTATAGTATTATTTTTTGTGCTGAATTTTGTGGGTGTATTGTTTGGCCAGTTGGGACAAGACAATCATATTCAAATTAAAGATTATCAAAGAAGTCAGCTTGAAGATCCCGATGTTTATGCTGTTGATAACTTTGTGTTCAGTGTATGGCGTAGTGTTGATGGTCATAATACATATATTGAAGGTAATATTTATAATAAAACAACAGGTAGCAGAATTAGAGGGCTAAGTATTGTAGATGAACGAGGATTAAGTCTCTCTGATTTGGGGCGGCCTAGAATTGCTGCGATTAACTATTCAAGTTACGGTGTATATTGGGTTGTTGTTTATAGTTACAAAAAAACCATAAGAGCTAGGGTATATAAAAATGATGGAGAGTTTATTTATCAGAAAACGTTATATGATGAAGGATTGTATGGAAATAATCCTAAATTTTCTGAAATAGGTGTGTGCGGCAATGAGAATTTTTTCATTGTATTTATGCAAGAAGAACAAGGTTTGGGTGATAGTTATGATATTGCTGGATTAAAATTTGATCCATTAAAAAATGGTATAGGTGCAGTTACTAAAGATTTTAAAATTTCAGGTGCAAGTAGTGAGCCAATAATTAATAAATACAGTGCGGATGATTATGGTAGTTTCTGTCTTATTTGGAGGGAATTCGATCAAGATTTCAATAGTGATTTAGGAGATTACACAATATATAGAAAAGAAATAGAATTTACCGAAAAATGGAGCAATGATGAAAATGAGCTTCAATATGACCTAAGTAAGTCATATAAACTTCATGAAGAAAAAAGAGCATTGAACGAATTTCATGAATCATATTTCTTTCGTGCATTTATTGATGGTAATACCAATCAATGGTTAATCGCATGTCAGGATAAAAGTTTAGGCGTTGAATTTATGAAGCTTTATGCATGTAAAGGTGATATCGTTAATAAAGTAGGAAGTCCAAGTATCGACTACCATGAATTTTCACCAGTAGTATCCCAATTATATGTTAATGATCCACTTGATGATATAAATATATTTGTTTCTGTACATGCAATGAAACCGGTGAGTGGTGGTGATGATTATAAATTGATGGTAAAAGAATATGCGGTGTATACTAATAACTGTAACATCCAGGTAATTAAGTCTTCTGTGATTGATTTGGGTAGAAGTGCTAATTTTATCAATGGATTTAGAGTTGATAGCAGGTCGGGAGATGAGTTTATATTTATTCACGATTATTATCCGGTTAACAATCAATTAGAGCTTTATTCATATACTTATGTCGGGCCAGAGATTTCAGGGCATGTCCGTAAATCCAATAATGAGGGGGTTGGAGGCGTTACGATAAGTTTCAGTAATGATGGAGGCAGTACAACAACAGAAGATGATGGTTCTTACTCAATTCCCATACAATATAAGTGGCATGGTAGAGCCACCCCTTATAAGAATGGTTATGAATTTAACCCGCAATTCATAGATTATAATATTGTTAAGCATGATGATCCTGATGAGAATTATACAGGCACCTCCTCAAGCCCTGTTATCTCCGGTTATGTCCAGACATCGGGTGGGAGTGCGATAAGCAATGTGGCGATAACATTTAGTGATAATAATGTAGGCAATACAACCACCAACAGCAGTGGCTATTACTCGAAAACAGTTCCTTATAATTGGGATGGGACCGTGACCCCATCCAAGTCAGGTTATAGTTTTAGTCCATCCAATAAGT
>JAGLOF010000053.1 GCA_023139105.1 bacterium
GGGGAATTATTTTGGCCCTCGACAGTTTCTTCGCACCTCTCTCTTTTGCGGATCAATTTCAAGGCCGTCAAAACTTAAAACAGGTTTTTTGTTGTCACTGTTTCTGCGCAAGAGAGCTCTTATTCGTGCCAGAAGTTCACCGAATGAAAAGGGTTTAGCCAGGTAATCATCTGCACCGTTATTAAGCCCTTCAATCCTGTCTTTTACACTTGCCCTGGCAGTCAATATAATTACGTGAGTATTTATATCTCTCTGCCTGATTTGGCGCAGTACAGATAAACCGTCAAGGCCAGGCAGCATAAGGTCAAGGATTATAACATCAAAGGATGATTCTGTAGCTTTATCAAGACCTGCTATGCCGTCTGCAACACACTCAACGACAAATCCTTCACTTTCCAGACCTTTTTTAATAAACGAGCTTACTTTCTCTTCATCTTCTACAATTAATACTCTCATACATGCATCTCCATTTGTCATAATATATATCAGGCACTTGATTAATTCAAGCAGATGATAAAAAAAATCAAATTGTAATCTGCTTGTAATTTTTCTGTAAATATTGTGTAATCTTCCCTCATTATATTTATGCTACACATATAAATTAAAATTGGAGAAAAAACATGTCCAAACGCCTCATCCTATTTATCCCATTCATGATGTTGCTTATTACAACCTTCAACATTATGCCCGCTACATCTCAACAGAAACAGGGAGCACAGCTCAGAGAAAAGGCTCTTTGTGTATTCCTCGATATCAGCAGACGATATGAATCGCATTTTAAAAGGAAAATCACCTTTGTTAATTATATGCGTGACAGACAGCAGGCACAGCTGTACATCATGATGACTTCTCAGAATACCGGCAGTAATGGACGTAGGTACACAATTGTCCTCTACGGTCAGGAGAAGTTTGTCGGTGAAAATGATACACTAATATATCATTCCAGGCAGAGTGATACTTCAGAGATGACCAGAGACGGCCTGCTTAAGAAATTAAAGCTTGGATTGATGAAATATGTTGCTAAAACGCCTGTTGCGGAAAATATAGAAATTTCATACAAGCAAGACAATGCTAAGCCGGATGATGTGAGAGATCGCTGGAATCATTGGGTGTTCAATATTGATGTTGATACAGACGTAGACGGTGAAGAATCCAGGCAGAATCATGAAATTGGCAGTTCATTCTCTGCAGATCGTGTTACAGATAATTGGAAGATGAGCTTCAATATCAACGGAGATTATGAAGAGGATCATTATCAGATGGACTCAGGTGATATTCTTAGTATATCCAAATCATGGGGTACAAGGGCATTAATCGTTAAAAGTTTCGGACCTCACTGGTCTTTGGGGGGATATGCTTCAACCCGTTCCTCAACTTATTCAAATATACATTTTGCAACAGAAATTGCTCCGGCCATTGAATATAATATCTTTCCTTACTCGGAATCTACTTATAGAGAATTTCGACTTCTCTATAAAAATGGTTTCAAAAGTGTTAAATATAGAGAAATGACTATTTATGATAAGTTAGAAGAACAATTATGGTATGAAAGTCTGAGGGCGACTTTTGAAATAAAAGAACGTTGGGGATCGATAAATTTCAATCTGAGCGGATCTCATTATTTTCATGATTTCAGTAAGAATCATTTTGCAATATTTTCAAGTCTACACTTCCGGATCTTTGAAGGTCTCTCTTTTAACATCAGAGCCAGGGCAGCAAGAATTCATGATCAACTTTCTCTGGAATGCGGTGAAGCCTCTGAACAGGATATTTTACTGCATCGCAAAGAAATTGCCACTCAGTACGATTATTCATTTTCTGTTGGATTCAGATATACATTTGGTTCGATATTCAGCAATATTGTTAATCCGCGTTTTGGAAATAGAAGGCATTAATAATTTTTATTACCTGTGTTTAAACATGGTTGCATAAGTTAATGGACAGTTCCTGCTAAGCCTTCAGGAGACTACCGCAGTCGTCCTGAAGGAACGGTGATTGTGTAAAGTGCAGGAGCATTGCCTACGGAAAAGAGCGGAAAAAACGAAAAAGAGCACCAGATCACGAAGACCACGAAGCTGCCCTGCCTGAAAGATATTGATGAATGCTGGTGGAGCCTTGATGAGACTGCCGGTGTTGCCTGCACAAACGGCTCCCCGATAGAGACAACGTTAAGTATTCCGTGTAGAAATGCTTTTTTTCGGCTCTTTTTTTGCCGAAAGAACCATATTTTTGTAAGAGTAGATTATATAAAAAAAACGAGTGTGTTATGCACACTCGTTTTAGTTTGAGAAGACAAATATTTAACATGGGGGTATTGATATAGCCCCCAATCTATTATCTGAATATATCAAACCTGCCTTGACTACGCCAGGATGAACCTTTACCACTCATGGCTTTAATATCATCAGCGGATAATCCTGAGCTTAAAAGTTGTTGATAGATATCGGTCTTCGTATCGTCCCATTTATCAATATTTACAATATCAAAGACCACTCTTTCAGCACCAATCCGATCGATCAAACTATGTATTCCATTAATTGTTTTTTCGGTATTCGTAATATCAAGTTCAACTGCAATAAGTACTTTTTTATCCTGAATCAATTTGACAGCATTATCCGGTATTGAATCTGCCTGAGAAATTAGAAGTGGCAACTGCGCCTCGCAAAGAACTGATAGCAGGGTGATGGGATTTGGGCGTGACAGATGAATAAGAATATCACTGTCCTCCAGGGTGTGCAAGGCGCTGCGACCATTATTTGTTAGTGTGTCTGCATCAAACCAGAACGGATCATCACCATCAATATCGAAACGACCTGCATTTAGAAGTGCCTTTGCCAATATTGCGGAATTTGCGTTGCCCTGGCAAGCTGCGGACGTAACGCCAATATTGATAGAACCATCCTGGCGACGTCTGAACCGTCTGGATGAATTGTTATTATTTGGATTTTTAAGCTTTGCTATTGATTCTACAAACAATGTTGATAGCTGCGAGTCATTCTGTGCCTCAACAATACTCCAGCCGCGCTGTAGTTTCACATCGGGCCTGATAGAAGTAAGAGTCCAGCGGCATGCATCATATTTGGTCTGTCGATCAGGAATAATAAGTGTGTGCTGGGCATTTGAGAGATTAATAATGCCTTGATATGCAAAAGCAGCTGTTTTTTCAAGAATCTCAGGATTTAATTTTTCTGTGTCATCACCTGTATCGTGATAATCAGGGTGGCCAGTGGAACCACGCGTCATCAATGCCATAGATTCGATACCGCGTTTGATAAAGGCAGAATGGTCAGAACCACCTGGGCCGCCTGTTGCCGGCTCAAGAACATCCATTATATCCTGCGCCTGGCCTGCAGTTATTATCTTCCAGATAGATGGGAAGTTCAAGGCACCGGGTGCGCCAATCTTATCACCAAGTCCAACCATGTCCAGATTAAAATATGTAATTACTTTGTCCATTTTGAAATTCTGTGTAGGATTATCGGCCCAAAAGCTTGATCCGATCAGACCAAGTTCTTCGCCTGTCCAAAGGCAAAAAAGAATTGTACGCTTTGGGGGAGTATCCCTTAAGGATAATTTATGCGCCACTTCCATAACTACAGCACTTCCGGATGCATTATCATCCGCACCATTGTAAATTTGGCCGTTTCTGATACCCAGATGATCGAAATGTGCACCTATAACGATGATTTCATCTTTCAATTCAGGATCAGAACCTGGTATCATTGCTATAGTGTTTCTGCATGTACCACGGAAGCGGGGGGCACCGTAGAAAGTTGTTGAACTAAATCCTTTGATTTCAATTTTATGTTTTAACATACGTGAGCGTGGCGTTTTTTGTTTTATAGCATAACGCAAATTTTCAATACGCCTGTCAAATCCCCGTTGTGATTCCTGTGGATCATCCCACATGAGTGTTTTAAAAATATTGTCGGATATCCTGCTCATAATTATGAAATTATGACCAAAATGCATAGGATTCAATGTGCTTTGTCGTGAATTACTGTTCTTTTCGGATAGGTCGTAAAAAATAATACCTTTGGCACCTTTTTCATAAGCAACTGCAATTTTCATGCTATCTGAGGACTCGACCTGCCAGATATCATTTTCAGTAGTATCCATATTTGCTGTACCACCGCCAAACATACTACGGGGTTTTTTTGCAGAATTGGGAGAACCTTTAAATACAAGTACTATCTTACCGGAAACATCCATGTCCGAGTATTCATCCAATCCTTTTTCAGGAGCATAGATACCATAACCGGCAAAGAGAACGACACCTTTCACGGTGCTTTTAGGAGTTGAAACAGGAGAAAGGGTGAAGTCGCCATATCGATTGTCAAATGAATGGCCGTCTATCTTGAGCACAGGAATACCCAGATTGATAGAATATGTGCCACGTCTACCGGCAATTGGGACTTCTTGGAAAAAGGTGCCGTTCTCTCCGCCGGGGGCAAGACCCCAGGATAGAAATTTATCGCGCGCCCAGTCCTGAAGGGATAAGAATTCAGGGGTCATCGGCTTTCGTCCCAACTGGGAATCATCGGCCATTCGATGGATATAATCCATGATTTGCTGGCCACTGACGGGACGTGAAGTAGTTTGGGCAGACAGGGAAATGACAATGCCGATCAGGAATAATGATGTCAGGCGATGGGCGCGCATATTAGCCTCGTACTATTCTTTAAATATTAGTGGTTCGGTGAATTATTGGAATTTCCGAACCGTGGGTTTCTATTCAAATATACTTTGAATTTTTGCGGTATTTTTGTATATTTACTAAACTAACGCTTACAGTATACTATTTCCAGGGAGAGAAAGCCTGATTTATGAGTGATTTCTTCCTAACGTTCTGCTAATTTTTATCTAAATTGATTAAATACCTATAATGCGTACTGATTTTACACTCAATGAACAATGGTTAATCCAACCGGAATTAGACCGAATTTCCGATGACCGGGGTGAGCTTCAAATTCCACCCAAGTATATGGATGTACTGTTCCATCTGGCTAAACATGCCGGACAATTGGTTAGCAGGCAAAAACTTTTAGAAGATATCTGGAAAGATACTGTGGTTGTAGAGGAGTCTCTAACCCGTGCAGTATCTGAATTGCGGAAATTATTGGGTGATGATCCCCGAAATTCGCAGATTATTGAGACTATCCCCAAGAAGGGATACCGGTTGATTGCCAAAATCAGCTGGAAAGAACAGCTTCCTTCAAATGGCATAAATATAAGTGAACATAATGGAAGCGGACATTATAAAAGACCAAAATTTCAAATTTTAATCAGCCTTGTTCCTGCTATTTTGCTCGCTTTTACTTTTTTAATTATCCGCATTTTACGCTCAGATGAACCCACATCATCGTCAATTCGCTTAATGCCTTTAACGAGCTATCAGGGAGAAGAAAGCCACCCCGTTCTTTCACCTGACGGGAATCGCCTGGCATTTAGATGGGATGGTGCAAATGGTTATCGCTCCAGTATTTATGTAAAGATAATAGGTTCGGAACAGCCTCTTCGTCTTACAGATGCTGAGTATGCCACAGAACCGGCCTGGTCTCCGGACGGTCGTTATATTCTTTATATAAAGATGACTGATAAGGGAAGAGAGCTCTATGCAGTGCCGTCTCTCAGTGGGCCTGAAAGACGTTTGGTAGAGGGAGTGATTGGCGCAAGAGATCCTGTATGGTCTCCGGATGGGGCTTATCTGGCATTTGCTTATCGTGAAAATTCAGCTCGTACTAATTCAATCTATACATATCATCTGGAGTCTCAGATCCTGAAGCAGGTTACGCAGCCTGAAATGGGGCATACTATTGACAGAAAACCTGTTTTTTCACCTGATGGTAAGAAAATTGCCTTTATACGTACTGTCGATGGGCAGCTGGATGTCTATGTATTGTCATTGCAACATGGTCAGTTGAAGCGAATAACGCGTACTAATCAATGGGTAATTGATGTGGATTGGGCACCAGATGGAAAGACTCTCATTTATGCATCGCGTGAAGGAATTTGGAGTGTGGATGCCGCTGGAGAGATGCCACCATCATTCCTGGCTGCCGGCGGTATGCGAATTGATAATATTTCCGTAGCCAGAGATAGTTGGCGTCTTGCATATCAACAGGCACAATTAGAGATGAATATATGGAAGATTGAAATTGATACACTAACGGGAAATGCTTCAATGGCGCAACGCTTGATTGCATCTTCACGCGTAGATAATTTTCCTAAACTCTCGCCAAATGAACACCGACTTGCATTTATCTCAGATAGATCCGGCCATCCACAATTATGGATTACTACAGACGATGGCAATGATCCGGTTCAGTTAACTGAATTCAACGGATGTTCTGTCTCCAGACCAGCATGGTCGCATGATAATATGCAAATTGCATTTATTGCTGAGTATTATGGTAATGCAGACGTTTTTATTTCTGATATAGACGGATCAAGACCTGTTCAATTGACAAAGCAACGGTCCAGAGAAATCAGCCCATATTGGTCTCATAATGGAAAATGGCTCTATTTCGGATCAAATCGAAATGAACAATGGCAGATCTGGAAGATACCGATAAAAGGTGGCAGGGCTATTCAAGTAACAAAGACCGGTGGATTCAAGCCTGTTGAGTCTCCTGATGGGAAGAACCTCTATTTTGAAAACTGGACCGGTGAAAACTATGTGCTAATGAAAATGCCGATATCCGGGGGAAATGAAACTAAACTTTTTCAACTGGAGAGTGGCTGGTTTGAGGGTTGGACAGTGACATCCAAAGGTATTTTATACGGTTGGCGATCTCGTGATGACAGAGTATTGAAGTTCGGAGTCTATGATTTTGAGACACAGGAGAGAAAAGAGCTTTTCCGTCATGTCCGTTCAGGATTTCGCTTTTCAGCCAATAGTACCGGTGAAAAGCTTTTCTTTACCCAGGCAGATCGTGATGAGTCAGATATTGTACTTTTAGATAATTTTCAATAGACAAAAATAATTTGACTTTTTTTCGAGATTCTTCCGTTGATTGTATGTATTGCTATCCACACTTTCAACCAAGTATAATTTAAAATTATCGCCGTTGCTCTATCACTATTTTTTTCGATTATGATACCGGTATCTATCAACCTAATGCAATATTTTTTTGCTGTTTGTAATTTACTGTTTAAAATTTGTATTTTGCTGCTTGCTATTATTACTATACCCATTAGAAATGAAGGAAAATCCTATGACCTCGCTGCTTCCCTGGTTATTTAGATGTGCCTGGGGGGGGATAACCCTCTTTGGAATTGCATTTTTTATAACTTCCCTGATTGAGAAAAAGAATACTACTGCTGTAAAAACTACTTTAATTTTTTTACCTGCATTGCTGATTTTTGGTATTATAATTGAAGGAATCTATCCATACAAAGACATTCTATTGATACTACTATTGATTGGAGGACTTGTCAGCCTGTTGGTGCTGATGTTGCCGTGGGGCAATAATTATCCGGATGATAAAATCGGTAAGCAGACTCAATTGGATGAGCGTGATGCAATTTTTCACAGGTTTTACAGGCTTAAGCCAGGTATGCCCGAATTTGATCAATTTTATGATACTCATCCTGAATTGAAAAAAGGGGATGATGCTATTCGCGAACTTCCCGGGCTGGCAGGTGTTAAAGCCGAGAGCTATAACTCATGGACAACGCCATTCAATATAGCTACTTTTGATGTTATGGAGAAGCTATACCAAGATATTGAATGGGCACCTGATCCGGTTGAAATGCAAGCAATAACAGCCTCACCTGAGGAATGGAGTGTGCGTATTAAGGGTTTTGCTCATTATTCCGGTGCAGATATGACCGGTATCACTTCTACTGATCCTGCATATATTTATTCACATATTGGTCGTTCTCCAGGCAAGTGGGGAGCACCCATCAACTTGGATCATCCTAATGCCATTGTGATTGGTGTTGAAATGGATCATTCAATGATCCGCCATGCTCCGCATCATACGGCTACAACTGAATCTTCACGCTGCTATATGAAAGCCGGACAGACTGCTTTGGTATTAGCCCGTTACATTCAACGGCTTGGTTACAAAGCAAGAGCCCATATTGATGGAAACTATCGTGTTATATGCCCTCCGTTGGCAGTAGCCGCCGGACTTGGAGAGTTGAGCAGGATGGGGCTTGTTGTTACACCTGAATACGGTGCACGTATTCGTTTTGCTGTTATAACTACGGATTTACCACTTATTCATGACAAGGCTTGTCAGTTTGGAGTTCAAGACTTTTGCGAAATATGTAAAAAGTGTGCAACAAATTGTCCTTCGGGTGCTGTAGAAAAAGGTGATAAGAAAGTTGTCAGAGGTGTACTTAAGTGGCAATCAAATCAGGAAAAATGTTTTTCTTATTGGAATCGTGTCGGATCAGACTGCTCAATATGTATTAAGGTTTGTCCATATTCACATCCCAACACACCTGTTCATCAAATTATACGTTGGGGGATAAGACGTAATCCGGTTTCGCGTTTTCTGGCACTGGCAGGAGATGATTTCTTTTACGGGCGCAGGCCTAAAAATAGCTTTCCACTTCCTGACTGGCATGCATTGTCATATAAAGATTGAAAAATATAATCATATTTGATTTTTTTTTGTACAGCATATGGATTGTTGAAAATGTTTGATTGTCGACAATCCATATGCTGATCTACAATTTATGATTGATCTTCAAAGCACTAGCAGCCTGTCAGACTTAACCAATATTGTCCTGTTTTTGATCTTTTTCCCCTATTCTGCGTTGCTCAATCGTTACATAAAGCCCTTTATGCGCCTCAATCGCGCCTTGAATAGGAAAAAAATCTCTAAAAACATACCTAATAGCCTTAAGTCCGACAGACTGCTAGCTCCGCTAGTAGTTCCGGATCCTAAACTGATCGGTATATATGTGCCGGAATCGTTTACTCCCGTCTTAAAACATCTGCTGGTTTTGCAACAGCTGCCTTTACAGTCTGAATTCCCACAGTTGCCATTGCAATGCCCAGGCTTAAAAGTGCTGCCAGTAAAAATGTGTCCGCGCCAAGACTGATACGATAACTGAATTGATTTAACCATTTTTTCATGACTATATATACAATAGGACATGCAAGTAAGTTGGCCAAAGCCACCCACTTTAAAAATGATTGTGTCAGTAATAATGTTATTTTAGCAACAGTGGCTCCAAGTATTTTTCTAATAGAAATTTCTTTTGCTCTTTTTTCAGCCATAAAGGAAGCCAGTCCCAGAAGCCCCAGACATGCTATACCTATTGCAATGGCAGTAAAAAGATTGAAACTTGCTGCCAGCCGTTTTTCAGATCTGTACAAAGTTTCAACACGTTCATCGAGAAAACGGAATTCCGATGGATAATCAGGTGAAAACTTGTTGACTGTTTGCGTAATAGAATTAATAGTTTGCTGCAGATTATCAGTAGTTACACGGATAGCAAAATACTGCATTGTCCGCCAGCTTTTATCAGATTTCAACAGTTGTACTGCAACAGGAGCAATGGGAAGGTGTAATGATGAAAAATGAAAATCTTCCAATACACCAATTACTGATTTTGGCTCTTTTTTATTAAATTTAAATTCTTTTCCAAGGGGGTGCTTCCATCCAATGGCCCTGACTGCAGCCTGATTAAGTATAACTGACTTGTCAACATCACTTAGATGGTCTTCAGAAAATTGTCGACCTTTTGCTAACTTCATTCCAAAGAAATTTAATGTATTTATATCTACATACATTTTATATACATGAAGGCTCTGATCTTCAGTTTTCCCCTCCCATGTAGGCGTTGAACTGGATCTGATAGTAATAGGAAGTTGGCGGGTAGCTGTAATGTTCATTACACCTGCCAGTTGAGTGAGTTCGTTCTGAAGTGGTTCATAATTCTTCTTCAATTCCGGATTCCGAAGCCTGACAGTGAAAATATGGTCTTTTTGAAATCCTAAATCCTTGTTGCGAATAAATTGCATCTGTTTCTGCATAATAAGTGTGCCACTGATCAATACAATTGAAATGATAAATTGCACTACAACCAGGCCATTACGCAGCTGTTTTGTTCTATCATGCCCCCGTTTGTTGATTCCGCGAAATATTGAAATCGGGCTAAAAGATGAGAGATATATAGAGGGATAGACTCCTGATAAAATGCCCAGAACGAGAGATACTACAAGACTATACAATAATGTGAGTGGATTAAATAAAAGAGCCACAGGTAGGTTGAGATGTATCAAGATTGCAAAACGGGGGAGAAAGCCAATTGCCATGATGAGTGATAAAAACAAGCCAATTACAGAAAATAGAATTGATTCACCTAAAAATTGAAATAGAAGGTTATTACGTGAAGCTCCTACAACTTTGCGCATACCCACTTCACGACTGCGGTTGGTGGATCTTGCAGTTGCCAGATTCATATAATTCAGACTGGCAATGAGCAGTATAAAAATACCAATTCCTGAAAATAGATACACCAGCCGAATGTCACTGTTGTTTTTTATTTCAAAATTATGATTACCATGTAAATGGATGCTTTGAATGGGTTCTACCAAATATTGATGATTGAGATCTTTGTTTAAATGCGCCTTATTAATAAGCTCTAATTTGTTATTCAGGAGATCCAAATCTGTATTGGGATTTGCACGAAAATAAGTAAAGTAACTATTATTATCCCAACGTTCAATTGACTCCTTGTCGCCAGTAGCATAAAGTGTCTGAAATGATTCCAGCATATCAAACTGTATATGTGAATTTTGAGGCATATCTTTAAATACACCGGTGATAATCAAATCATATTGATTGTTTTTCTTAATTGTTTTCCCAACCGGATCATCATCACCAAAGTATTTGTGTACCATTGATTGTGATAATATAACAGTATATGGTTTTTTAAGGGAATTACTACCATCACCAAGCGACATTTGAAGATCAAAGATTTCAATTATTTCAGGATCTGCTAAAAAAATATTATTTTCAGGAAAAGAATTTCTGCCCCTGGTTACAAGACCGCCATACATGGCACTTAGTCTGCCTACTAATTCAATTTCAGGTATAGTCGATTCAATTGCTTCTTTGATAGGTGCCGGAGTAACAGTGAAGGTCGATTTACCCATATAAAAATTATCAGGTTGGTCCATTATAATGCGGTATACATCGTCTATACGATTGATATGGCGGTCATAACTGGTCTCGTAACGGATATAAATGAGAATTAACAGACTGCATGTTAAGCCGATGGTCAAACCGATCAGGTTGATTAAGGAAAATCCTTTTGACTTCTGTACATGCCGATAATTGGATTTGAGATAATTTGAAAGCATGATAGATCTCCAGTATAATTGATTTCTTAAAAATCCCGGAAAAAAAACAAACAATTGTGTGATATACCAAAAACAGGTATTGAAAAAATTGGAATGTCTGCGTCGTTCTGCATAAGCTGTTTCCAATGATTCCATTGCAGACTGACAAATTTCTTTGTCAAGTATACACCGCATAAGCAGGCGCAGAGCAAGGGGAGGGCTATGCCCGATTGATTCTTTCTGATTCATAATTATTCCAAACCGGCAATAGTCAAAGTTCCCCAAGAGGCTTCATGGACGCGTTTTGCATTTGCCAGTTCTGTCCTGCCACGGTCAGTTAAGGTGTAAAAGATTTTACTCTTACCACCACGTTCAGGTGTTGGAGCACCTTGGATGGAAGTGACAAGTGCTTTTTTTAACAATCTGCTCAATGGCGCATAAATAGCACCAAAAGACCATTTTTCATCAGTAACTTCTTCAATATGTGCTTTAATTGACATGCCATATGCGTTGTCGTTTAGATGTAGAATAGCGAGTAATAGTAACTCTTCCTGCCTGGTTATGTATTTTAACATGATGCCTCCTTTTATGTGTGTTCTATTATTATTCGGATGTAGAGAAAAAAAGTTTCATATTTTCTCTACATCCGAAGGATTTAATTGAAAACCAATTGTTCAATGATTTTCTTTAAGTTGTTATTGATGTCAATTATGGTTATATTTTAAACATTACCAAAATCTGTAACGCATCGATGATTATAATGCCAGTTTTAAAGATATGTTATATGCATTTGCGACAGGCAATACTCCTTTTTTTCGCACAAAGCTCACGGAGAACACAAAGAAGAACAAAGGAATGAATCACAGAAAAGATGGGGTATACAAAAAAGGACTAATGCGAAAGCTTGGACATATCAAGATATTATTATTATCTATACTTTTTTGTTTTTCCCTTTGTGAGCTTGGTGTCCTTCGTGCGAGTGCTCTTTGATAATCGGGATGTTTAAACTACAGTTCCTGCTGAGCCTTGAGGGAATTTGCCGCGGTCGCCTAAAGAACAGGCTCCCTCGCAGAGACGATGTTGAGTTTGACTGTGTCATTGCTGGGGCGTTCTGTGCTGCGGCAATCCCCTTACGTTGTGTTGTTGATTTACAGCTCCTATTGATCCTTAGTAACAATTGAGAGACTGAAGCGTCATATCTAATAGATAAATTGTATCCCTCAATAAAATAATGAGGCTATTAATGAAAAGAGTGCTAATCTTTGCAGGCCTGTTCATCAGTTTTACAGGACTCTCCGGACAAGTGATTTTTCAGGAACCGTTAAGCCCACGCAATGCCAATTATAACATGGATATCCGGCTTGATACTGAAAAGAAACAGATCCACGGTTCAGAAATTCTCACCTGGAGAAATATCACTCACAACGCCACTTCCGAACTGCAATTTCACCTTTATATGAATGCGTTTAAGAATAATCAATCCACGCATATTAAAGAGGGTGGAGGACGTGCCAGAAAATTGGATAAGGAAAAAGCCTGGGGGTGGATAGATATACATCGGCTTGTTGTTAGCGGTATTGATCTTACAGATCAGATTCAATTCATTCAGCCCGATGACGATAATGAAGCTGATCAATCCGTGATTAGTGTTCCTTTGCCCCGGGCCGTTAAGCCTGGTCAGGAGATTCGAATTGCCATTGACTTTATTACTCAGCTACCAATTGTCTACCGTAGAAATGGTTTCTATGAGGATAACTTCTTTTTTGCAGCGCAGTGGTTCCCCAAAGTTGGTGTTTTGGAAGACAAAGGCTGGAATTGTCATCAGTTCCACAACAATACGGAATTTTTTTCGGACTACGGTGTCTATAATGTACAGCTCACTGTACCAGAGAATTATGTGGTTGGCTCTACGGGAATCGTCCAGAGAATAGAACATGGGGACTCCCTGAAAATCCTGCATATCCATGCAGAAGATGTGCATGACTTTGCCTGGACGGCGTGGCCGCATTATCTGATTGCCAAAGAAAATTATAAAGGTGTGGATATAATTCATCTTTATGAAAAAGATCATTCGGGCACCGTTGAACTGACTGTGCAGGCCATGAAGAATACAATGGACTATCTGGGGGAGTGGGTCGGTGAATATCCCTATCCGGCCATTACGGTGGTGCATCCGCCTACAGGTTGTTTTGATGTGGCCGGCATGGAATATCCTATGTTCATCACTGGTGGGGCATTCTTTGGCATTCCGGAAGACAAGATCAAACTAACCACTATGGTGACTGTACATGAATTCGGGCACAACTGGTTTTACGGTATTATCGGGAACAATGAATTTGAGGAAGCCTGGTTGGATGAGGGTTTAAATTCTTACGCTGAATGCCGCATTATGAATAACTTTTACGGCAAAAATACATCGATGCTTAATTTCTTCGGGCTTACAATGGGTGAACTGGGATATCAAAGACTAAGCTATCTGCAACTGCGCCGATGGGATCGGACACTGCGTCCTGCCTGGACTTACCTCGGCGGTGGATACGGGACTCATTCTTATTCAAAACCAGCTTTGATGCTCTGGACTTTGGAAAACTATGTAGGCCGTCCTTACATGGACAAGATCATGCGCACTTTCTTCCAGCGCTGGAAATTTAAGCATCCACATAGTCAAGATTTCATCGATGTGGTCAATGAGATTACCGGTGAGAACTACGATTGGTTCTTCGACCAACTTCTGAAAGGGTCCAACGAACTGGATTATCGCGTAACCATAGCATTTACCAGGAAAGTCAGAGAAAAGAAAGGACTTTTCGATGAGGATGGTGGTAAAACTCTCTATCCTGTGAAAGATGAAGATGGCGTAGAGCGGGAAAGCGATGAGGAGAACGAGGAAGCGCAGATGTATCGATCCATTGTCCGTGTGCATCGCAAAGGCGAGGTAGTCATCCCCGTGGAGGTTTTGCTGGTCTTTGAGAACGGCGACAGCCTGCAATACAACTGGGATGGGCAGGAACGCTGGATGCGCTATGATGTGTTCAAGGATAGCAGGCTGGACTATGCCGTTGTGGATCCGGAACGAAAGCTGGTCATCGACTCTGAGTTCACCAACAACAGCTTGACGGTAGAGCCGAGGAAGAAGCCTGTGACGTTGTTGTCGAACCGGGCCCTTTACTGGATTGAGAGTGTCCTTCATATATTCGGTTTTGCAGGCTAAACACAGGGAGAGTATATCGTGAAAATGACTGAAGCCTTTTTGACGGGAATGAAGACCGTCTTTTCGAATAAGAAGTTATGGGCATTGCTTTTTGGCATTCAATTGCTGTTTGCCGCTATTGCTTTGTCGCCAATTAAAGCCGAATTCAATGATATGTTGGGCAACCGCCTGATTGGTCAAGAGTTGTTGGAAGGCAATACCGGCCATGTGTTTGTAGAATTTATTATCCATCATGCTACGGCACTCTCTTTGGGAATGAAAGTGATTTTGATGGTCGGCATGCTTTATCTGTTGGCGACTATTTTTCTTAATGGCGGCATCATCGGCTGTTTCATTGAGAATAGAAAATTTAATGCCGGGGCATTCTTTGGTGATGCTGGTGCATTTTTCGGACGATTTTTTCGCCTGTTTCTTTTTTCCCTGGTATTTTTGTTATTGGCAATATTACTCTATGTTGGCTTTGATAAGTTGCTTATGCTTTTTAAAGGCGACTCAGAAGTGGCCCTTTTAATTCTCAAGGTCATAGGGTTTATCTTCCTGGGTTTTTGGATTCTCTTTATTCAGATGGTATTTGACTACGCCAAGATTCGTACTGTACATGAAGATCGCAAGGGCATGTTTAAAACGGGTCTTTCCGCTTGGGTATTCGTCTTTAAGCACCTGGGGAAAACGCTGGGGCTATACTACTTGATTTCTATTGTCGGATTGACGTTATTTCTACTTTTTGCCATGGGCAGTACGTTCAATCCTGCCAATACAGGGATTACCATTTTTCTCTTGTTGCTTTGGCAACAGCTTCATTCTTTCCTGCGTATTGGCGTGAGGATGGCATTCCTGGCCTCGGAGAGTTCTCTCTATACATTTCAAGCACCCATCATCAAAAACAGGATAGATAATGCGTCTGCTCGCATTTCAATGTAACGCACAGGGTATACAGACTGAGTCGCAAAAAGAGGCGCATATCGACCGGCTCATAGCTGAGATTGAGGAGGCTTGTACAGCCAACCCAGTGGATTTGATAGTGCTGCCTGAACTGGCACTTATAGAGTACTCAGAACATGCATTTCAAAATTTGAACAAGCTTGCTGAATCTCTGAAAGGCGAATCATTTCATCAGTTTGCTGCACTGGCCAGACGTTTACGTACCAGTATCTGTTATGGATTCCCTCGCAAAGAAGATGATAGTTTTTTTATCTCGCAACTAGTCATCAATAGCCGGGGAGAATATGTAACCCACTACGATAAATTGCATCTGGCCCAATTTGGTGCTTCAGCTGAAAAACCCTATTTTACACGCGGCAATAAACTTGGTATTTTCGAGATCAATCAATATAAAATCGGTATCATTATTTGTTATGACATGCGTTTTGGTGAATATGTCAGCCACTTGGTTCGTGAATATGAATTGGATTTCATCCTTCATCCCGTGGCTTTTACTACAGATGACTCATTTCCAAGCTGGCATCCATTTGTAATAACACGAGCACTGGAAAACCAAATTTATTGGCTCAGTTTAAATAGAGCCGGAGAGCAGTGGGGGTGTTCAATTTTTTGCCCGCCATGGATTGGAGACAGTGTTAAACCCCATATCATTGGAACGGAAGAGTCTATGCAGTTCTTTGAGATCGATAAAAGTACTATTGCTCAAAGCCGTAAATCGTATCCTTTTCATTTGGATAGATTGGATTTTTACAGCGGACTTAATGTTTGATGTTTAATTGGATAAATAACTTCACCAGGAGTCGCTAATGCCTTTTATTAAACTCGACCAGATCCCCGAAGTGGAACCCGCAAAAGGTTATCACGCCACTTTCGTTCATTCTAAAAATATGACCATTGCCTATTGGCGAGTAGACGCCGGATCTGCTCTGCCTGATCACAGTCATCCACATGAACAGATGTGTACAGTAATTGATGGTACATTTGAATTAACAGTTGATGGTGAGACGCAGAAGATGGAACGTGGCCAGATGGCCATAATTCCAGGCGGCATTGCACATTCCGGCAAGGCATTGACTGAATGCTTTTTAATAGACAATTTTTATCCGGTGAGAGAGGACTATAGATCAGGATAATCCATTCAGTTGTTTACGATTATTAGGCAGATTCTCGAATTTCTGAATAAAATTCAGATAATTGCCTGATTTGCAAAATAAAACTTGACTGATACTGTTTGTGGGAGTTACATTATCATATCCAGGAGCGTATATGAGTATAGTTCTCGACAAAATAGATAAGCATATAATTGATTTGCTGCAGGATGACGGGCGAATCACTAATGCCCAATTAGCTAAAATGGTTGGACTATCACCACCATCCATGCTTGAACGCGTAAGAAAACTTGAAAAAAACGGTATTATCAAGAAATACACAGCTCTTGTTGAAGCAAAAAAGGTTGGCAAAGGGCTTATGGCTTTTGTAGCTGTGTCTTTGAGACTTCATCAGACCGAAGCTATTGAAGAATTTGTTGCAGATATTCAAAAGATACCCGAAGTACTTGAGTGTCATCATATCACCGGTGAATCGGATTATCTGATGAAAGTAGTCATTACTGATATGGAAGAGTATGAACGTTTTTTACTTGAGAAACTGACACATTTCAATGTTGTCAGCCATGTCAGGACTTCATTTATTTTAAAGTCAATGAAGCAGGAAACCAAAATCCCTATAAGCTGATCTCTATCAATTAAACACCATAAAGTATGTCCTGCTTGCGTAGTATAAGATAGTGTTCTATTAAATTCCATAGATTATTTATCATATCCGTACAAGGAGGACATATGTTTTATCCATTTTTATCCGACAGTGACATGAAGGCCCTTGATGCTTTAAAAGAACATCATGGCGGAGCAAAGGCAATTATTGAAGGCATCAAAAAAATGCGGAATTTTGAATTGCGCAAGACACGCTGCGCTGAATTGGGATTCGGGCAGATGATAGAAGATGCCGAAGGCTGGGTGAAACAGTTTCATAAAGTATCAAAATTTGAAAAAGAGAATAAAATCTCATACAATAACGCCTTTGGTCATGCACGCAGTCAGGTCTCTGGATTTCAGGGTGCATATGTTACACATCATTGCATAAGAAAGATGGCGGAAAGTGCAGCATTTGATGAATTTTGTTTTGCACCCAATGAGATGATCTCTGTTGTAGCCCTGACGGATAAATATGTCTATGAAGGCGACTTGCTGGCAACATTGACCATGGCAGAAAATTTGATGCAAGGTTCAAAATTCTGTTCCACCAATCTCTTGGGTACTCCCTGGCCGGAGAGTCGTTTTCAGGAGATTGAAAAAGTTACCGGGAAAAAATTTGAGAGAAATGATATGGGTGCGGGTCAGTCTGCGCTCATTCTAAAGAACATGGGTACGGCATTTGGTAACTTGGGCGGTGTTGAAGTTGCAAATGATAACCATCTTGTCTATCTGGACATTATTACCCGAACTGCATTAGAAACAGGCGGAGATTTTTATCTCAATCCAAGCTGGTCATCCATTATCGGTGCTTGTTATTATGGACGCGACATTCCTAATCTTACCTTTAAAGTCTCTATGCTTTTGTCGACACAGAATGTTATGCAGTTCCGCATGTTGCTTAATATCATGAAATCCTATCTACGTGAAGATGGTACTTCACCAATCTATGAGATAAATATTGGTAATGGTGCAACTGCTGAAACATTTATCCAATGTGCACGCGATCTTGAAGCCAGTGGTATTAAAGGTGTTAGCCTGGCAGCACATATATATATCAATCCTGATCTTGGTATAGCAAGTTTTAATTGGACAGAAAATATGTATAAAGTGCTTGAAAGCGGCACAAATATGACCTATAAGTATGAGAGTGATGGCACTGCCCGTGAAATGGATACTATGGAAGCCTATTTCCTCTCTGATGAAGATAGAACAGCAGCTTCAATGCTAATTGGCGATGTAATTTATCACAAAGCACTTCGTGCAACACTTGATGGACTTGATCTGATGCGTCACGGAATACATACAGAATTTGCCGGAAGTTGTTATTAGGTCATTGACAAGGTAGTATTTAAATTTTTACATTATAAGATTCAAAATTCAGATAGATCCTGAAATATATTTGATCAGGATCTATCTGAATATATTTGATGCAAATTGTAAAAAGGACTTTATCGGTTCTGCAATAAAAAAAAAGTTCTATGATCCTGAATATCTACTTTACATAGGAGTTGTTCATGTTTCATGATTGGGATTCCAGATATGCGGATTTATTAAAAGACTGCCAGGGATATACAATTGGAAAACAATTGAACCTGCTAACTGATCCTGAAATCATTTCTCTTGCCGGAGGCCTGCCTTCACCCGATGTCTTTCTTAAAGATGAAGTGCGGCAGATATCAAAACGCTGTCTGGAGGATGATATTGACAGGATAATGCAGTATACGCGCATTCAGGGTGAACCGGCATTTGTTGAAGCTATCAATCAATTCCTTAAACGCGATAATATCGAAGCATCTGAAGAAAATATTCTGGTTACAAATTCAGGGCAGCATGGTCTGGATATAGTTGGGCGTCTTTTTTTGAATCCCGGTGATACTATTATCATGGACAGGCCTACTTTTGCCGGTGCAATTGTGGCTTTCCGTATGGAACACCCTGTTTTTGTTGGCGTAGATATTCAGGAAGACGGCTCAGATATTGATACTTATAGATCAGCTATCATTAAATTAATAGATGAAGGACGTAAACCTAAATTTATTTATGTGGTACCTGATTTTCAGAATCCATCGGGAATCACTATGAGTCTGGAAAAGCGTCTGGCTCTTTTGGATCTTAGTGAGGAATTTAAAGTTCCTATTGTAGAAGACAGCCCATATCGTGATCTTCGTTACTATGGTGAAAATGTACCGTCTATCTACAGTCTTGACCAACAACGCGGCGGTGCCCATGTTATTGGTCTCTATACTTTTTCAAAATTATTTTGTCCCGGTTTTCGTATCGGTTTCAATATTGCTCCAAAGCAAGTCATTGAGATGATGTTAAATATCAAAGAGGGAAATGTATTAAATACTCCAAAATACAATCAAGATATATGTACTGCATTTCTGTCGGAGATGAATCTTGAAGGCCATCTGGAACATTGTAGAAATTATTATCGTGAAAAACTGGATACTTTCATGACAACCATGGAGTCTCTATTTCCGGCAGAGACCGGAGTAAGCTGGACTCGTCCTGAAGGTGGGCTGTTTGTCTGGGTTACACTGCCGGAACATATCAATACTGATGAACTATTATATGAAGCAGTACGCCACAAAGTTGCCTTTGTGCCTGGCTCGGCTTTTTATGGAGAGAACCCTGAGACTAATCATATGCGGATTAATTTTTCTTATCCATCAATTGATCAGTTAAATACAGGTCTTGAGCGTCTGGCCAATTGCATTAAAGGTCAATTATAAAGGATTTAGCAATGTCAGCTATTCTATTTTATTCAACAAATTTACAAGCAGCGCATCTAACATTCAGAGAGGCCTTACTTAAAGGCATTGCCCCTGACCGCGGTCTCTATATGCCGGAAGAAATTCCCCGGCTTACAGCAGATGAGATTGCCTCATTTACAGATATGACATATCATCAAGTAGCATTTGAGATATGCCACAGGTTTTTGCGTGATCAGATTGATAAAGATACACTTTATGAATTGGTGAAAGATGCATACAACTATGAAGTGCCTCTGGAACAGGTCTATGATAAAAAGTATATAATGAGACTTGATCAAGGCCCAACTGCTTCGTTCAAGGATTTTGCTGCACGCATGATGGGCCGGCTTATGCAGCATTACCTGATACAGCAAAATCGTAAACTCCTTATCTTAACTGCAACTTCAGGTGATACGGGCAGTGCCATTGCCAATGCTTTTTATGGTCTTGATAATATTGAGGTTCTGGTACTGTTTCCTGAGAAAGAGGTCACAGCACGTCAAAGAAAGCAGATGACAACACTTGGCAGGAATGTACAGATTGTTGCTGTTGATGGTAAATTTGATGATTGCCAGGCTCTTGTAAAAGAGGCATTTGCAGATCCTGACATGGATGATCTTCATCTTTCTTCGGCAAATTCAATCAATATAGGGCGACTAATTCCTCAATCCGTTTATTATGCTTATTCCTTTGCCCACTTAAGATCAGGGCATCACGATGATTCAATTGTATTTTCTATCCCATCCGGTAACTTTGGCGACATGATGGGTGGATTACTCGCAAAGTCAATGGGGATTCCTATCGACCGTTTTGTCATTGCAGTTAATGAAAATGATGAATTTACAAAATATTTATCCTCTGGCATCTATGAGAAGATAGCCCCTTCCCGTAATTGTATATCCAGTGCCATGAATGTTGGTCATCCAAGTAATTTATCCAGAGTAACTGCCTATTACGGTGGTACAATGGATGAACAGGGCAATATTATCAAGAAACCTGACTTTGAACGAATGCAAAAGGATATGATATCATACTCAATTACAGACACTGAGACTGAAGAGATGATTAAAGAGGCGTGGCAGGCACATGACCTGCTCCTGGAACCTCACGGATCAGTTGGCTGGGCAGGACTTATGAGATATCTAAAAGAGAATCCTGAGCTTGACGGGAAGAATAAACTTTTTGTGTCTCTCGAAACAGCTCATCCTGCTAAATTTCCTGAGAAGATCATTGAATTGTTGGAATTTGATCCTGCTTTACCTGCCAGTCTTGAGGGGTTGGAGGAAAAGACAGAATCTTACGATTTCTTAGATCACGACTATTCAATGTTTAAACAGTACCTGAATAAACGATATCGCTAAAAACGGAAAATATCTATGAAATATATAATAATTCTTGGAGACGGCATGGCTGACCGCCCAATTGAGTCATTGGGTGGAAAGACGCCATTAATGAAGGCTAATACCCCAAATATTGACGCTCTTGCCGTAAAAGGCAGGAGTGGTCGTCTGATAACAGTTCCGGAGGATATGCCGCCCGGTAGTGAAATTGCCAACATGGCTGTACTTGGTTATGATGTCAGGGCAGTATACCAGGGACGCGGTGTACTTGAAGCTGCCTCTATGGGTGTAGACCTGGATCCTGCTGATCTGGCCATGAGATGCAACTTGATCTGTGTTGAAAATGGTGAAATAAAAAACCACTCAGCCGGCCATATTTCTACTGAAGAGTCGCATATATTAATAGAATACCTTAATGAAAAACTTGGCTCAGATATTGTTAAGCTTCATCCTGGCGTAAGTTACAGGCATCTGCTTGTGATAAAAAATGGTATTAATGATATTGCTTTAACACCCCCACATGATGTTCCCGGAACAGCATTCAGGGATGTGCTGGTACGCGCTACATCCAGTAAAGGAGAGAAGACGGCTGAACTCCTGAATGAATTGATTCTTAAATCTCAAACTTTATTGGATCATCATCCTGTTAATATCAGTCGACGTAGGCTCGGTAAAGACCCTGCAAATTCTCTATGGCCGTGGGCAGCAGGCTATAAACCGGAAATGAAGACTTTGAAAGAACAGTACGGTATTACCGGTGGTGTTATCTCTGCTGTCGACTTAATTCATGGCATAGGCGTTTACGCAGGTATGAAGATCATCAACGTGCAAGGTGCTACCGGGCTGTATGACACTAATTATGAAGGTAAGGCTCAAGCTGCACTGGATGCATTGAAAGAAGTAGATCTGGTCTATCTGCATATAGAAGCCAGTGATGAGGCCGGCCATGAAGGTGATATTGATTTGAAAATTCGTACTATTGAATACCTGGATAAAAGAGTGGTTGGCCCTGTCATGGAAGCTGTAGAAAAGATGGAAGAGGACGTTTGTATTGCCCTTCTGCCGGATCATCCAACACCATGCGAACTGCGTACTCACGTGCATGATGCTGTGCCATTTATTATATATAAACCTGACAATGTGCCCGATTCAGTTACTGAGTACAATGAAGAGAGTGTGAAAGAGGGTGTATATGGTCTGATTGAAGGTAATCAATTTATGCGTTCTCTGATTACATTAAAGGCGTGAGCCAGCTTTAACTCTCTGCCTGAGAGGAAACCGCCTACAAAAAGTACGGAAAAGAGCACTTGCGATTGCCCACAGAAAACATGGAGCCCCGCCCTGTCTGAAGTACATGGAATTGTTGTGGGAGCGGTGAATAGAATTGTACAGTATATACGGCATGGACGTCACTGGGCAATTTTTTCCAATACATTCTTCTTGAAATGCCTGCCAATAGGGAGCTGCCTATTAGCTATTTCAATATATTCATTAGTAAATGCTTTGATTTTATCTATTGCAATAATATATGAACGATGAATTTGGAGAAACTGATTTCCTGGCAGCTTGGCTTCCAACTTATGAAGTGGTGTATTGCAGAGGATAGAATCTTCTAATGTCTGAATATTGACATAATCTTTCATCCCTTCGATATAGACAATTTCATTAAGGGGCAGTCTGATTGTCTTACGGTCACTTTTTACATTAAGATATTGTCTGTGTTGATTGTTTTGTGATGATGATGTAGCTTTGTTGGAAATAGTTTTATTATATACATGTAAATATTTGTTCATAGCTTTCATAAAACGTTCAAAAGATATTGGCTTCAGAAGATAATCGATAACATCAAGTTCGAATCCTTCCAGTGCATAGTCGCGATATGCAGTTGTAAAAATAACCTGAGGAGGATTGGAGAGTGATCTCAGAAAATCCGTACCTTTAATATGTGGCATTTCAAGTTTTAACTGACAGACAGCACAACCTGGAAGGCAAATGTTATCCGGAGTACAATGAAGTGGTTGTGGCTATTAGTTGGTTGATTTTTGGAATTCAATATTTGAGATTTGCTATTTGGGATTTGCTATTCCCGGAAGAATGAATGGCATGTCCATTCATTCTTCCGGGAATCCCAAATCCTCTATACAGATTCTCTTTCAATCAGTTCAACATTAAGTAATTTATGTATTGGTGCAGTCTGAACGCCATTGATAAGATCTAATAAGATTTGGGCACTGTTTTTACCCAGCTCTTCCATTGGTTGGCGAATCGTGGTGAGTGCAGGTTTTACGTAAGCAGAGAGCTCAATATCATCAAAACCGATAACCGCAATATCTTTCGGTACTTTCAATCCTTTTTCTTTTATACGCTTCATCACAGCAATTGCCATGTAGTCATCTGCACAAAAAATAGCAGTTGGCAGGTTGGTGCTATCCAAAAGTTTATCTGAGATATGGTAAGCTGCATCTTTTTCAAAATTTCCATACACAATTCTCTCCGGAGGGTAGGAGAGACCCAGATTATGCATGGCATCTTCAAATCCCTTAAGACGATCTTTACCATTTGTCTCTTCCATTGAACCTGAGACAAATGCAATGTCACGATGTCCTTTTTGATATAGATACTCAACAGCGATTCTGGCACCTTGAATATTTTGAGAGTCTACAAAATTGTAATGACGTTCATATTTCTTAAAATTAACAAGAACAAAGGGAAATTCTGAATGTGCCAGAGATTCCAGGTTAGGATCCTTAATCTTTGTTTTAAGA
This sequence comes from bacterium, assembly GCA_023139105.1. Taxonomy (GTDB): domain Bacteria; phylum Zhuqueibacterota; class QNDG01; order QNDG01; family JAGLOF01; genus JAGLOF01. The sequence continues at coordinate 24,077 of JAGLOF010000053.1, forward strand.
AGTATCATGCCGTCGAGTAACTTGGTACGGGCAAGATTTATATACTCCTGTTTCTCTTCCGGTGGCGGTGCAACGGGACATAACATAATTTTATAATTATTTTTCAAGGCCACATCAGTAATACCACTAAGAATTTGAGCAATATAATTATCCAAAAACATGTGTTCAATTTTTGGAATTATTACGCCCAGAATCATAGATCGATTACTGGCCAGGCTTCTGGCAATCCAGTTAGGCTGATAGCCAATATCATCAATAATAGCGTTGATTTTATCACGCGTCCCCCGGGCTACCTGCCCCTTTCCACTGAGAACACGTGAAACTGTCATCTTTGAAACACCGGCTTGTTTAGCGATATCTGCCAATGTGGTCTTCATAATAATTTATCCAATCATTTTATGCAGCAAAATTTTTGGTATTCAATTTTTGAGCGTCAAAATATAGAGCTGCCGCACCAAGAATAGCACTATTATTTTGAATAGAATAATCAATAACAAGTCTATCTAATGTGTTTTTGTAGGGAAAAGTTTGAACTTTATCCCACATTGCAGCTTTAAAAAAAGAAAACGCCTTACTGATTGATCCTCCCAGAATAATCGCCTGAGGGTCCAGTGCATATAGGACCGCTAAAATGGCATTTCCCAGATGTGCACCAAACTCATCAAAGACGGCTAAAGCTTTACTGTCATTGTTCAAAGCTTGCTCGTAGAATAATCTACCATCGTTACCATGAATATTTTTAAAAAATTGGCCACTACAATATGATTCAAATATGGCGTCCAGATAGGGTAAACAGCCAAATTCACCAACGCCGCAATTAGGTCCTGAAACAAGTTGATCGTTTATTATGACACCGCCGCCAAGTCCTGTACCCAGGGTTAAACCAACAAAATGCTGAAATGATTTACCCTTGCCAAAGTATTTTTCACCAACTGTAAAACAGTTTGCATCGTTATTTACGAATACAGGTACTTCAAAATGGTCTTGCAGGTGTTTTTTCAGAAACACTTTTTTCCATGAAGGAATGTTCTGCACATCATAAACAATACCCTCTTGTACATCTACAAGACTCGGAACGCCTATGCCAATTCCATCTACATCGTCATTAAATAGATAATCTATTGCATTGATAATTTGATTGACTATATATTTTTCCGATTCATTGGCATTGATATCAACACTATAGTGAGTCAGAACTTTTTCATTCTTGACAAAGCCAAGGTTGAGATTAGTTCCTCCCATATCAACGCCAATGATGGATTTTTCTTTCATCTATATCTCCTAAAATTTAGCAAAAAATTACTTAATGTCCAACTGTTTTATCTTTTTTCCAGAATAATAGTAGTTCTGCTATTGAAATTGTTGAATTATTTATTATAGGTTTTGCCCAGAATCCGATACTTAGAATATACCCTAGTGTAATGTATAAGAATAGCATCCCAATTCGTAAACCAAAGAGATCTCCAAGTAGACCAATAATTGGCGGGAGTAATGCACCACCGATAATTCCGGTACAAAGAATACCTGAGAAAGAACCATGATGTTCTTTTACTGAATTTAATGCCAGTGAGAATATGATTGACCACATTACAGAAAGGAAAAAACCAATAGCCGGAAAGGCATAAAGGGCTACAGTGGCACTTCCCAGGAGTGCAGCTGTAAGGGTCGCTATTGCCAGTATGGCTGAGACGATCAAGATTTTGCGTGAATCGTATAGTTTTAATAATGCCAGACCAAGGAAACATCCGAAAGTTAAAGCCAGCCAGAAATTAGCTACAGTATCTGCACCTTGAATTTTCGGATCAAGATTATGGTAAGTCTCAAGAAATTTTGATGACCAATCTGCAATACCCTGTTCTGTCCCAACATATGCAAATATGGCTATAAAGAAGCTGATTACATATTTATCTTTCAATAGTGCTGCATAGGTCTTTAAGGATGTTGCAACTTTTTCATCTTCTTTTAATTTGACTTTAGGTAATTTGACAAAGATGATCAGTATTAACATAATCAACGCAATAACAGCAGATATGGCATATAATGATATCCATGTAGCGTTTGGTGGTACAATATTTTGTAAAGCAGAAAATAAAAAATTTCCTTTACCATCATACTCGGGAAGACCGGTTGCAATATAAGAGTATACTTTCGGGCCAATGAAACCAGCTGCGCCAAAGAATAATTGTGCCAGTACAGATGTAAATGCAAAATGCTCCTCGCCGCCGGCAACACGAAGCAGGGGGTTGATTGCAACTTGAAGCATTGTCATGCCAATACCAATCATGAAGAGAGAAAATAATCCAACAATAAAATATGGAAACAGGGTGAAGCAGAATGCACCGGTGAATGCTATGGCAAATGCAGTTATTATGATGGTTTTTTCTTTATAGCGATCAACTAATATTCCAGCCGGAATTGACATGACACCATATGCAATAAAGAATGAAAATGGCAGGAAACCGGCAAAAAACAGTGAAAGATCAAATGTTTTTATCATATCCGGTACCAGGGCACCAATAATATTGGTAAGAAATGAGATGGCTAAAAATATGATTAAAATTAAAAAAACTACAAAATAATTACGGCGCATGTTGTATCTCCTTTAGAGAAAAAAATCTGGATTAACTTATACTAATTTGAAATTAAATTTAATCCTGAATAGGTGAAGACCGGGCGTTGACCTTTGAGGTCGTCAACATTATACTCGGCAGAAACTATACGTTTTTCTCCAGGTATAAGAGAGAAATAATTGTCTTCCCAGAAGATGGGTAGAATTGTCAAACCGTCATTATCACCGGCAATTTTGAGTTCAATGAAGAAAGCTAAAGATTCTTCCGAATTTTCCAGTGTAACAGTTATTTTCTGTTTTTTACCCATTGTAGTGATCTTATGTGTAACATCAATTTTGACAGGGTGTAAATCATTCAATCCGGTGAAATCCGCATAAGAGGAATTAGGTGTTACATACCATGTTGATTTTGCGAAATCGAGCTTGTCTTCTTGAGTGGAAAGCCAGTAGAAATTTCCTGTTATTCGAGTGCCGTCAATGTCCTTCAATTTTAAATCAAGGAAGTATGTTGTGCTCAAATCGGCAGGTTGTGGTAGTGTAAGTATTTTTAAAGACGATTGAGCATCTGCATTGACTGTTATCGTTTTTTCAAAAACAGTGTGTGAATTGATATCCAGAATACGTATTTCCGCCTGCATCGCTGATCGCTTATCCAAAAATTCATTTGTCAGATAAATACTGTGATCGCCATAATTATATATAATATTCAATGGTTGGCAAGCCTGCCTTGTACCATAGAAAGCACCGGTTGGCATGAGATAGTAGTCGAATAACTGCCAGAGATGGCATGGCCAGCATGAGTTGAACATCCATTGAATTACACCTGTAGCCTCAGGTTTGTTGACTGCAAAGGCTTCAAACATGGCGCGTATTGCTTCATAGTTAGCTACCTGGGCCTTTGTGGTAAATTCTTCAACAGAATTGCCACGACCGTAACGCTTATCAAAAGGTTTTAACCAGTAGTCAAAAGAGGCAAATACAGAGCGTCCGCAATGAAAATCCCAGACATCATTTAAAGGCCATAATTTATCCTTTGGAGTGAATTTTTTTACAGATTCCAGTACAGCCGGCTGCAAGCCCGGTCCGGTCTCGGTATTAAATCCAAAAGCTCCGCCCAATGATTTATCTACGTACCAATAATTGGGTGTTACATAACTGTATGGACCTGTCATCTTTACAGCCACAGGACCGGATACTTCGCTGGTGTAATCGTGTGCGCCTCCAAATGCGGTCTGACGGCATCCTGCTAATGTTGGTCTGCCCGGATCAACTTCATCCAGTTCATGCAATAGTGCTCTTTCCAATTCCGGGCGAGGAAGCATATCACTGCCAAATACCCATACAAGGACACTTGGATGATTTCGTGCCCAGATTACCTGGTCACAGTAGGATTGAGTATGAAACTCTATTTCCTCAGGAGTATTAATTAACAGATAGTTATCTGTGGGACGATGAACATAATTTTCCCATTCCCAATGACAGCTCCAACCTATCATCAATAATAATCCAAGTTCATCGCAACGTTCATAAATTGTCTGGCTAGATCCCCAGAATCCTTCAAGACGTATAGTATTTAGATTCATATGTGCGGCATATTGCAGTTGTGCTTCAACTTTATTGGCATCTTCCCGGAGAAAGAGATCATCTACCCAGCCGCCGCCGCGAATCAGAACTTTTTTACCATTTACTGTCCAGCCGCGATGACCCTGCTCATTTATATAGTCGCCAACTTCGCGAATGCCGAAGCGAATAGAGCTTTGATCTGTCAGTAGACCATTCGCCATCAATTGCATATTTAAATTATAAAGAGGGTGATCACCCATGAGATGAGGCCACCATAGACAGGGATTATCAAAGTGAAGCGCAGCATGAGTTTCTGCTGTCATAATTATTTTACGTTTTTCACCTGGTTTTAGTGAATAATCAATTGAAAACTTATGATCTTCAATCTGCCCGTCCAATTTACCGGTTTGTATTGTCTGAGAATGATTGACAAGAAAGGCGGATATACTTAGATCTGCTTCTTTCAAGGTCTCAAGATTGACATCAGCCTGCACAAAAATATCAGTGAGACTAACAGTACCTGTCTGCTTGATTTTAACGGGACGCCACAGGCCTATGTTATCATCAGGCGGGTAGGGGTTCCAGTCTACCCAGCCAATTGTAAGATCATCTTTTTCAGGCCTGATGATTTCAATCAGCAATACATTATTCTCAGGCTTCACTGTTTGTGTGATATTCAAGGAATACATCTTAAATGGTCCGATCAGGGTGTCAGCATCTCCGATCTGATGTCCATTCAGCCATACGTTTGCCCTGAAATTGAAGCCTTCAAGTTCAAGTTCTATATTGCTCTGCGGTAGATCCGGATCCAGGTCAAATACCTTGCGGTAAAACCATGGCACCTGAAATGGAGACTTGTCAATTTCTTTTAATGTAGTTCCCATGAAAGGATCAGCATATACTTCCAGGTCAACTAATGCTCCAAAGATCGTAGAAGGCACTGATACTTGATATGCCTTGTCAGACTGCCATTCCGGACGATGAAGCTGAGAAATATCTTCAATATCTTTTGAAGAGAGCAAGTCCCATCCTTCAGTTAATTGGATAGTTTGATTAAGCATTTCAATTTTTCCTGATGAGATGCATTGCGATTGTAATACAGCAAATGAGCAACAGAGCAATAAAATCAAGCGCTTCTTCTTCATTTTTCATCCTCTTTCAATAGTTCATTGGGGAATATTTGCTTATAATTTTTTCTGTTATTCTGTTCAATTTCCTTAAAATATTTTACTGTTCCAACTTTCAATTCATATGTAGATTCTTCATCACATACTATAATTCCATGTTTATGTAACTGAAGCATGGAGACAGTCCACATGTGGTTTACACCTTCTTCTACACATTTTTGAAGGGCACGCGATTTATTATGTCCGCTGATGAGAATTAGCACTTTGTCTGCATCCATTACAGTGCCTACGCCTACAGTCAATGCAGTTTTAGGAACTTTTTCCGGATCATTATTAAAAAAACGAGAATTTGCAATACGCGTATCATGAGTCAATGTTTTAATGCGTGTCCTGGATGAAAGTGAGGAACCCGGTTCATTAAAAGCTATGTGTCCATCCGGGCCAATGCCGCCCAGAAAGAGTCTGATACCATTTTTTTCTCTGATCTTTTCTTCATAATTTCTACATTCGGCTGCAAGATCAGTCGCATTACCATTTAGAATATTGATATTTTCTCTGGGTATGTCAATATGTTTAAATAAATGTTCATGCATGAAATAGTGATAGCTTTGCGGATGAGTTTCAGCAATTCCTACATACTCATCCATATTAAAAGTAATAACATTTTTAAAAGATATATGGCCGCGTCTATAGGCGTCAACAAGACATTTATATGTTCCTACCGGTGAAGAACCTGTAGGAAGCCCCAGGACAAAAGGTTTGTCTTCAGCAGGTTGAAACTCATTGATTTCATTAATGATGAAATTTGCCGCCCAGCGGCTCAAACGATCAACATTTCTCTGAACAATTATACGCATTAACACTCCATAGAACAAAAATATTTGTCAATTACAATGATTTTTCACAATTCGTTGTTTTTCCGGTGAAGCAGCAAGATGATCCCAATTCCAAAAAATGATTCCGCTTGATGGATGCTTTAAACCGGAGATAAGGCCGTGTTCAAATTCATTTGTATCTACAGGCTCATCAAGATATGCTTTACCGACCTGAATGCTGGGAATAATTTTACAAGTTGTCTGTAGGTTAAAATCTTTCACAACAGAATGAATCCATTCAGGAGTTTGTTTTAACATGTGCGAATAGGTCATTGGAGAAATATATGTTGCATTTATCGCAAGCTTTTCTATGGCCTGTCCAGAAATGTGACGTATGGCACCATCATAATCATTTTCATGCCATGGCAGCGCATGTATATTTATCATGATATCTGGCTTGACAGTGTGGGCTGCACGGATAATCTCGTTCGTCCAATCATTAATTAATCTACATTTCCAATTTGTCCATGCATCACGGTGGTGTTCCCTTATCCATGCAGCTCTGCTGTGTATATCAGCGTACTTCCTGGCTGGTGTAATACCTGCATCACTAAAAAAAGTGCTTACACAGGAGTCGCAGAAACATGTTTCAGGCAGATCTTCAAATGGTGTGTCAGGATAAATCTTTTCCCAGAATACAAAGTGCCTGATAAAATCGATGCTTAATCCATCGGCGTCTGTTTTTCTTAAAATATCTTTAATATATTGCACGTGTTTCTGCCTGTATATCTTCCGCGAGGGGCATACAAATTCTACCCATTCTTCTATTGCATGGCTGCCGTGCTGAGTAATTGCATAATCATCAGGATTTATTTTCAGGTGATCAGGATTGTAGAAGGTTGGTATGATAACAAATGTATGCATGTCTGTAGCTTTAGCTTCATCTCTGAAATTTTGCCTGGATAATAATTGCGGACTGGCAAAAACAGTATTAATTCCAAGATCGACCATTCTATCAAAAAGTAGCTGCATATCTCCGTCATATTCATAAATTTTAACGCCAATGACAGTATTCGCTCCATCATTTTGCCTGGAATCATTTGTGTTGAACATATTGGAGATCGTAAGGCCAAGTATAATGCTGGCCACTATCCCTATTATTGTTTTTATCATTTTATGCCTTGCTAATTTGATGTTGGCAAAACTTCTCTGAGAGTGAAGTCTACCCAGAAAATAGAGCATGGTTGATCAATACGGTCTGCCAGTGCACCACCAATATCCTTTGGCGGCGTATCCAGTGCTTCCCACCAGGGTCTGTCAGCACCATAACCTACCTGAAATCCGACATGATTGGGCTTAAAATAAGCAGCCCAGTAATTTACAAATTCATTTGCCATAGCATTGAAAGTCCCTAATCCCTGACTATCGGATATGAAAATCAAGTCACTTCTGTAAGTAGGAGGCATCCATTCTCTGTCCCAATGCTTAAGAAAAGTAGTATAGTGTGCATTATGGGCTTTCACGGCTTCGTTCCATGATTGTGCCATGGCATCTGTGGCAGGAATGCCCCATCCTGCTCGCTCAGCTTCACGGTGCCACTCAACATCAATGCCAAATCCAATTACACAAGAGTGATGTTTGTAGCGATTCAAGACAAGATTAATCAATTCAGTTATATTTGCATTTGCAGGTTCTACCTGCAGAAAAACTTTTATACCGGCCTGGTCAAAATAATCCAGGTATGGCTCATGCCTGTCAGTATCGGTAAACACAATGTGTTCATGATTAGCAGCATCACCAGGAAAGAATAGTCTACAGTCAGTGGATGACGCCATCTCACCAACAATCCAGATTGCACAGGGAATAGACTCTGTAAAATAACCGGACATTGTAGTTATTGCTATCTCCCATCCTTGGGCATTGGGAAAAGGGGAGATGCCGTAACTGGATGATCTAACACCTGCAAATGGAATATTGCCGGTGGCATCTGGAAAATCTTGCTCAATCGGAATGTATTCAATAGATTTTTTTGGAGAACATGCAATAATGCACAATATTATTATTAAACAAGTTTTAGATATTAATTTCTTCAAGAATATCCCTCTGTTATTGAATCAGAATCATTTTCAGTGTTCGGTTGCCGCTAGAAGATGTCAGCCTGCAATAATAGATGCCGCTTTCGGCATATGCAGCATTCCAGCGGAATATATGGCTGCCTGAGGGCAGGGAACCATTGTGCAGAGTAGAAACTGCTTGTCCAAGTATATTATATACAATGATTTGTACATCTGTGGAAGAGCTGCATATGCATACTAGCTCTGTCTGAGAGTTAAAGGGATTTGGATAGTTTTGATGAAGAAGAATCTTATCAGGATGTTGTGAAGATTCGCCATTTACAGAAGTATTGCCATTATGTGCCAATGCTGCAAGTGTCCCGACAATAGCAGAATTGTAATCAATTGTGACTTCATTGCCGATGTAATCATTTATATCGTCTTCATAGCCTGCTGAACTGACATCTGTAGCAATGCGTGTAGGTCCGCCTACCATTGCACCTTTGAGGGAGTGGAGAGGAGGCTGGTTAAAATTCCAATCATGTACTTCACGGCCATAGGCATTAACATGATGGGGGTATTGAGGATAATTTTCTCCCCAACCGATAATGAAGGAACGATTGTATTCATTGTCACCCATGATATAATCTGCCTGAGATCGTGTAAAATCAAGATACTTAATTTCATCTGTCACATCGTACAATAGACCAGCTGAAAATGCCGCTCCTGCCGCATATCTGAGGCTTCCCCAATTACCAAAAAATGCCAAACCTTTGACATAAGTATAATTACTGACTTGACGTAAGTATCTATCAACGTCTCTGCGCCAATTAGCCAGTGCTTGTGTATAACCGGCTTTTACCAGGCTGTGGCGACCGTAATCCCAATGCGTAGACCAGTCTACAACCCAGCCATGTGATGCCGTGGAATTATTCCAGGAGATAGCTTCATCCAGAAAAATCAGTTCTCCTGTTGCATTGTATAGAGCTGCTGCACCGCAAAGCATAGCGTCTTTCCAGGTATTTTTTTGATAAAAAGCTTCGTTTGTTGTACCCGGATGTTCTTTTGCATATTGATACAAACGACGTGCCTGTGTCAGACAGGCAGGTGCATAATCATTGTCATATGTATGATATACGCGTGACATCAATGCCAGAGCTGCCGCTGCAATACCCGCTATATCGGCTTTTGCATTGGCAAAAACCGGGCGTTTGCCACCGCCCCTTGAGACGGAGAGAGTAGATTGATATGGAGATGTATACCAATAACTATGGTCCTGATCACCGCCTACCCTGGCGATCACTGTTTGATCATCGGGGTGGACTTTGAGAAGATAATTTGTGGCAATTTTGACTTCATCCAGTATATCCGGAATACCATTGGGATTGCCGGAATAGTTTATATCGTCATTATCATTGAATCCTTCTGGGAAAACATCATATGATTTTAAAAGAGCAAATGCTGCGAATCCGGTAGTCATGGTAAATTTGATATGATCACCTGCATCATGCCAGCCACCGTTAAGATCCAGGTCTGAACGTAGAGCAGGGCCGTCCTCCAGGTGACATGTGCTGCCGTATGGATTGTTAGTTAAAAGCCAGTTGTGGGCATCACCACATCGCTGGGCACCGTAAAATTTTATAGTCAATTGCAGAGCCTGCGTATAATCATCTTCATTTGCACTGAAGAGCGGCCGGACAAGTAGGAATATTAGTAATATGCTTAGTGCTTTAGAAATTCTCATCAATACAAATCCAGTATAGTTAACAAATTGTTTGGGCCGGAAGAGGAGGCCTCCGGCCCAAACGTATGTCTATTATTTTAACAATGTCATTTTCTTTGTGATTTTATTACTGCCCTGGGTCAGGACGTAGAAGTATACACCGCTTGACATTTCAGACATATCCACATCGAATGTATAAGCGCCACGAATCTTATAGCGATTATCCACAACTGTCTTTACACATTGCCCATTGATATTATAAACTTTAAGGCTGGTGTTTCCGGCTTTATTCAAGCCGAATATGATATTTGTTGTGGGATTGAATGGATTTGGATAGTTCTGTGACAATTGAAGCTGATCCGGAGACAATGCAGCACCTGCTTCACCAAGAACTGCTGTGCTTGCATCACCGGCTGTGGCAATGAGACGATCCATCAGGAACTCTACACTATCAGCTTCCAGGCCATTACCGCCCACTGTAAAGGAGAATTTTGTTATACGGTCCAGGTCCAGTACGCCATTTACAGGTGTATTCCATTCCGGAACAGCAAGTTCAGCAATGGGCCATACCATTTCCATCCATTCCGCTGGTTTACCGTAACCAAAAAAAGCACCCCAACGATCTCTGGAAACCCAGCCCTCTTCAGCAGCACCTTCTTCTTTATCAGACAAAGAGATGGAGAGCTGTACATTTTTACCGTTTGGTTCTTGAAGTATGTCCATCATATATCGGATCTCAGTTGCGCCTGTAATGTCAACAGGTTCATCCCAGATGAGCATACCTTCCTGAGCAGTACCCCAGTCGTTGGGGAAATTAACCATGCTGCATCTTACACGCAGACAGCCGTCACCCTCAAAGGGGTTGTCAAAGTCATCAGACAGCTCAAAGACATTGTTGACATCATCGTCAATCCATAGTGTCCATATTGAATCAGGGACGGCAGGGAAGATATTCTCTTCAAAATCAAACAGACTGGCTACATTGGTAGATTTTGTGGCTGTTAGATGGTCAATTAGGAAACGAACGCTATCGGGGGCAGTGGCATCGCCATGAACGCCAAAATCAAAGGAGAAAATAGCATCAGTATCTAAAGTTCCATTTAGCGTTGGCATCCATTCAGGTATAACCAAACGGCTAAAAGGAACTACTACTTCAACCCACTCATCAACAGGTCCATATAACAGGTCAATATCGCCTTCCCACTGGAAAACCTCTTTACCGGCGGCTCCGTCAGCAGAATCAGATAATGCACATGTCCATATCAGACTGCGATTTACAGTAGGAGCTTCAAGGATTTTTACCCAAAATCTGATTTCATCGTAATCTGACAAGTCAAGACGAGTGTCAAAGTACCAGATAGCCTCGGTATATGTACCCCAGTCATTAGGGTATACGCGGAATCTTGCATCGATTTCAAGGCTTGCATCACCGCTTTTAAATTCATCATTATTATCCATGATCATGAAAACATTTTGAGCATCTTCATTAGCGGTAAACCACCCACCTGTGTCATTATCTTCAAAACCGAGAATAAGGTTTTGGGCAAATAATGATGATGATATCAAAACGATCAATAGTGTTGCTACAAAACGGAATCGATTTACCATGTTAACATTCCCTCCTTCAATACAGATGTTTTTGGTTTTTACTCTTCCTCTTTGGAGCTTTTTAATGTCAATTCCTCCTTTCCTTATTGATTTTTTACAAGAAATAGTCAAAATAATTAATTTAATGAGCTCCCGGCTTGCCCATGTCAACACGCACAAGATTGCGTGTCTCTGTGTCACCGGTTCTGTTAGTATATAGAAAGTCTGCATTACCCCAGGCCAGATGCTCAATTTCCGGGGATAGAATACCGGGATAGAGAATCTCTTCCGAGCCATTGGGATGTACTATTAAAATCGGATCATTATTATCAGTTCCAATATAGAGATCACCGTCTTCTGCAAATGTGATGGCATGAAAATCAGATGATGCATGAGTTTGTGACTGTGAAATATCAAAATAAATTTCAGGCGTACCCAGGCTACCGTCGGAGGATGAAATTGTACTGTGGAAAATGCCCGAGGCCGGAAAGGAATCATTGCTGCCGTTATAATTGGCAGCTACATAGAGCATTCCATTAAAAATGCGCATGCCCTTTATGTCAAAATCAGCGTATTGTGTGGAGGCAGTAAATGAACCGTCGCTCTGAATGATGTAGATATCATTTTCCGTACCACCGGCGTATATAATATCATTAGCGGCTAATTCAATAAAACGCATTCTTTCAGGCAGGGTAACAAATACAGAGGCTGTACCACCACTGTTTAATGGAATACGATAGAGACTGGCATTATTGCTGCGCTGCAGGTAGAGGAAGTCTGCACTTGCACGCATGTCTGAAGCTTTTGGAAATGGAGTAGTAGCCCAGCTGTCTTCACGCTCGCCATCAGGAGTGATTTTGGCAATTGTCTTGCCTTTGAGCATGGCATAAACATTTTCCTGCGGATCCGCAGCGATTGAAAATATCTGGTCGAGTTGGCTCTGGAAGTTACCGTATTCCCTGGAAGCCTCTTTAAGCTGGTATGGAGAGTATAATGCTGCAAGAAAGGCATTTTGAGAGACAACGGAAATCTGCATATTCGATTTTAATACGCTCTCATGATAAGGAGGCCGAATGTGTATTTCTGTCTGAGATAGTGATATGATTTCAGCTTGTTTGCCACCTATGTAAACTTTCAGAAAATCCATTTGGTCCGGGAAGTTTTGTCCCTGAATTGTTATTTCCGTAATACCGGCAAAGGCCCAATCAGAAGGTGTAACTGTTGTAATAACGGGATTTGAGGCACCTGCTTCATCAGGCTGCCACACTGCCTGCGGCCCATCGTACTCGCATGCTGCCAAGAGTATGATGAACATCATCGCTGCAATTTTAAGTGTATAACTAATTTTTATTGACATAGTCTCTCTCCTTACATGGAAAAGCGTGCAGTCATGCGCTGAACTTTATCAAAGACTCCAAAGGGAGTGTAGGCATAATCAAATGATATGCCGTGAACATTTACGCCCATACCAAATGATATATTGTCTTCATCATTTCCAAAAATGTATCCGCTTCTGATGGAGAGCATACCCGCCAGTGTATAATCAAGACCAATAATTATTTGACCTTCATGAGAACGGAAGTATGTATGATTTACAGATGCATAGAGTGAGTGAGTGGCATTATCCAGCGGCATAATATCTACCAGATCCATAGATATTCCCAATGTAAATGCCATAGGTGCCTGGAAACCTTCTCGTTCATATTTTAATTCAGGTGCAAAATTGCGTACAGACATGCCAAATACCAGACTTTTATATCCGGTTTTGAACATTGTACCAAAGTCATAGGCCAGTGTAGATACTTCATTTCTTACCTTTGCATTCAATGTGTCATTAACTTGATAGACACTATGACCAAGGGTCTGGCGGACATACTTGATCTGACCGCCTACAGAGAACATGTCTGTGAGTTTTTTTGCATATCCCAGACCTGCGGCAAATGCTGAAGGGGAAAATATGTCGGTCTTTATATATCCCAGGAATTCATCCGGGGCAACCATGGTTCCTTGAAATTCACCATAGTCGACAATTAAGAGAGATGCTCCGATCACACCATAGCGTCCATTGGCAGGATTAAAGGCAATAGTGAAGGTGTTGTGAGATATATCGGCTATCCATTGATTTTGAGAGGCCGTAATATCAATGCTAGCTTCCATATCAGCCATGCCGGCAGGATTAAAAAGAAGAGCACTGGAATTCATACCCGGTAGTGTATGAACTGCGCCGCCCAGTGCAGCAGATCTGGCGTCAGAAATTATACTTAGAAATTGTAATCCTGATTGAGCTGTTTTTTTACGATCCTGGGCAGAGGCTGTATGTGTCACAAACAACAGCCCTGTCAATACCGCAAACACGCATTTTTTTCTATTCATACCAACATCCTTTGTCTTTAGCTTATGCATCGTTTGATGCTATCGAATTATGACTAATTTTCGATAGGTGTGATCGCCTTTGCTGTATTTCAGATCCCCTGTAACAGAGTCATAGGTATCTTCAGTAACCTCAAGGTGGATGATATATACACCACTGACCACCAACTGCCCCGATGATGTCTGGCAATTCCAGAGCTCATCACCACTGCCGTTTGTATGGTAAATAGTATTTACCAGGTCACCTCTCTCAGTGAAGATTTTAAGTGTACATACATCTGGCAGACCAAACAGAGCAATTTGATCAGGTGCTGAACTCTCAAATTGTAAGGAACGTGCCCTGACATTGAAGGGGTTGGGTATAATCGTAAATTCTTTTAGTGATTTTCCGGGTTCACGCAGTAAGAAGGCCTCTTTATTTGTCATAGTGAAAAATTTGCTGCTGACCAGAGGCTTTCCGGGATTGACCAGGTTTGTAGATCCATCATCTTTGGTCTGCACATAGTAGTAGTACTTAAATCCGCGGGATGCTTCAGTATCATTATATTCATGAACCACATTGGCTGCATCACAAGAGAAAATTTCTTCATACAGCGTATCTGGTTTACCAATTGCACGATAGACACGATATCCGTCAAAATTTGTCCATGCATCTGCGTTGTCAGCCCATTCAAGATGAATGCGATTACCTTTTGATTGAACAATAAATTGTTCAGGAGGCGGAGGAGGAGAGGGGATGTCGTAATCATTGTCAAAATTATCAATAGCTCGATCAAAAGACTGCAAGAGTGAGTCTTCACCGGTCTGAACCCATTGACGTTTATATTGATCTCTGTCATTTGACTGACTGCCATTGGGAAGAGTAAATGGGCTGTCATCATTGAACCATTTATCTGCAATTTCATAATTTAATGCGCGATGAATACCTGATACACCCTCTGCAATGACAATACGTATACTGTCGCCTGGCTCCAAGGTATATGGGCCATATCCTGCGCCCTGAGAATATCCACCGGCATCACTGCCCCAGATATCTGCAAAGTTACCTCCTAAAGCTTCAAAATGAGTTTGCTCCGGGTGCCCTGCTGTCATGGTCTGATATTTACGTGTCATAAGCTGTGGATTAAACATGTCTCTGTCTTGCGGGCCTGTATCCGAGCCTATGTACCCTGTTGTTACGGGTTGATAAGGATCGTCAACAGGATTACCAGGTGCCTGATCTGCATGCAGTGTAACCATACCTACATATTGTACACCGCCAAGAGAGATGCCGCTGAGCCAGTCAGGGGCACCCCAGTCGTCCACCGTTGATTGTGAGTGAGGGCCATACCAGGCATAAGCCGCTCTCATGCGGAAATCGGCTGCATTTGGATCTTGACCAATAACGTGATTAGTACAATTTTTACCCCAGTTTATATTTCCATTGGGACTCCAGCCGCGTTGAAATGATTCGTGCCCTACACCGTATCTGTTTTGCAGATGGAGAACAACTCCGTAAAGTGTTTTTGTATCAACAGTACCGTTTCTATCGATAATGCCAGTATTTTTCAGGATATATTCATAGATGATATAATTGTCGTGATTCTGCTGCGAGAATTGCATTATTGTACGGGTAATATCCAATCCGATATAGGAGTGCATTTTATTGATAATAAGGCGGTCTGCAAGCATATCCGGATTATATTCATCCACAATATCACTGTAGTTATTATCAGACGCTTCTTCATCATCAACTATTACAATAGGATGTGGGAAGCGTCCTATCATCCTGAAGTCATAGGGCATTATTTCATTGATATCATCATAGCTTCTGGTACCGACAGAGACTATTTTATGGGGTACAATCTGGTTGAGACCCGGATCAAAGAAGTCAGTTGTGCCGATCCACATTGATTTGCCGACAAGGTTGTCCTGGTAAGAGAATTGAGCGGGCCAGCGAAGTCCGTCCTGCTGCTCACTGGTTTGATCTGTACGGCCCATTTCATATTCAGCACCAACATTCACAATGTATTGATGCAATGATCCTGTGCGCAGCCATTTGAATTTTTTCCCTTGTCCCATGGAAATGCCCTGAAAAAAGAGGCTGCATAATAGAGTTGTCAATATAATTTGTTTGTATTTCATAGTATCCTCTTGCGCATACGCTCAAAATATCAGATGACGGACATTAGAATGATGTTCTTATGCCAATGAAGATCTGCCTGGGACTGAGAAAGTTAAAAGATGTCATATTGGGCATATCTATATATGCCTTGTCGTCTATGATTTTATTCATCCTGGAACGTGATACTTCAGTCCAGATACCGTCAATCTGTTCCATGTATATTCCTGTTGATGAGATATAATATATAGCACTTCTATTGCCTGTAAAACCGTCGGGCATGTGTCCAATTTGCTCAATTGGTTGATAATCAACGCCCTGTTTACGATAATCACCGGGCCGATCATCGCCCGTGATATTTGTATAAGCTTTATCCTTTGGCAGATGCAGGGAATTGAAATAGTCCTGATAATCGTTGTAATCGTAGAAGTTTTCAGTATTAAGCCTGCGGGTATTTAATAAATTATTAATTTCTACGAAAACTGTCATATTCACAGGCTTCATATTGAAAGTTTTATGAAAACTTAACACAAAATTATAATAGTCGGTGAAGTGAATGTTGGACTCAATACCGGGTCTGCTTTGAGGATTCCATGTACCCCAATATCCTGAAGACCATTCACCGATAAGGTTAGCTTTAAGTGAGCCCAGAGGATGAAAACCCATTAATTCAGGGCCGAAATCATCAGGTGTAAACATATTCAAACTTATGCGTGCATATGGTTGAGGGATAGGGCGGCTTTGATAATTAACCTCAGGATTTTCTCTTTCCCATCGTTTTTGTTCCGACGGAGATTCATAGCGAACCGGTATCCCGAAATTACCTGATGATGAAACTCTGTATGTATAATTGGCAAATCCTGTCCACCAATTTCCAGTTGATTTTCGCAGGGTTATTTCAAAACCACGAATATCTTCATAATTATTATTGTTCATTGCTCTGTAGCCAACTGTTCCGTCATTTCCAAAGTAGCGTGTTGTTGATGTTTGATCTTTGATATCATGATAGAAAGCGGCAATTTGGATCAGATACTCATCAAACATAGTCTGGTCAAATCCAAGTTCATATGAAATTGTTTTGGCCAATGCAAGATTTGGATTTCCAAAACGCATCAAACGATTGGTTGCGCCTCTTGACAATAGAAAGATCTGTTCATATGAAGGTAATTGCTTGAAGTGACCGTAATTAAAGAAGAGTTTTGAATTCTCAGTTATAGGATGAGACAGACTCATGCGGGGACTGAGAGTAATTTCCATATTTGATTTTTTCTTCTTGATATCCATAGCATCATTATACAAACCGGAGAAAAAATCTTTGTTGTAAGCGGATACATCAACCCAACTCGTATTTGAATTGCTTATATCCAGCCTTAAACCGGCATTCAGGATAAAACCTTTGGTTTCAAGTTTATTCTGAACATAAAAAGCACCGCGATATGGAGTTTCTTTTATATTCGTATAAGTATTGGATTCCGGGAAGAATAGATTTACTACTCCATAATCAAGATCTAAATCATTGTATACAAATTCGAAGCCACTTTTAATGAGGTTGTTAAAATTAAGCTGACTGGTTAAATCCAATTTGAAAGTTGTTGAAGAAATCTTGCTCTTGTCCCGTGCTGTAGATGTGTGACCTCCCATGACCATGCCATCTCCAATTGATGTAAAGGGCATGGATGAAAATCCAAAAGGAGCTTCATTAACAAAATAACCGTCAAAAAGTTCATAGCTGGCAGATGTGTCACGTGTAGCAGCAGGGCGAGTAAAATATGTTCTTGATATATGATCTATGCTTGCCTCATAAAAAGTATTTATTGAAAGCATATGTGTAAGTTTTAAAGAAAATGTTTTGTGAGAGACATCTGCAAGGCTGTAATAGCCTGTACCGAAAATTCGTCCTGGTATCTGCAGGTTTTGATTCATGGCTGCCACAACTGAGTATGGAGAGCGTATATAATGTGTACTGTTAGCCTGCTCTGTGCCGTTCATGGCAATGTTGTAACTTTTCCCTACTGTAGAAAAAAACTTTAATTTGATAGATTCGGAGATATCCGATGTCAGCTGGAGAGACCAGTCATAATTATAATAATCATCTCTTGTCAGGGGAAATATATACATCTCTTTTTCATTACGGAATGAAGTGAAGAAACGCAGATTACCAAGTTTCCTACCTATGAGAGGTACAGGACCGCCAAATCCGGCATCGATATTATAATCAGGTTTGTCAAGAACCGGCTGTTTCCTATGTTGATATTTGAATAATCGCTGCAGCGCAGCCGGAGAGAGCTCATTGCCTTTTATATTATCGGTAAAAGTACTCTCTGATATACGGTTCCAGCCCTCAAAAGTAGGATATTGACGAGTTGTATAAAAATCCCATGAACTGTTCTGTGTGCCTGTCCAACAAACATCATTATCAAGATAAGGTCGCATCCACATAGAATTTGCATCATATGGAGACATGCCAAAGTGCTTTTGAATAGCAGGGGAAGCTTTTAAAGTCAAAGTTCCATGATAGGAGTCTTTATCACCTTCCCTGGTAACAACATTCACTATGCCGGATCTTACTTGGCCGTATTCTGCATTAAAGCCGCCGCGTTCTACCGAGACCTCTTGAACGGCACTTAGGGCAATTCCGGAAATTGGCTGATTGGTTCTGGCATCACGCATTGTCATACCATCAATTTGAAACAAGGCTTCACCAGAGCTGCCACCACGGATAGAGAGATCTTCATCAACACCGGCCTGTAAGCCTACAACATCAGAGACACTAGTCATAGGCATGTCTTTTATTTCTTCGCCTGAAAAGGATGTTACACTAGTAGCCACATCCTTTTTTACCAATTTTCTTTCTGCAATTACAGTAATAGTTTCACCTTGAACAACTTCAACTTCCAGTTCAAAGTTAATCCGTGATGTCTGGTCAATGCGTACTCGTACTTTGGAGATAATTATCTTTGAATAGCCAATCATTGATGCTGTGACATCGTATATACCTGGTGGCACTTGAAGAATTGTATATTGGCCGTTAAGATTACTGGCTGCACCCAGCATAGTGCCACGAATCATTACATTGACACCCATAAGGGGCTTTCCGGTGTTTTTGTCGATTATTGTGCCGGAGATCTTACCTTTTGTACCTGCATCTGCTTGAGTTGCAAATACAAGGGGAAGAGCTAGCATAAAAGCGAGTAGTAATTTTGTTGTCCGGGTCATCAGTGGGCCCTCCAGAATAATGGAATGGAAATTCACCAAATAACTGATAAATATGATCAATGTTGTTAATACTTTTGAACTGTACTATGAGATCGGATTGATTATTACAGACAGTGTTACCGGTATCTGTGACAGACAAATATATAATGATGAAACAGAGAAAGCAAGTATAAAAGTTACCGGTATCATTCGAGCGGCAAGTTTGATTTTATGTGCATTATTCTCAAGTCTTTTAATTTTTTAAGACTTACGTAGCTGATCATAGGATTGTGCTTGACTAAATAAAAAAAAGAACAAGCACCAATTGAACACGGAGGACACGGAAAAAACGGATATGCACGGATTGAGATCGGGAGTAGAAAGAGCAGGAGTAATGCCCATGAAATTAACACAACTACCAGATCGTGTTATCTCGATGGAGTGTTGAAAAAACTTTTTAACCAATTTGTCATCCCCTGATGCTCTTAAAGGGGATCTTCATTCCGGGGACAACCGAACGAAGATCTCCGATACAATCATTCGGAGATGACATGCTTTTTCTGTTTTTCAACATACTAGGAGTGTAACGACTGTGAGATCTTATAGCTTACAGTTATCGTATGATGCTACAAGTTTATTAAGACGGAATCTGTTTGCAGCTTTGGTGTATCCCGGTCAATAATTATCAATTATTGTTCATATATGTGAACCTGTCAACGGTGGATCCCTGCCACAAGCATGCAGGGATGACATGTTTTTTTTATGTACATGTCACTCCTGAACTCTTCATGCCGACCGAAGGTCAATGATCCTGTCATAAGACTATAATTGACAGTAACGAAATATAAGACAAATGACACGGAAAAAGTGGACATGGATTGGGAGTAGAAAGAGCAGGAGCAATGTCCATGAAATTAACACAACTACCAGATCATGTCATCTCGAAGGAGTGGAACGACTGTGAGATCTTATAGCTTACAGTTATCGTATGATGCTACAAGTTTATTAAGACGGAATCTGTTTGCAGCTTTGGTGTATCCCGGTCAATAATTATCAATTATTGTTCATATATGTGAACCTGTCAACGGTGGATCCCTGCCACAAGCATGCAGGGATGACATATTTCTTTTAGTCATTATCAAACACCGGGTGTTGAATTTAAACCTACACATGCTATAAATACGAAACATAAAATAATTCAACACCCGGTGTTAGATGGTTGTTAAATTTTTTTATTGCATAAAATGCATAATTATCATTAACATTAAGATATGAACATTAACATTGACTTTAATATAAATGAAAGATCATAAAAATGAAAATTACAGTTCTTGTTGACAATAACACATTAATTGATCGTTATTTTTTTGCTGAACCAGGACTCTCCCTTTTTATTGAAGATGGAGATGTACGCCTGCTTTTCGATGTCGGATACAGCGATATTTTTCTGATTAATGCCCGAAAAATGAATATCAATCTGTTAGACCTTGATTATGTGGCACTTTCACACGGTCATTTGGATCATACCTGGGGATTGGATCCGCTAATAAGATATTATACTGAAGCTGCTATTGAAAATCAAGTTCTCCGTCGTCCATTAATTATTGGACATCCAGAAATTTTTGTCAGTGTAATGAAAGATCGATTTGGTGAATTTGGAAGTCTGATATCAGAAGAAAAGTTATCCAAAAATTTTAAGTTGTCTTTAAGTTGTGAACCACAGAAATTAAGCGAGAGATTAATATATCTAGGAGAAATTCCCCGTCTCAATGAATTTGAATCGAATTTGACTTTTGGAAGAAAGCAAGGAAGTACTGAACCGGATACAGTCCCTGAAGATTCTGCCCTAGTGTATCAATCTGAAAAAGGTCTTGTCATTATTACCGGCTGTTCACATGCCGGTATCTGTAATATAATTGATTATGCCATAAAAGTTTGTGAAGATGATCGTATCTTTGATATAGTGGGCGGTTTGCATCTTCAAAATCCTTCTAAAAAACAACTTCAGGGAACTGTTGATTTTTTAAAAGAATACAAACCACTTCATCTTCATGCATGTCATTGTACGGACTTACACTCTAAAATTGTATTATCTCAAGTAGTGCCGGTTGAGGAGGTTGGAGTAGGTTTAACGTTGAGTTATGTTTAGGAGATCACATTCACTCTGCTTTATTATTTGTAAACAGTATGTTTTTTGTTTACTTTAAAGTTGTTATAAAATGCATTATTTTCTCCTCATTGACTTTTCTCAATCAATTATATGGAGCGGAATGATTATGATTCTCCACCAGGAATTTGTCCGGATCGCAAAAAAAAATGCCAATCGAATAGCTATTAAAGATCGAACCTTGGATAAACAACTAAGCTATGGTAAAGCTTTAATCGGTTCTCTTATCCTTGCTAAAAAGATGGCTGCATATGATGATGGAAACATTGGTATCATGATACCAACATCTGCAGGTGCAGTTCTTTCCGTTATAGCTGTGCTGATGTCTGGTAAGGTGCCGGCCATGATAAATTATTCTACAGGTGCAGCAGATAACTGCCGCTATGCTCAGAAAAAATGTGGTTTCAAGACTATTATTACATCACGTGCTTTGCTTGAGAAAATACATTGTCCGATGATTCCCGGTATGA
>JAGLOF010000054.1 GCA_023139105.1 bacterium
TCGGTGAAAACGTCGGTGAAAATATTGACAGCGATGCAAAAAAAATCATCAGTGACCATTCCCGAGTTAGCTGACCTCATCGGTGTGACGGAACGGTCTATTGAGCGAAATATCCGCAAATTACAGGATGACAGCCGTCTCCGACGTGTGGGGCCGGATAAGGGTGGACATTGGGAGGTTCTTCTATGAACGAAGCTAAAACCCGTGCAGAACTGATTGCCCCGGCTATTAAGGTGCTGGACGGAGTATTGTAGAGGCGATTTTAGTAAATGGCCAATCTCGAGATTGGCGGTCCGGATATGTATGCATGAAAAGGGAGCATTAGTATGATCCTTCGTTGTACACAGAAACTTGTTAAAGCCTTGGATGTTGTGCCTGAATCCGCTGAAGAGAATGAAGCACCGCTTTCCAGCTGGCACGCCAATGTCTTTCTCATTGACAGAAGAAAATGCGTGCTGGTGACGCATGATGCCACATTGTTCGCCATGTGCATCCCGGGACTAAAGAAACCGGACTTTGCCGTGTTTCATCAGCTGTTCGCAACAAGATTATTCAAATTCATGATGGCTGAAGAGTTCCCTCAGAAAGATATCGAGAAGGTGTTGATGGAAACCGAAACCATGCGTTTCACCAAAACCAATAGCCGGAGCGTACTGGGATCGATGAATGATCAGAAATTCTTTATCGAAGCTATCATCGCCGGAGAGGGTGGATTGACGGAAACGGATTTTTATTATCTGAACCGTCGTTTGAATCACAATAGACTGAGTCCTATTGGTAACCGGCATCCGATTGATGTTTTTAGAGAGCTGCTGAAAAATGTCTGACGACTGTTGGTGAAGTGGTACTACAAGTTTGCTTCTCCACATAGTATGCATATATGAGACATAAACCAGTAAATGTCTCATGAAATTTAAAGTATGCAACAATAAATCCTTAATGTCTCACCGGTTAGACATTAAATCCCATCAAATCAATGAGGTATTGATGGCTATAAAAATGGATGCATCTGAAATGATCCTCTACACGACTGAAGACGGTACAGTTAAAATAGACACCGTTATCCGTGATGAAACCCTCTGGTTCACGTAGAAAAAATGGCCGAATTGTTTGATGTGCAGAGACCGGCGATAACAAAACACTTGAAAAATATCTTAGACAGTGGTGAACTGCGAGAGGATTCAGTTAGTTCCATTTTGGAACATACTGCCGAATACAGCAAAAAGTATAACACAAAGTTTTATAATTTAGATGCCATCATCGCCGTAGGCTACCGGAGCAACTCCATACGAGCTACCCAGTTCAGAATATGGGCTACAGATATTCTGAAGGAATACATCATCAAAGGCTTTGCTATGGATAATGACAGGATCAAAAACGGCAGATATTTCGGAAAAGATTATTTTCGTGAATTACTTGAGAAAGTCAGCTTTCAAATGATACTCAATGGCAACAGATTCAATACGCTGATAATATATAGCAAACAATCCGATAAAATTTCATACAGTCAATTAGTGACATTACATGATTAAAGAAACTTATAATCTCAAACAATAAAGAGACGTTTATGTACATATATACCTACACAGCCAACTACAAAAATGCGCCCAGGGGTATGGGTGAAAAATGCCCGTACCAAGATCTAATGTAATATCAGGATCTGCCTACGGTCCATGAGAGCTGTTTGTATGGTGTTTTATGAGAAAATGGGTTCAGAGCGTCCTTAAAGAACATTCCCACGTATATAACGCCATTTGAGCAGGTCGTGAGAATGAGATAAAATCTAAATTTTTAGCTCAAACTTTTTTAGCGGAACAGGCGGTACTACAAGGTAATAGAATTCTAGGCATACAAATTGGTCGCCCATCATTATTTCTACTTCACGTTCGGCAGAGGCTTTAAGTTTTGCAGAGATATGACCAGATGTGTTAGGGTAGATGTGTATATCGCAAATTACATCAACACCATCTAATATTAATGCCTCTGTCGGATAAACCCGAATCATTATATTGGGTGGGAGTTTAACGTATTCAAGACTTTCAATGAGTACGGTCCCGTTCTGGGGGATATAGAACGTACCATTCTCTAAATCAACGACATTGTTTTGGTATACAAGCCGCTTGCCAATTCGGGTTTTATATCCCACAGGTGTTAGGAGTTCTGTGCTAAAGTTAAGTATGTCAATGTAGCTTATTTTAACAGCTTGTTCAATTTCCTGATTTACTAATATTCTCGAGCCTATGGCATTCCATTGATTCTGTAGTAGCTTATGTTTATCACTGAGTTCGGCAGACCCATCATCTGAAAAAAATCTATCATACTCATTCTGTAAATTCAACCAAAATTCAAATGGAGCTCCTAAGCGATTCAAGCGTAAGGCTAAATGTTCAGTAAGAGGTATATTTTGTTTAACCAGTTGATTTATTGTTTGTCTTGATACGCCGATCATTTCACCCAGCTGCTTTTGGGTAATTTTGTTTTTGTCCAGAATATTGATTTTTATATATTCACCGGGATGTAATGGTAAGTTGTTTTTATTATCCATCTGTATCCTCTCCTGGTTCACCTACTCTTCTATATAAATATAATTTTTTATCCTTGCCCTTTTGGATAATTACATTGGGTTGGTCCTCATTTGCTTGCATTGGTAAATATCTTGAAAGTTTGTACTTCCAAGGTAGCAAAAATCGTTCATTTATGGATTGTTTGGCCGTTCGCAAAGATTTGTTATCTGTCAAATCAGGAGGAGGGGAGGCACAGTATCCGTTCCTAAGCATTTTTGAAAGGTTCAATACTTCGCGTCTGAGTTCACTGTTTTCGCGTAATAGTGCTCGATAGCTGGGAGTAAAGCGTAGAAAAAGTGTCACGAAAAATGAAACGATGATTCCACATATACTTATTGGGATAGTATATTCGGCGGTGGTTTGTCCAGATGTGAAAATATATATCATCAACATCTTGGTCTCCCGAAAGAAACATTCGTTATACTACTTTTCAAATGCTATAAATGTATTAATAGTAAAGCTTAACCACATTTTTGTTATTTTTTGTATTATGTCGGCTGTGAATCATAATGAATTTAAACAACATAATTAGCTGTGTCAAGTAGAAAAATATTTTGTCGGGTGACATTAGTCGTTTTGCTTGACCACAATATTTATATTATTACTTATTGAGATTTAATGATCAATACCTAAATGTAATGAATAATTCCCCATAGACTTCGTATTCTAGCCTGATGCACAAAATATCGCCCATGGGTCTACCTGATGCACTGTTTTGTCCCATACTCAATCTCGGTCAGGTATTCAGGGTACACCTGCGGCGCATGAGAACGCTAGTTTGTAAGGATTTGTGAAAGAATAGACACTGAGCGTAAGTGTTTAACATTTCCACTGATGTAAAGCCATTAGGGTAAACTGTAGGAAGGCGATCAGCACCCTTCGACAGGCTTATCCGGCCCCGAGGTAATCAAAATTAAAACGCTTTCGCCTGAATAGGGCCTCGTGCCGGAAAAAAATTTTCTTGGTAATTAAATGTAAATTGAGCAAGGTATATTATTCAATAATCACGTTCTGCTTTTTTTGCCTGCGGCTTTGCCCAATAAACATGAAAACTCATCTCATCAATAAAGCACTATAAAATATATATCAAGAAATCATATCGTTCTGTATTTCTATGTATCGATAGATAGTTGTTGTAAGAACCAAGGCATAGGCTCAGAGCTATCATGCAAATCAAGCAAATCACAGTTCAACCAAAGACATATTTCCTCTTGACAAAACCTTTTTGATTTTGTATACTTGCTAGTAGCAAAAGTTGCCCTGGTGAAAAGTTTCAAATGGGACAGTAATAATGCCCGGAACATTGTTTAATTTAATTCAGTCAATAAAAAAAGGCTGTACGCGCACCGAAGAACAGATTTGTGCAGATCACAATCTTTCTTACGGAGAATTAACAGCTTTGCGCATTTTGGGGCATCAAGAGCGAATAGTGGCCGGTGAATTTGCTGATCGAATCCATCTGTCACCTTCAAGAGGCAGTAGAGTAATAAATCAAATGGTGCAGAAGAAATTGATCAGAGCGGAACCGATTCCTAATAATCGGAGATCAATACATGTTTCACTTACATCATCAGGTAAACGGCTAAAAGATCAGATTGAACAGGAAATTAAACACTGTGAAGAGCAGCTCCTGTCACGTTTACCCGTAGAGCATCATGATCTTTTAATAAGCATGCTTCAAAAATTATCATTTATGTTGAATACTGATATTTCCTAACCATAAACAAGCTAAGAGGTTCATGTTGTGATCTCATTGCTGATTCTTCGTTTCGTTATTTTTTTCCTGATCTATCTTGCATTGGCAGGCTCATTGGACATGCAGGAGATAGTGGCCGCAGGAGTAATTTCCCTGCTGCTGGTCTGGATTACGCGGCAGAGCGCCAGGTCTGAAGGAAGAATGCGTTTGTCAATTAAGATGATTATGGCAGCCATTATTTTTCCTT
This sequence comes from bacterium, assembly GCA_023139105.1. Taxonomy (GTDB): domain Bacteria; phylum Zhuqueibacterota; class QNDG01; order QNDG01; family JAGLOF01; genus JAGLOF01. Next base: position 4,508 of record JAGLOF010000054.1, read on the forward strand.
TAGTATTTTTAAAAGCTTTGCTGCTGGCTAACCTGGATGTAGCAAGCCGCGTATTACGGCCAAGCCTGCCAATTAAGCCGGGTATTGTCAAAGTCAAGATCAAACTTAAATCTCCTATGGGAAGACTTGTCCTGGCAAATTCCATTACACTTACGCCAGGCACGTTAACAGTGGAGTCGAGTGAAGAGTACTTCTATATTCACTGGGTTGATGTTAAAGATGGTTCTGTTGCCGCAGCAACAGAATCAATTGTAAAAGAGTTTGAAAAATACCTGGAGGTGCTCTTTGGCTGATTTGATCTTTAATGCAGCACTAATTATTGCCTGTGTCTCTGTGGGGCTGGCATTTGTTCGATTCCTGCTGGGCCCAACACTGGCAGACAGGACAGTTGCTCTGGATGGTATGACTATAATGGCCCTGTCCGTTATAGCATGGATAAGTGTACATGCCGATAGAATAATTTATCTGGATGTTGCCCTGGTCTACGGACTTATAAGTTTCATAGGTATCATAGCTTTTGCCCGATATAAAGAAGGGGGATTGTCATGATGCTATTTGGATCAATATTGACCCTTTTTGGTGCATTATTTCTATTTTTAGGTGCACTTGGTCTTGTACGAATGCCCGATGTATATAATCGTATGCAGGCAGGCACCAAGGCCACAACACTAGGTTCACTGCTTTTTTTTCTGGGTATTGCCATTCGTCATTGGCATGGGGGATTTCCCGTGCGATTATTATTGTTAATAATTTTTGTGATACTTACAAATCCTATCTCTTCACATGTACTGGCAAGAGCCGCACACTTTACCGGGATAAAACTATCATCCCGTTCTGTGCAGGATGATCTGGCTGCGGAGGAGAAGTAATGATAATTTTTTTACTTATATTTCTAGGCATTATTATGCTGGTCGCTGCTATTTTTGCCGTTATGACTAAAGAGCTTATAGCTGCAATATTGGCAACAGGTCTCATAGGTTTGATGGCAAGTGTTATATTTATAGTCTTGGCCGCTCCTGACGTTGCTATGACAGAAGCAGCCATAGGCTCAGGTTTGACCATGGTGGTATTCTTATTAGCACTGCGTCGGATTCGTCAGTTGGGAGGATCTGATAATGATTAAACGTTCTCTTATTGTTTTATTGCTTATAGTAACTGCATATATATTGTATCCACTGGCTATACTTCCGCCACAGGATAATCTTGGTAATGCTGCAGCCGCTATTACCGCTGATGGAGTGACAGATCTGGGAGCTGCAAATTTAGTAACATCTGTCATTGTAAGTTATCGTGGTCTTGATACACTGGGTGAAGTAACAGTACTTTTCTTGGCAACTGCTGGAGTGGGTTTTGTCCTTTTTCGCAAGAGGAAGTCCGATACTGCCGACACTGAAGTTCCACGTCAGGCATCTGAATTTCTACAGACTGGAGCAATTTTTCTCTGGCCATATATAGTCATCCTGGGAATTTTTATAATTTTCCACGGACATATCTCACCTGGTGGCGGGTTTCAAGGTGGTGTAATTCTGGCAATGGCTTTTCTACTAATTATGCTGGCATTTCCGGGTAAGGCCTTACCTGAAGGATTCCGACACGCCATGGAATCTCTTTCCGGACTTGCCTATGTGGGAATTGCCATAGCAGGATTAGCGATTGCAGGAGATTTCCTAAATACACGCATACTACCAACAGGACAAACAGGTAGCTTAATTAGTGCCGGAGCCATACCGTTAATATCAGTGGCTATTGGAATTAAGGTTGGAGCGGAAATGGTAACTATTCTGGCCCATCTTAGAAAGGAGGAGGCATGACCCTGGTCTCAATACTTGGTTTTGTCCTTATTGCCGTGGGGCTCTGGGGTATGCTCACCAGACGCAATTTAATAAAGATAATTGTTGGTTTTTCCATTATGGATACCGGTGTTCATCTTGTAATTGTTTCACTGGGTTTCATAAAGGGAAGAACAGCACCAATTATCAATAAAGCATTGAGTGCCGGAGATGCTCCATCCAGGGCCGTAGATCCAATTCCATCAGCTCTTGTTCTTACTGCTATTGTAATTGGTTTAGCTGTAACGGCACTTCTGCTTTCTTTTGCAGTACGTATATATCGTGAAAAGAGAACCCTAAATATTGATGATATCTCGGAGCTGAAATGGTAAACCCACTATTAATGCTGGCTGTGGCACTTGGAGTAGGCTTTATTTTTGCCTGGCTTAGGCCATATGCCAAAACAGCTGCCTGGACGCTTCTATATGGAGCTCTTGTATTTGGTCTGGCTGTCTCCATTCAGTGGTTGACGCATTTTGTCAGCGGAGGCGTTTCAACTACTGTCTTGCCGGGTGGATTTTCACCGCCTGTTGGAATTGCATTGGGTTGGGGAATGAAAGAAGCATTTATCTCCAGCATTGTTTTTCTGGGCGGCCTTTTGGGAAGTATTGCCCTGTTTAAAACATGGCGGGATACTCCGTCAGCCGGTCCGGTTCTTTTTCTGCTGACTATTGCAGGTTCTATTGGATTAATTATGAGCCGTGACCTTTTCAATTTATTTGTCTTTCTTGAAATTACTTCAATGTCAACGGCCGGACTGCTTGCCACAGGACGTCATCATGAAGGAGCTGTATCTGGTTTCAAGATGATGCTGGTTACCGGATTGGCTTCAGTACTATTTCTTATCGGAACCGTCTATCTGTATAGGATTACAGGTACACTTGCCATAGATCAGATATTGGTCTCACCGGCACTTGCCGGTACAGCCGGATTTACAGCATCATTCCTCATAATTGCCGCAATCCTGGTTGAATTGAAAATATGGCCTGCAAACGGATGGGCATTAGACGTTTTAACATCGGCACATCCTGTAATTGCAGCATTAATCTCCACAGTACACTCTGTAGCCATACTTTTTGTGTTTTATAAAATTTTTCCATTGCTACCACCCGATTCATTGCTTATATTTACATCCGCCGGTTTAATGACATTTGTGAGTGCACATCTGGCAGGACTTCGGCAGGATAATTTTCAAAGAATGTTGGCTTATTCATCTGTTGGCATGATGGGACTGTTTGTTACCGTAATAACGTGGACTTCTTCAGTATACGGTCACAACATTCCAATACGGATTGAGAGCATTATTCTTGGCGGCTTTATTATTACTCACCTTCTAGCCAAAGGTGGACTGTTTTGGGTGGTTGCCCACTTCAAAGACAGTGAAGGAAATTTTGATATTACCAGGGTTGGAAGTACTACCCTGGGTGGTGTCATCATTACCGGATTGATACTTGCACTGGCGGGATTGCCGCCATTCCCATCATTCTGGGCTAAATGGACACTCATCAGAGAAATTGCGGCATCATCTTTGCCAATAGTATTTGTAATACTGCTGGGTGCGTTATTTGAAGTAATAAATTTATTCCGGTGGCTGGGCCGTGCCTTGGAAGGGGAGAGCCATTGTGCGGTCCATGCCCCACCGGTTTTATCGGGCATAGCCCTTTTCAGCCTCGGAGGCTTCAGTATTGGAGCTATTTTCCTGGGCTGGTTTCCTGACTTTAATATTTCAATTCTAATACCCTTTTCAGGATTAATTGCTGCAGGCCTTGTGGCATTCTTGCCAAATCGAATACAAATCAGTATATCAATTCTCATTTTGGGACTAGCCGGATTTGCGCTTGTACCTGGTGCCAGCGGAATTGGTCAAGCATATACTGCAATTATTCTGGGAAGCGGCGCACTTATGCTGCTGACAAAAATGGAAGCTGCAAATAAAGATAAGTGGCAGCTGCCTTTGATTGTTGGAACAGTACTAACCGTAGCTGTGCTGGGTGCCGTACATACTGCTCTGGAATTCTGGACATCTTGGGAGATGATGACGGCTGTATCAGCCCTTCTCATCGTCAGAGGGAAAAACGCTAAGAAATCTGCGTTAATGTATTGGACATTCTCCATGGCTGGTGCCTTTCTGCTTTTAGCAGGTCTTGCCCTGGCTGTTTCAGCAACAGGTCAAACAGATCTGTCAAAAGTATTTGCCGGCGCACCGTCTCTGTCAATTATTCTTATTTCACTGGGCTTTCTTTTCAAAGCAGGTGTACTGGGTGTGCATATCTGGGTACCGGATGCATATGCAGAATCAGAAGATGATTCTACGCCATATATAGCAGCTCTTGTGAGTAAAGCACCAATTATCGGCTTGATTTTAGTGTTTTACTATGCTGCCGATGCCTTTATAGGGCCATTTGAGTGGCGTGTGCTGATCGGTTGGATTGGTGTACTGACTGCCTTCTTCGGTGCTCTATTTGCATCATTTCAGGAAGATGTCAAGAAATTATTGGCTTACTCATCCATGGGCCAGATAGGTTATATAATAGCCGTAATTGCCTTGGGTAGTTACACAGGATGGGTGGCGGCTCTCTATCTCGCACTTCATCATATACTCTACAAAGGACTGTTGTTTATTACAATAGCAGGAGTAATTTCCAGGACACAGACCAGTCTTATGTATAAAATGGGTGGTCTGATAAAACGTATGCCGCTCTCCTTTGTAGCCGTATTAATGTCAATAATTGCTATATCAGGTGTTCCTCCACTCCCGGGTTTTGGTGGTAAATGGATGATGTATTCGGCCTTTATTGAAGCGGGATGGACACTACAGGCAGGTGTAGCCTTCTTTGCAAGTGGTGTAGCATTTCTCTATCTTTACAGACTGATACATACTGTTTTTCTTGGCATGCCCAAGAATGAGCATATTAATGTGAAAGAGTCTTCTATCTGGCGACTCGTTCCCATGTATATCATTATTGCCATGATTATGGGTATTGCTACAATGCCAAAATTATTACTTGAACCAATTATGAATCTGGTTCAAACACGTTTCCCGGCAACAATGCATTGGGAGGCAGCAAATTTAATATCATCTCTGGGTAGTTGGAATGGTAATGCAATAATGATGGTGACAATGGGCGTATTTATGCTGCCCCTGATACTTCTTCTTTTCCGCGTACGAGGCGTTAAGAGAGTGAAACCATTTAACATTGTCTATGCTGCCGAAAAACCGGAAAGACCTGAGACTACACATGTTGCACATAATTTCTTTGCTCATTATCGGAGAGCAATTGGCGTAATTGCATTGCCCAGAGCTACTGCTTTCTGGAGAGGAGTGGCTGAATGGACAGATACCCTGGGTGACTGGGTGCGTCAATGGGCCACGGGTAATGGCCAGACCTATGCTGTTCAAGTATTGCTATTTGTATCGGTTCTTTACTTTTTCATGCGCCAGACCGCGCTATAGATGAGGGGGTGAACGTGTATATCGCCACCAAAGCTTTCTATTTATTTGTCTCAATAATCGTAGCCCTGGTCTGGGGTTTAACGGTGAATGGGATAGTTCGTAAAATTGTTGCCAGAGTACATGGAAGAATAGGTCCGCCTGTATGGCAGCCTTTTATAGATATCATAAAAAGTAACGCTAAGCGCTCAATGATAGCTCATGGTGTGATGTTTTATTTTGGCCCTGTCTTCCGTTTTGCAGGAGGTTTGGGAACATATGTATTTATACCGGCAGTATTTGGTTCAGTCGTCTTTGAAAACCTGAGCTTTTCCGGTGACCTCTTATTGGTCATGTACTTCATCTTCTTTGGTCAACTTGGTATGGCACTTGGTGCCGGTGAAGGTGGACATCCTGCCAGTGCAATTGCTGTAGGGCGCGGCCTGGCACAGATGACGGCTTTTGAATTGCCATTTGCTCTTTCTATCATATCTCTTGCAACGCAGTATAATACCTTGTCTATCACGGACATAGTAGCTGCTCAGCAGGCAGGCGTCATGAGTTGGACAGTATTTACAAATCCACTTGCTACATTTGCAGCATTATTTGCCCTTTTAGGCATGAATATGCATTCACCATTTGATATTGTTATTGCACCACAGGAGATTCCTCTGGGGCCACCGACTGAATATCAAGGCAGTCTTCTGGGAATGCTGCATACTAATCGTGGTATTTTTGTCTCGGCTAAACTGATACTATTCATGAACCTTTATTTTGGCGGTGCACTGAATCTTCCCATTTTAATGGTGAAGACTTTCGCCATTTATATGTTATCAGTTGTCGTTGGTGTTGCCTTTCCGCGTTTCAGAGCAGATCAGTCGATACGCTTTTTTCTGGGAGTACCAACTGTGCTGGGAATTCTGGCGTTATTGATTCAATGATATGTGTAAGGCTTCGTGTACTACGAGATAAAAATATATTTAAAAGGAGATTTCTGTGAAATCGACTGAAAATAAAATCATCCACCCTTTGGAGAATGCCGGTGTTCCCGAGGATCAGCGTCATCTTTACTGTGATGCTTCGCCGAGGCCATATCCGGCATTAAACAAATATGTGGAACGATTTTTAAACTGGGCCCGTGCCAATTCATTGTGGATTCTCGGCTACGGTACAGGTTGTGGTGCTATTGAACTTCGTCCGCTTCTTACCAGCCGCTTTGATATCTCCCAGTACGGTATGAACCCAAGACCAACACCGCGGCAGTCTTCTGTGTTCATTATTGGCGGATATCTCTCCGTAAAAACACTGAAGCGTGTGATTCGTTCCTATGAGCAGATGCAGAATCCCAAATTTGTCGTTGGACTTGGAAGCTGCACTGTAAACGGCGGTATGTATTGGGATAGTTACAATACAGTTAATCGTCTTGACTATTATCTTCCGGTCGATGTATATGTAGCTGGCTGCATGCCTCGTCCTGAGGCCATTATCGCTGGTTTTGAAAAGTTGAAATCTACGATTATGGCGGGCCAGGCTGAAGGTGCCAATGAATATGCAGAACGTTTTGACTGGTACAAGAGCAATCAGAAGAAGATTATCAAAGACTGGGACATGCCCGATTATAACTGGTAGGATGCCATGAACTCACTTATTAAAAGATTAAAGATGCAGTTTGATGTAGAGGAACAGACGCAGCGTTCAAATCTGAGCTTTATTAATGCGACAGCATTACAGTTACCGGCACTGCTTACTCATCTGCGTGATTATGAAAAATATACACAGTTGATCTTCCTTACAGCTGTAGACAGAATTGAAGACAATCAATTTCAGCTTACATATATGCTGGCTGATGAGTCCTCTCAGAACAATATTGGGGTACGTGTTAGAATTGATCGCGAGAATGCAGTCATGACCTCTATTGCACATCTGTGGCACCATGCCAGGACATATCAGCAGGAACTTAGAGAGATGTTTGGAATTGATTTTCCCGGTAGTCCCGGTGTAAATGACAATTTTATACTGGAAGGTTGGGAGGAGATTCCCCCGATGCGCCGTGATTTTGATACCAGGGAATATTCGGAAAAGACATATTTCCCACGTCCCGGACGTTCAACTACTCATCCCAGAACCGCTATGAAAGCCGTTGATCCGGATTATCCCGAACTGCCGCTAATGAAGGGGAGGGTGAAATAATGGACAGATCTAAATTCCCTGAAATTGTGGATGGCAAATCACAGTATGATCTTGACTCCGGCCGTTTTGTAAAGATATGGAACGGCCCGCAGCATCCCGGTGTCACCGGCAATATGGCACTTGAAGTTGTGATAAGTGGTGATGAAGTTGTGGATCTCAAGACACATGTCGGATACTTGCATCGTGGTTTTGAAAAACTTATGGAACAGAGACTCTATATTCAGAATTTCCCGCTGGTCTGTCGTATATGCGTGCCTGAACCTGATACAAACGAGTATCTCTACGCAGCTGCTGTTGAAGAACTGTCGGGGCTTGAAGTGCCTGAGCGTGCTCAATGGCTGCGTACACTGACTTTAGAGATGTCAAGGCTCGCATCATTTATTATGTGGCTGGGAGGACAGGCCGGATCATTTGGTATGGGAACAGTGGGGCAATGGGCAGTAGCTGTCCGTGATTATGTACTGGATCTGTTTGAAGCCATTACTGGCGGACGCATCTATCACATGTATATAACTCCCGGCGGAGTGCGTGATATACTACCGGAAGGTTTTGATGCTGATCTGGAAGATGTGTTAAAAAAAGTTGAAAAATTCATGCATGATGCAGAGATAGTTCTCTTTCACAATGCAGTATTCAAGAAGCGTACTAAAGGCCTGGGCATTATAACACCTGATATGATTGATCCTTATGGAATTCTCGGTCCTAATGCCAGAGCTGCAGGTTCTACAAGAGATGTACGAAAAGATTCACCGTATGCTGTATATGATAAACTGGAATTTAATGTAATCGTAGGTTCGGATTCAGATGCATATGACCGTGCACGTTGTCGTTTTCAAGAGATGCAGCAGTCTATTGAACTGATACGTCAAATTATGGAAATAATGCCCCGTAAAGGTAGTTTCTATAATCGTCCGCCAAATGTACTTCACTGGCAAATTCCTCCTGGTGAGACCTATGTGAAAGCAGAATCAACACGTGGCGAGTATGGGTATTATGTTGTTTCTGACGGCAGTAATAAACCGCGCCGCGTCTATGTTAAAGGCCCCAGTTATACTCATGCCGTGGCTCTTTTTGAGCAGATGGCTGTAGGAACTAATTATGCTGATCTCCCGGGATTAATGGTGTCTCTGCACACATATCCCCCGGAAATTGAGAGGTAATCATGGGATTGAAAGATATAATATCGCCGTTTTATGTGTGGAAGCGCGCGCTGGAGAAACCTTTTACTCATCCCAGTCCGTTGACAACAAGGCCGGGTTCAGACCGTTACCGCGGTTTTCATCAAAATGATATGCATAAATGTATAGGTTGCGGAAGTTGTGAGACTATCTGTCAGAACGCAGCTATTGATCTTGTACATGTAGATGGAATAGAAACGACAGAAGCTGATTCCGGGCTCAGGCCTAAGATTGATTATGGCCGTTGCTGCTGGTGTGGTCTGTGTGTAGATATCTGTACTACAGCTTCTTTAACCATGTCTAATGAATATACATGGGTTGATGCTGATCCCGAAGTCTATAGATTCATCCCCGGTGCTGACGAAAAGTCTTGGAATGATACTGATAAAGGTTACAGGCGTGCCGAAGGTTACAACCTTTTGGAGACTGAGCGCGTTGATATGGATATGACACTGGGTGATGATGGGATTAAGTCTTTCATGGAAGTCATCCATGGATATACCAAAGAGCAGGCAATGGCTGAAGCTATGCGCTGTGTTGAGTGTGGCGTATGTGTAGCAACTTGTCCCGCTCATATGGATATTCCCGACTATATCAAGGCCATCCGTGAGGATCGGCTCGAAGATGCATTGGAACTGCTCTACAGAACTAATCCTATGCCTGCTACATGCGGGCGTATATGTACACATCGATGTGAGACAGTCTGTGCTTTGGGACATCAGGGAGATCCTGTTGCAATCCGTTGGTTGAAACGATATATAATCGATCAATTTCCTGCTGAGAAGGCTATTGCACAATTGGAGCAGGAGTTTGAGGATAATGGGCTCAAAGTTGCAATTATCGGTGCAGGCCCTGCGGGTTTGTCGGCTGCCTATTATCTTGTCAGGCTGGGATACAATGTAACGGTCTATGAATCTCAAAATAAAGCCGGTGGAATGATACGATACGGTGTACCGTATTACCGTATGCCTGAAGATATTATGGATGATGAAGTAACTGTAATTGAAAAGATGGGTGTTATACTAAAAACAGGCATCAAAATTGGAAGAGACCTTCTCTTTGAGAAGCTCATGCATGATAATAATGCTGTGCTAATGGCTACTGGATTTGAATCGCCTTATGAGCTTTCTATTCCCGGGGAGCACCATTCACGCGTTATCTCCGGTATTGATATGTTAGATGATATTGCCAATGGCAAGTCAGTGGAAGTCGGCAATGTTGTGGCAGTCATAGGAGGTGGTAATGTGGCCTTTGATGCTGCACGTACTGCCAGACGCTTGGGTGCTGATGTCTGTATCTATTATCGTCGGCGTATTGAAGACATGCCAGCAGATTCCGAAGAGATTCATGAAGCACAGGCTGAGGGTGTAAAGATAATAGTCCAATCCATACCTGTGCATATTGAAGATAATAACGGTAGTCCCCGCATGATTTGGAACAGAGCGGAAATGGTAGATCAGGGTCCCGGCAAAAGACCGAAACCGGTCTTGATTCAGGGAGCTTCAGAGACTGCTGATGTGGATACAATTATTACAGCAATCGGGCAGGCCAGCGATTATGATTATATTCCCGAATCGATGAGTGGACGTATTCATTTTAATAAGACACGTGTGGCAACCGAGAGACTTGGTCAGACAGCTGAGACAAAAGTTTTTGCTGCAGGTGATATTGTTAATTCACGTGGTGACGCAATATCCGCAATTGCTGATGGGTATAGGGCAGCCAAGGGAATAGACGCTTATCTGACTACAAAAAAAGGGGAAAAGTAAAATGAAAGTCAAAGATATTCTAAAAAATAAGGGACGTGATGTTATGTCCATCACTTCCGGTGCCGGACTCATTGAAGCAATGATGAAAATGAGCGAGCAAAAAGTAGGTTCGCTCATTGTCAAAGACGGTGATTCTATTAGCGGAATTATTACAGAACGTGATCTATTGAGATGTTATCAATCGCCGGGTGAGATAAATAATAAGAAAGTGTCTGACTATATGACTCCTTCAGGAAAGTTAATTATTGCTGCCCCTGGTGATAATGTACAGTATGTTATGGCCATGATGACAGAGCATAGAATCAAACATATTCCTGTTATGGAAGAAGGGCATCTTGCAGGTATGATTTCAATCGGTGATGCTGTTAAGGCCATGTTGGATCAATCTGTTCAGGAGACCAGACGACTACAGGATTATATAACAGGTGCATATCCGGAAGAGTAATCCGGAGCAACAACGAAAATGACAAAACTTAAGACAAAACTTTTCGTACTGGACACTAATGTAATCCTGCATGATTCAGGATGTCTGATGCAATTTGAAGATAATGATCTTGTTATTCCTGTTGCGGTTCTCGAAGAGCTGGATCATTTTAAGAAGGGCAGTGAATCAATACATTATCATGCGCGTGAGTTTTTAAGGCAGCTCGATAAACTTTCAGGAGAAAAACTTTTTGATGGAGGCCTGCTCATTGGCCCGGGCCTTGGAAAAGTCAGTTTAAGACTTGACAGGAAACTTCATGAAGATTTGATCTTGAATTTTTCTGACAATAAGCCCGATCACCATGTACTAAATACAGCATACTACCTTAGATTAGAGTATCCAGGCCGACAGGTAATTCTTATTACAAAAGATGTTAATCTGCGTATGAAAGCCAAATCTATTAATCTGCTTACGCAAGATTATCTGACTGACCAGGTAAAGGATATTGATACACTTTATCGTGGGCAGCGCATGGTGGAAGATATTGACACCGATCTTATCCGTAGGCTTTATGAACCTCCTTTTGAGTTTGATGCTACTGAAATGACACCAAATATTATGCTCAAATCTAATGAATATATGATTATGCGCTCGGGTCAGCAATCTGCTCTGGCAAGTTTTGATTCGTTTTCGAATAAGATCAGGCATATTGAGAAAGTGGCTGCTTATGGTATTATGCCACGTAATGCCGAGCAAACCTTTGCTTTAGATGCACTTATGAACCCCCACATTCAACTTGTCACAGTAACAGGTAAGGCAGGAACCGGTAAAACATTGCTGGCCCTTGCTGCAGCTCTTCAAAAAAAGCAGCAATACCGTCAGATATTCATGGCTCGTCCTGTTGTCCCGCTTTCAAATAAGGATTTAGGTTTTCTTCCCGGAGATATTCAATCCAAACTTGATCCTTATATGCAGCCACTTTATGACAACTTGGGTGTCATAAAAAATCAAACTGGTCAGAATGAGAGTGGGAAAGCCAAAATCACACAATTGTTGGATGAAAATAAACTTGTTATAGCCCCTCTTGCTTATATAAGAGGAAGGTCATTAGTAAGCATATATTTTATTGTAGATGAAGCTCAGAACCTTACGCCGCATGAAGTGAAGACAATTATTACAAGAGCAGGTGAAAAGACCAAGATTATTTTTACCGGTGATATTTTTCAGATAGACCATCCCTATCTGGATGCCAGATCTAACGGACTTAGTTATCTTATAGAAAAGATGCAGGGTCAAAAATTATACGCTCATATAAATCTGGAAAAAGGAGAACGGTCTGAGCTTTCTGAACTGGCAAGTAATTTGTTGTAAGTGCAAGGGCATCATTCTGGAAAAGAGAGGTTACGAAGATCCCGGCCAAGAACATACCGGGATGACATGTGTGAGGGAGTTAGTCAGTATTTTGTTGGTCAATATATTGTTATCCTTTGAAAATCAGTAAATGTTGATATCCCCGAATGTTTTCATCGTTTCAATAAGTTCATGAATAGGTCAGATTAGTTAATGCATAATATTTAATAGTATAGAACTTTAGTTTTTTATTAAAGTCCTGCCGTATTCTGCCGATAATAAAGTGAAAATATTCAATTATGGCAGAAAATTATGCAGATAAACAATCTTTCTTCTTTACTATTATCACAACCTGATGCGAGCATTACTTTACCGGCTGTTTCGGAAAGAAGTGGGAGTAAACCGGCTCCTGATACCAAGCGATCGGATTCAGCACAATTCTCTCCCTTTGGATCTATACTGGCAAAGACAGGACTTAATACCGTTGGTTCAACAATTAAACGTGAATCCTCTTCTTTTTCATTTAACCTTAATTTTCAATCATCAAGCTTGTTGCACCTGAATGCCTCCGGACTCTATGCTGAAGAATCTCAAACTCTTGAAATGTCATTATCATTTGCATTCCAGAAAGAAGTTCTTGTTGATGGTCAATATTTGATGAAATCATTTCAAGCGGAGATGTCGTTGTCTGTATCCAATTTCGAATCAATTTCAATCGCACCATTTTCACGCAAAGAGAATATAATGGATATGGTGCAACGGTTGGTTACGGATATCTGGAAGACTCAAGCTGATCCGGATAAGGAATTAGCTGGCATTATACTGGATAAAGAAGATTTTTTTGATCTGGCTGGTATAGAAGATGGGAAATTTCTTAAAGCTTTAGCTGCTCTTGTGCAGTCTATTTATTTTTCTGCCCGTCTTCTGGAACAGATAAATGGTGATAAGGATACTCAAAAAGTGCTACTACACCCTCAGCGCATAAAAGAAGAGGGAATTGAGATTACATCTGATAAGAGGGAAATGATTGATTTCAATTTTTCAATTACAGAGACAGAAGCAGTCCTTTCTGAAAATATTGTTACTATTTCAGATGATTCCGTTAAAAATAAAGTTGATGTCCTGCATCACGTAAAAAAAACCCTTGACTTTACTGATTAAATCTATGCACATTTAAATGTACATTGTCAATAGATTGATGATCATAATATGAACACTGCTCCTAAATAAGTTTTGTCATCTTGAACTCGCTAGAAGTCCACACAGAAATAGTTCTCTTACTAATGTTACTTAAGTAAGCTCATTTCTCCTTTAATTTACAGTAGATTAGATCTCCAGCGTAATTTTGGTTGTTCATCGTTTATTGATAATGGTGTATGTCAAAGTAATAGTATTTTGACTAATTTACCGGAAGGAGGTAATAATGTTACCCTTCAAACGTATTTTATGCCCAACAGATTTCAGTGAATTTTCTCTGGAGGCCCTTCAAACAGCAATAACCCTGGCAGAACAATTCTCTGCGGAATTGATTGTGGCTCATATTGTTATGCCTATTCCCATTGTTCCGGTTACAATAAAGGGCTATGAATATAGCGAGTTTAATATCACGCTATATCAAGAGGAATTAATTGTTCAACATCGGAATCTTCTTAATGAACTTATTACAGAAAGAATACCTTCGGATATTCATGTTACTCCTGTTGTTCTTGTCGGTAATGAAGCAGATGAGATTGTAAAATGTGCAGAAGTTGAAAAGGCAGATCTAATTGTAATTGCAACGCATGGACGTACAGGAATAAAACGTATGTTTTTAGGATCTGTTGCAGAAAATGTTATGCGCCACACCGTACACCCGGTCTTAATGATAAGGTCAAACAAGTAGGTCAACTGAAAATGCTGGCACTGAAAATCTATGAATTAATAGGTCACTACATATAGTTGTAGTGACCTATTGTAGGCAGAACTTTGCATAAAATTTATTTTTTCTTAATCAATTTAATAATGAATAATAGAATAACAGCACCAACAAATGCAGCAATTAAACTTCCAATAATACCGTAAAATGCAATCCCCAATTGTCCAAATAGCCATCCCCCCAAGAAACCTCCGATAATACCTACAATAAGGTTCATTAAAAATCCGAATCCTTTGCCTTTCATTACATTCCCTGCCAACCAGCCGGCAACTGCTCCAACGATTATAAACCATAATAAGTTCATCTTTTTTTCTCCTTTAAAATAGTTTTATGGAAGGTGAAAATTATCTTTACTTTCTTCAGGAAAATCTGTATGATATGGCATGAGAACTATAATGAAAATAAGCTTATACTGTATTCAATACAGCCCTAAAACTTATTTTCAATATTTTGGTTTTGAATATGCAAGTATGTGTAAAGAATTAATATGCAAATTTTAATTTCTTCTGTCAAGTCGTATTTAATATCTATTTTGTGTAGCCAGAATCAGTGAATATTTTTATTTTATGTGATTTCAACGATTATACTATTAACGGCATAAAGTATGCTGTACTTGAAAAATGTTGATTATAGTACTAAAATACATTCAATGTTGAATTATTTGAAGGAGTAATAAGTTTGGTACTTACAAAACCGTATGATTTCTTCTCAATCAAATTTATACAACACTTCTGTGCGTGCTTATTTATCTTAGCAAATCCTCTACTGGCAGAGAATACTATACAGTTTGATAAAATGACCATTGAGGATGGCCTTTCTCAAGGTAGCATTCAGTGTATTTTTCAAGATTCCCGTGGACTTATGTGGTTTGGTACTCAAGATGGTTTAAATAAATTTGATGGATATGAGTATACTATTTTTCAAAACAGTCAGGATGATTCATTGTCAATATCAGGTAACACTATTAATGATATTGTTGAGGATGCCAATGGGTATCTCTGGATCGCCCTGGCCAATAGCGGATTAAATAGATATGATCGCTTCCAAAATACGTTTCGCAGGTTTTTTGTTGGTAAAGATACCATTAATTCAATTAGTGATAATCAAATATATGAACTTCATATTGAAAAGACTGACAGTAGTGAAGTGTTGATTATTAATACTTATAATAATGGCCTTAATAAAATGGATTTGCTGACTGGGAAAATTGACCACCTGGATAATGAAGGCATGCCACTGTATATTTATACAATGTGTACTTATAAGCCGGGTGTGTTGTTGCTTTCTGCATGGAGTGGGTACTATACCTATGATATCATAAACAATCAATTTTCACGATTTACTGCCGAACCCTGGTCAAATGATATTTTAAAAACCAATACGATTGTATGTCTATACAAAGATCAACGTGGACGTATTTGGATGGGATCAGAAACAAGTGGATTATTTCGCTACGATCCTGATACGGAAAAGATGACTCACTGGGCTACCGAATACAAGGGGAAACGACATCTATCAAATAACAATATTATTGCAATATCAAGTGATGCTTTTGGTAATATTTGGATTGGAACATCTGGAGGAGGTGCTGTAAAAATAGAAGCAATAACAGAAAATATTGAGATCTATAGATTTTTGCCTGATTTAGCTCATTCTTTAAGCCATGATATGGTCGTTACTTTTTTTCTGGACCACTCCGGACTTTTTTGGATTGGAACAGAGAACGGATTGAATAAATTAAATCCTTCACTGCATAAATTTAATCAGGATGATAATTTTGGACAGAACCATAATTGGTTGGAAAATGAAAATATCTGGGCCTTTTTAAAAACTTCTGATGATTTTTTATGGTTGGGAACAGAGAGAGGTTTATATATAATAAACGCTCTGGGAAAAATTGTAAATCATTGGAAGGCAGGTAAAACCGGTAAAGTGGTGGCGGATAATAATGTAATGGCTCTTGAAGAGGGAGTAGATGGTGATATATGGATTGCAACATACGAAGGTTTAAACCGATGGAGATCCAAGAAGAATAAAATGATCAAATACGTTACTGAATTGCCGGATTCATCAGGTTTACCATCTAATCAAATTATGTGCCTGAAGCAAGATCCTGTTGATAATAGTATAATTTGGATAGGGACAATGTATGGAATGACAAGATTTGATAAATCAATTGATAGATTTATAGATTTTCCAGATAGTATTAAAAAATCTCCCAATCCATTAGAAAATTATGTAAGCTGCTTTACTTTTGATAAACATGGCCATCTTTACATAGGCACAGAAAATAATGGTGTATGGAAATATGATCGTGAAAGAAATAGATTTAAAGTATATACAAGAGAATTGCATAAGCTTAGTTCTAACAGGATCAATTCAATTCTAATTGATAGTGCAGAGAAATTTTGGGTATGTACTTATGGTGGTGGACTTAATTTATGGATTGAAGATATACAACAATTTAAGTCTTACACTTTAAAAGATGGCCTACCAAATTCTGTAGTATATGGTGCTGTTGAGGATGATAATCATTATTTATGGTTATCTACAAATCGTGGTCTTTCACATATGAACATTGAAACAGAAACATTTTTTAACTATGACAAATATTATGGTATGCAGAATAATGAGTACAATCAAGGTGCCTATTACAAAGATAGCTCCGGGAAATTGTATTTTGGTGGTGTTAACGGATATAATAGTTTTTTTCCTGATGAATTATCATTAAATACATTTATTCCACCTGTGATTATTACAGATTTTCAGCTATTTAATAAAAATGTAACTATCTGTAAAGGTCAACCTATTGAGAAACACATAAGTGAATGTGATGAAATTAATCTTAAACCGGGTGAGAATATTTTTACTCTTGTTTACGCTGCTCTGGATTATCATATCCCTCTGAGAAATAGATATGCATATAGATTACATGGTTATGAAGAAGATTGGATTCAAGCAGGAACCAGACGAGTTGTAACTTATTCTAATCTCAAACCTGGCAGATACTGTTTCCAGGTAAAGGCCAGTAATGATGATGGTATATGGAATACTGAAGGAGTCAGCTTATTTATTAATATTAAACCCGAATTGCAACAACGTCTATGGTTCAAGATACTTGCATGTATACTTCTTACATTTTTTGCAGGAGTTGCATATAGATATAGAACGCGTCTTTTAAGGATTCGGGCAAGGACTCTTGAACAAGAAATTGCTGAAAGGACAACTGACTTAAGAGAAAATAATGAACGCCTTCAGGAAGAGATCAAAGTTAGAAAAGAAGCTGAGAAAGCTGTGATTATTAGCCGGGAACGTTATCTTAATTTTTTTGAACAGAGTTCCGAGGGGATTTGGCGAATGGAGATAGAACCTCCATTTCCCATAGATTTGAATATTAATGATCAAGTACATAAAATTTGTTATGATAGTGCTGTAGCCGAATGCAATAAGGCTTTTGCAGAAATGTATGGCATGGAAATATCTGAGATAATTGGAAAATCATTGGCAGATTTACATGGAGGTTCGGATAATCCGGAAAATGTCATCGAATATATAGATTTTATTAAGGCTGGTTATAGAACAGATGATGCTGAAACACATGAAATAGATCATGCCGGAAATGATATTTTTATACTTAATAATAGTTTCGGAGTCATTCATAAGGGTAAATTGATACGTATTTGGGGTACACAAAGAGATATAACAGATCGAAAAAATATTGAGACACAGATAAAAGCTTCATTGAAAGAAAAAGATGTTTTACTTAAAGAAATTCACCATCGTGTTAAAAATAATATGCAGATAATTTCCAGTTTACTTCAGCTTCAGGCACGGAGGATTGATGACCCGTGTGTAATAAATATTTTACATGAGAGCCAGGCCCGAGTCAGATCAATGGCCCTGGTCCATGAGATGCTCTATGGTTCACATAGTCTCTCGGAGATTGATTTTGCCAGTTATACAAAAAGATTGGTAAACAGTCTTTATAGCGTATATGGAAATCCGTCCAAGCCAATTGCATTTAATTTTTCCATGAAAGAAATACTCTTGCCAGTTGATCTTGCAATACCATGCGGCCTTGTTGTAAATGAATTACTGACTAATACTTTAAAACATGCTTTTCCGGATAATTGGGAAGGTGAAAAAATAGTATCAATCAGTATATTTGAGAATTCTTCTGAAGAAATAATAATTGAGCTTGGAGATTCCGGAAAAGGAATGCCTGAAGATTTTGATGTAGAACATTCCCATTCACTGGGACTCTTTCTTGTTCATATTTTAATAGAAGAACAATTAAGAGGAGAATTTAATTTCCAGAATAAATTAGCAGGTGGGGCGACTTTCTCTCTAAAAATACCGAGAAAAATAATTTATCATAATGCCAGTATATAGTTATGTTATTTTTTTGGTACTATGTTAAAACGAATGGGAAATCATTAACATTCTAAGCTCCAATATATAAAGAAGATATAACAGAAGACAATATTCAAAAGACAAATAACAAAAGGCAAATCCTACGACGTAGTTTCGCTCATATTAAATTCAAAGCTAATTATTTCTGATATATAAAAAAATTATGCAGCTTGCTTTTATTGCTAATTAGCCTTATTTTATAGACAATATATAATTCACATAGAGAGGAGAATGTGATGGCACGGATACTGGTAGTTGATGATGAGGCTGAGATTAGAAAATTCCTAAGCCGGATCATGAAGCATATGGGGCATGATGTACTTGAGGCCCCTGACGGACAGGTTGCTTTGACTATTTTTCAAGATGAAGAAATTGATTTGTCTTTTGTAGATATTAACATGCCCGGCATGAATGGTATAACATTTCTTGAAGAAGTAAAAGTGCTGGACCCATCTGCAATTGTGATTATTATGACAGGATATCCCTCAGCAGACACAATTATGAAAACTATTGAGGATGATGGATATACCTATATTACCAAGCCATTTCATGTTGAGCAAATAAAAGATTTAGTACTCCGGGGATTGGGAGCAAAAGGGCTTTAATCCTGGTCGGCGGGTTTTACTTGAAAATTGTAAAACGATTCTTTTCTCATCTCGTTCCGGCAATCATTGTAATTTATCATTTGCTCAAAACCGCAAGTTTTTCTACATCCGGTAAGTGTTTCAGTGCTTCCAGAAGTTCTACATCTCGAAGTAATTGAACCTTGTATCTGGCTTCCTCGCCCCAGATAATATCAGCAATACTCTGCTTAATAAAGTAATTTATATCTATCTGATCCTGTTTAGTCGGCATGGTTAAATTTTTAAAATTCTCTTTTTTTACATATCGTAGGAGTTGAGCAAGCATATCGGTAGTGGGTTTAAATTCACGTAAAAAATAATTGAAATTATTTTTAATATCAGCATGTTTCTTAACATAATCCTCAGAGAACTTAAACAGAGGTCTGCCCGGTGTTCGAATAATACGTCTGACCAGTTGTGAAATAGTATCGGGTTTTACAGTCAATTTAATATCAGGAGTGATTCCACCACCACCGAAAACATTACGGTGTAGCAACATAGATTTTCTGAGGGGACGCTTGGTTTCATCAATATATTTTTGTCTAAGACTGTCAATTAATACTTCTGAGTAATACTCTTCAAGGGACTTCCCTTCATAATCACGCTGTATGAGTCGGCCGCTAGGTGTATAGTATCGCGCAGTAGTCATGATAAGGGCAGAACCGTCGCGAAATCTGTATTGCGACTGCACTAATGCTTTTCCGAAACTGGTTTCGCCAACAATTAATGCTCTATCCCAGTCTTGTAATGCTCCGGCTACAATTTCTGATGAAGAAGCAGATACACGGTCCATTAATACCATTAAAGGAAAATTGCCTTTATATTTTCTACCAGTTGCATAAAATTCTTGATAAGCACGGCGTCCACGACCTTTGGTGTAGACAATACGTCGTCCTTTGGGAAGAAAACAGTCAACGACTTCAACCGCTGCATCAAGATAACCACCACCATTGCCACGCAAGTCAAGAATCAAAGATGTCATACCATTGGTTTTCAGTTTGACAATAGCTTGCTCCAATTCACTGCCTGTAGTAGCTGAAAAACGAATAATACCGATATAGCCAAGGCCAGGTTGGATCATAAAAGCGTAGGGGACACTTTCGACATGAATAGCATTGCGAATAAGTGTAAATTTTAAAGGATTAGGGGAGCCATAGCGTTTAACTGTAATGTTAACCGGACTTCCTTCGGGGCCCATGAGGAGATCCGGTGCGTCATCACGGGTAATGCCAATAGCAGTTTTACCATCTATCCCAATGATACGGTCACCGGGTAACAGGCCTGATTCCCAAGCCGGGCCATTTTTCATTACAGCCATTACAGTAATAAGGTTATCAATAACATCAAATTCAATACCAATACCTGAGTAACCTTCATAGTTTTGATTGAATTTTGCAAAATAGTCAGAGCTAAGATAATTAGAATGTGGATCAAGTTCTTCCAACATACTTTCAATGGCGTGTTGTATCAAATCATCAGAAGAGGTTTCTTCGACATAATCTTCCTGAATACGATGCAATACTTCTGTGAACACTTCGTAAGCTGTCAGGAAGCGTTTGGCAGAATCCCCGTATTTTAATGTGGCTCCTGTTAGTAGCAAGGCAGATACTAATATTATTATAGTAACAATGCTGCTGCGCGAAAGTTTGTTAAATAATTTCATTAAAAGCCTCTAATTACGTCAATTTCGGATAGAGAATTAAAGTTACATCGTGTATTGAATAAAGTCAAGGAGTGATAAAAATAAAATAGTATTTTATTTTGCTTTTTCCTGCTTGACAGGCTACATTGGTTGTTGACATTTACGATAAATCCAATATTAAGATAATTTCAAAAATATAGACAGGGTCAATTTGATAACAAGATACTATTGCTGTAAGATGCTGCCATACGATGTTTTCAATTTGAAGCATTAGTTTATGCGGCTTATGATTTATTTCTAATTTGGTCGTATGTTCAACTTGAATCGGCACAGAACCCCTAAAAATAGCGGATATTAAAATGTTACGTAAATTGATATTATTTTGTTTTTATTTTTTAGTGATTACATCTGCTGCCGGCCAGACATATTTTGGCAAAAATAAAATCCAATATCACAAATTTAAATGGCAAGTATTGAAAACAGATCATTTTGACATTTATTTCTATCCCGAAATGGATGATTTGGCAGAGATAGGAGCAGCATACGCAGAATTGGCTTATGATAAAATGCAGAATAAGTTAAATCATACTGTCCCACGACGAATCCCTCTGGTATTTTATAGTTCACATTTTCACTTTGAAGAGACAAATACACTACCCTTTTTAATAAGCCCCGGAATAGCCGGATTCTTTGAATTTATAAAAGGACGGGTGGTTATACCATGCGTAGGCTCTCTGCCGGATTTTAGACATACAATACAGCATGAAATTATTCATGTTTTTCAACGCAGTTTTATACAAAGAACAATGCAGGATCACAGACAGAATGTCTACAGAGGTCTTCCACTGTGGTTTACAGAGGGGCAGGCAGAATACTGGTCTGAGGGATGGGATAGTGACGCAGAGATGATCTTGCGTGATGGTATATTGAATGATTCATTTGTACCAATTACAGCTATGTATCGCATACAGGGTACTTATATGATGTATAAAGAGGGGCAATCCTTTTTGAAATTTTTAGCTGAGGAGTACGGTGAAGGAATATTGATTGAATTAATGCGAAATATCTGGCGGGAAAATAAATTTTCAGATGTCTTTGAAATTACCCTTGGACGTTCTTTGAAAGAAGTTGGTAGAGATTGGGAGTATGACTTGCAAAAGAAATATTACCCTTTATTGAAAAATGCTGATCTTGTACGTCACGCAACGCGAGCAATAACGAAACGTGGTTATCATACCATGCCGGTAACTGCTAAAAATGATAGTATTAATGTTTATTTTGTAGCTAATCGTGATGGATATCCAGGAATATATCATGTACCATTTAAAGCATCCCCTGAGACTGATCCTGTCTGCATAGTACGTAGTGAGCATGAAGAAAATATCGAATCATTACATTTGAATAATAGTGGAATCAGTGTTAATAATCGACGACTTCTTGCATTTGCGGCTAAACAAGAAGGGCAGGATCATCTTAATATTTATGATATAAATAAAAATAAGATGATATGTACAACTGTATTTGATTCTCTTATATCCATTTTTTCACCAGCATGGTCGCCAGATGGTAATGTTCTTGCATTTACTGGCCTGGATTATTCCGGTCGATCTGATCTGTATACCTATAATTACAGAGAAGAGGTCTTACAACGCCTGACTTATGACTATTTTGATGACCGTGATCCTGATTGGTCACCTGACGGACATCGGTTGGTATTCTCTTCAGACCGCGTAGAGTCTAATACCGGAGAAAGTTCCAATAACCTGTTCATGGTAAATGTACACAATAAGAATATCAGCAGATTGACAACAGGTGCCTATCAGGATAAACATCCTACATGGTCACATGATGGCAAAGCAATAGCATTTTCATCAGACAGGGATGGTATATCAAATATATGGCTTGTACTGCCTGATCAGCTTAATTCCGGCCCTGTTGTTTCTCAATTAACCCGGCTTATAACCGGTGCATTTTATCCATGCTGGACACCTGGCGGTCAAATTATCTTCTCAGGATTTGATCATTTATCATTTCATTTATATGCCATAGATCACCCTGATATTGATCAGTTGGAATTTGAGACTCAGAAATTTACCGATTCATGGAAGATAATGGAATTAAAACGGATTAAAGGTTCCAGAAACATCGGTCGCCATCCATATAAGAAAAAATTTACTTTGGATTTTGCCCAAAGTCAAATTATTCAGGATCCGATTTATGGAACCGGTGGCGGTGGGCAATTTTTGATATCTGACCTCATGAGTGATGAATTATATCACTGTATGATCTATAATAATTCGCGATCAGCATCTAATCTGATTGATGGTTTTAATGTAGCTGTTACCAGGGTTGATCAGAGTCGTCGTTTAAATTATGCATTGGGTTTATATAGACTTGCCGGAAGATATTATAATCATTATGAAGGGTATTTTTATTCAGAACGAGTTGGAGGTATGGCTTCTATCAGTTATCCCTTAAATAAATTTGAACGTATAGAAACTTCTGTGAATATGCGTTATTTCACAAAAGATCATTTAACACACGAACTACCATTAAAAGCGTTTCTTCTGAGCAATTATATATCCTACTCAAAAGATAACTCATTGTGGGGAGCTACAGGGCCGATAGATGGTGAACGTATTCATTTTAAACTTGGGAATTCAGTCGATATCCAAAACTCATCAATTAATTTCACGACTTTAATTGGGGATTATAGGCGATATACACGTCTTGGGGGGCGGATAAGCCATGCTGTACGCATTTGGGGACAATTCAACCATGGTAAAGAGGCATTGCCATATACTTTGGGTGGATCATGGAATCTACGTGGATACCGTTTGTGGTCGCTATGGGGGACAAAGCTTGCCTTTGTATCCAATGAAATCAGATTTCCAATTTTAGATGTTCTCTACTTGAAATTCCCCTTTGGCGGATTAGGTTTTCAATATATAAATGGAGCTTTATTTGTTGATGCGGGAAATGTTTGGGACAAGGATTTTGGTGAACTTAAAGGTAGTTTTGGTTTAGGATTTAGAATGCGTTTTGGAGGATTTATGGTCTTACGATGGGATATAGGGCGTCGTACAGATTTCAAATCAATTGAATCAAAAACTTTTTCACAATTCTTTTTCGGATGGGACTTTTAACGTGTTTGTTAAAAGATTAGAGCCATTGCACACGGATGACACGGGAAGAGGGGATATGTACGGATAGAGATTGAGGTAGAAAGAACAGTCACTATCAAACACCGGTGTTTTTTTATTGGCGTGGTTGACCATTAAAAAGTATTCCGCAGATAACGCAGATGAACGCAGATGAACATAGTATGTTGATCTGATATGATTACTCCATGAAATATCCGGAAGTGCCCAGTTTTTTTTACCCTCGGAGGCACACGCTCCTGCTCTTCTTTCATTTTTTAATTTTCTATCCGTACGTATCTGTAATAATCTGTGGCAAAATTAAGTATTTCCCACTCGATTTAGCATAGAGCCATAAAAATTACTATAAAAATTGTAAAAAACTTATAAAAACTTTAAAAATGCCAAAAAAATCTGTACTTTCACTTTGAAATGTTTTATATTAACCTGTCTACTGAAGATAGACTATATGATTGATAGACAGATGTAGTATTCTGTTTAATTCAGGTGACAATATTCGATAAAATCCGGGAAAATAATTATTGCACTGGTTTTACTACCCGGTATATCACTATCTGCTTAAAATAAATATCACTCTATTGACGGAGGTGTCTTGTGAAGGAAAAATTTTTGGCCTTATTTGATAAGTTGAAGAACCTGGTGCTTAAGCCCAAAGAGGCATGGGCGGTAATAGCAAACGAAGAGATGAGTGTCGATTATCTGTTGAAAGATGTTTTGCTTATAGCTGCAATTTTATCAGCCGTTGGCCAGTTTATTGGCCGCTGGTTAGTCGGTACGCCTATCCCCAGTTTGATGGGTGGAGGAGTAATAAAACTTACATTTTTTGAATCCCTTATTGCCAGCGTCCTTACTGTAGCATTGCAAATTGTTGGAATCTGGGCCTTTGCCAAGGTACTCAACTATCTGGCTCCCCGTTTCGGTGCAGTAGCAGATGAAAATCGTTCACTAAAACTGGCTGTTTTCACGACTGCTCCTGTTCTATTTGCCGGGATTGTTAATATTATCCCTGCATTAGGTATTATTGTAAGCCTTATGGGTCTTTATAGCCTTTATCTTCTATATGTTGGAGCTCCTGTATTGATGCAGTCTCCAAAAAATAAGGCATTGCCATACTGCATAGTTTCTATTGTCTCCATTGCAGTTATCATGATTATAATTTCTATTGTTACTGCTCCGTTGATGCGTACATTTGGCGGATATTAGACAATTCATACAAACGTTCGGATTCGCTCTGCTTGTATCCGGATATATTGCTGTTCATCACGATTGCCCGGGGGAAAGAATCTGAATGAATGCCCAATTGCATGAATTGATCGCCAAAACTGCGACTCAATTTTTACAAACGTTATCACTGGAACCGTTGATTAATACAGCACTTGATATCTTTTCATCACATCTTCCTGAAAATACCGGTTTGCAACTTCATCTTGAAGGTATTCACGGTAAAATGTTATACCATAAAGCATACCGCGGCTTAAATTCTGAAATGACAGGCAGTGGTATGTTAAAAAAAGGTGATGGACTGGCCGGACAGGTAGCTGTGAAGAATGCTCCTGTCGTGCTCAGCGGCTCTCTCCTGCAATCTGCACTAAAAGCAGCTGGATTATCCAACCAAAAGTGGAATATATTTGCCGGATTTCCACTTATTCATCAAGATCAATTAATTGGTGTTCTTAGTATCTATTCATTGGATTCGGACTTACAGACATTAGATGACGTTATTGATCTTTTCAATACGTTGACTCAGTTATTTGCATCTGCTTTACACAATTCTCTGAAACATGAGCAGGCTGTAGCAAGGACAAGACGTTTTGTCACACTCAGTAGGGCAATTACTGCCACTCGTCAGCTGGGGACTTTGAATGAAGTATTAGAAGATTTGACCAAAGTACTTGTACAATCATTCGGTTTTGATCTGGCATGGATTGGACTCGTTAATAATGACAAAGAGCTCTGTGGACGCGTAGGTTATGGACAGAAGATCAACGAGATTAATGTCAAACAAGTCTTAAAATTTAATATTGATAAAAAGCATCCGGCACTTCTTTCAATAAATACCAAGCAACCGGTGATAGTACCTGTGATTGAATCAGTCAAACATACTGCTTTAAATAAAATGATTGAAGTTGCAGGAATTCAGAGTTATGGATATGTGCCTATCTTAACAGACGAAACTGTGATTGGAGTGATGGGTGTTTTTTATCTTGAAGATCAGCCTTTTGATGAAGAAGATGCAAAAACATTGACCAGTGTTGCAGAGCAAGCCGCTATAGCAATTGAAAATGCACAGCTATACGGGAAAATTCGCACATCAGAAGAGAATTATCGAACATTATTTCAATCTTCCGGAACCGGCCTGGTAATTCTCAATGAAGAATTTGAGATTAATCATGCAAATCAGGCATATATTAATTTAATAAACGGTGATAAAAATAGTAAAATTGATATACAATTTAAAAAGCTTCTTTCTGCAAATGGAATCTTGAATAAAAAGATTGAGAAGCAGTTGACAAATCCGCCCAGATCATGGGAGGGGCCAATCTATCCCAAGGGACATCAGGTGCGACAGGTTCATTTTAATACAACACGTATCCCGTCAACAGGAGATATTCTCGTCTCTATGATAGATATGACCAGGGAACGGGAGCTGGAAAGAAGATTATACCGCAGTGAAGAATTGGCTTCAATTGGCGAACTTTCTGCAGGAATTGCGCATGAAATCAGAAATCCTCTTGTTGCAATTACTACTTCTGCCAGTTTATTAAAAGATGAACCGGAATTATCTGAAGATGGTCAACAATTAATTGAAATTATTAAAGATGAATCAAATCATCTTGCTGTAATAGTTGACGATTTTTTGAGATTTGCCCGACCAAAAAAACCATGCTTACGCGATGAAAATATTAATAAGCTTATGGATGATCTTATTAGAAGAACAGCTGATATTTCTAATAAACCCGTTAAACTTATTCCTGATTTTGAAGTAGATCTGCAGATGATTGCTATTGATCGTCATCAAATTCTACAGGTGATGACCAATTTGCTCTTAAACGGTATTCATGCAAGTGATATAGATTCATCAATTGAAATCATTACACGAAAAGTCTCCAACGTTGATGGCCATTACATTTGTATAGATATCAATGATCATGGTGAAGGAATACCGGCAGATGAGATTACCAAGATATTTCAACCGTTTTTTTCCACAAAAGAGAGAGGTACAGGTTTGGGTCTGGCAATATGCAGACGCATTATAGATGGCCATGATGGAGAAATTACTGTTGAAAGTACACCAGGAAAAGGAGCTCGGTTTTCTGTTTATCTACCGGTCCGGTTTGAACATCAATTAAAGTCTAATCTAGAGGATATTTGATTATGGCTCAAGTTTTATTAGTAGATGATGAAAAAAATATTCGTATTACACTGTCAGCATTTTTAAAAAAGCTGGGTAATGATGTTGATGATGCAGCCTCAGGTGCAGAGGCAGAAGATAAGATTAAAGCCTGTCATTATGATCTGATTATAACAGATTTAAAGATGAGAGATAAAGATGGATTAGATGTACTTCAAACTGCCAAAAATGCCAATCCTTTAACAGAAGTTATTGTTTTAACGGGGTTTGGAACTGTCGAGAGTGGTGTTGAGGCTATGAAGCTCGGAGCCTATGATTATCTTACCAAACCACCTGATATGGAAGAATTTAAAATTCTTGTGACAAAAGCATTAGAAAGAAGAAATTTACGAACTGAGGTACAGCAACTTCAGGATGAATTGAAAGAAAAATATAAATTTGAGAATATAATTGGCCGGTCAAATGAAATGCTGCAAGTTCTTTCTGTTGTAACAAAGGTGGCACCCACTGATTCAACAGTCTTGATTACCGGTGAAAGTGGAACCGGTAAAGAGCTGATTGCCAGAGCACTGCATCTGCATAGCAGGCGAAAGAACCGTGCATTTGTTACTATTAACTGTGGCGCACTTCCTGAAAATTTGCAGGAGAGCGAGTTGTTTGGTCATGCGCGCGGTGCTTTTACAGGAGCTATTAAAGAAAAGCGTGGTCTTTTCCAAGAGGCAAATGGCGGAACTTTGTTTCTTGATGAAATTGGAGAAACAGCTTTATCAACTCAAGTGAAGTTGCTTAGATTTTTACAGAATGGTGAGATCCGTCGTGTTGGAGAAACGGATCCTCTTAATGTTGATGTTAGAATGCTGGCTGCTACAAATCGTATTTTAGAGGATGCTATAAAAGATGGGGAGTTCCGTGAGGATCTGTTTTACAGATTAAATGTAATTCCCATTCATGTACCACCATTACGTGAGCGTCGTGATGATATTCCTCTGCTGGTAAATCATTTTATGCCAAAAATAGCAGAGCGGAACCGCAAAAAAATTGAATCAGTTACTCCCGAAGCTATGAAATTACTTACCGGGTGGAATTGGCCCGGTAATGTTCGTGAATTGGAGAATGTTCTTGAAAGAGCTATAATTCTTTGTAATCAGAATGTAATTATGCCAAGGGATTTACCTCCATCAATGCATAAGCAGGCAGATACTCCGAAGATAGAACCTGTTCAGGATGTAGCATATGTTGAGAGGACCCTAGATGATCTTGAGAAAGATATGATTCTAAAAACACTTGAAAGATATCACTGGAATCAAAAGAAAACATCTGACATTCTTGGAATCTCCACAACAACTCTTTGGAGAAAATTAAAGGGTTATGGTATAGATCCCAGGAATCGTGATATGGAGTAAGTGATTACATTTTGATAGATAAAATATTCCATTGTGAAAAAAAGATGGCCGAATGCGCCATCTTTTTTTTATTGTTTTCAGTTAAAGTATAGCTAAATTGTTGAAAATTAGTAAGTTGAAGTTTTTATTGTATCCATGCAATCATGGCACAGAATTTGAATGTAAACATATAAAATATTGCCTGGAACATGGAGGTTGTAAGATATGCCCCGGATTTTAGTGGTTGATGATGAAAAAAATGTTTTAAAAACTTTAAAGATTGGATTGAAGCGTAAAGCGTTTCAAGTTTATGAAGCTGCAACAGGTCAGGAAGCACTTCATAAACTTCAAGATGAACATTTTGATATCCTGCTTTCAGATATAAGAATGAAACCCATGGACGGATATACTTTGGCTGAAAATGCTCGTCTGGCACATCCTGGTCTGGGAATAATTTTAATGTCAGCTTATGGTTTTGAAGAAAATCAATATACAACGATGGAAAAATTATCCTGTTCCAGAATTACAAAACCATTTGCAATTGATGAACTTATTAATTTGATTCAAAGAGAGATTAACAAAGGGCGTCAGGGTGGAATAATGGTTTTGGGAGATATCCGTTCCCGCAAATCTATCAGGGAAGTAGTGGAAGCTGCGGGTTATCATATGATCATTGTCAACGATGTAATGCAAGTAAACTTACCCTCTAACAATAAACAACCAAGGTGTCTCCTAGTCGATGGTGAAAGTTTAAATGAAGAGCGCATAAAGTATTTAAATAGTATTGATCGTAGCATCCCAAATATGCCTGTTATATTGCTTGCAAGAAAAGAAGGAAATGATACACAATCTGATCAGAGTGTGATTATTTTGGATAAAGAAAAATTCCTTGGAGATTTTAGCTGGGCAGAGAGCACATTGAGAGGAATTGTCTGCGCAGCTTCAACTTAATAGTAAATTTAATTTTGACACCTATCAACCTCCAAATAAATTATTTCTCTAATTGAAAAACTACTGGTATGTTGATCCAAACTTTTACAGGTTTGCCTTTATGTAATGCCGGATTCCATCGCACTGATTTTATAGCTTTAATTGCAGCTTCATTTAAAAATGTAATTGAACGTTTAATGCGGCAGGCAATTACGCGCCCATTTGTATCAATATGTGCATATATCATTACAACACCTTCAATATTCATCTGTTGAGCACGGCGCGGGTATTTAAGTTTGTCTTTCAATGCATACCATCCACCAATCGGAGTTGGAAATACGTCAAACGTATATGTGTATACTGAATTGCCATCATCAGTCGGAGGCGGTGGGAGGGGGGGGGTAGGGAAAATTTCATTCAATGGCCGGATATTAATATGTTTCATTTTTTGTGTAATATAATTATTCAATGATTCGAAAATATCCGCACCACCAATATCACTTGATCCGGGTATTCTATCACAGAGAGATCTGTAAGTCAACAAAGCCTGTTCATATGAAGTTTGATCATTTATTTTGATAATATATGGTGTAAGTACCAGCCAAACTGCCCTTCTGCCATTTTTTGAAGGTAGTTTATGCCCCACTATTACCGTATGTTCATTTTGTATGCCTACTGTTAATTCCATATGTGCAGGTTTAGAGTTATCTTTATTCAAAAAGTAAATTTCTGATTCAATTTTAGCTGTTATATTATTGGATATTTCATCTATATGTGTCTGCACATCTACATATAGCCTCTGTGAAGCAGAGTGATTTTCATATCGGCATCTTCTATTAGTATCCTGTAAATTTAATGCAATGCTCCCTCCAAAAGAGGAGAGGAGACGAAAACGTTCAAAACCGTAGATGCTTTTAATATGAGAAGTATGAGCATCACTTGTCTCCAACATGATTTCAAGTGAGCTTACAGTAGTTTCAGGTGGCAGTGAAGGCAGTAAAGTCTCTGATCCCTTCATGTCCGCTTCATAACAAAATGTTGTATAGAAGATGAGAGTAGGATGCAATTTTTCAGAAGCCTTCAGAGGCATTATTGCAGCACTTTGAATACAACATATTATTATAAATTTGATCATTCGATTTGTCATCTTAAAACTCCAATCTCAGAAAGATGCTAATCTAGCCAAATTAGTGTCATTCTGGATTCGTTGTGTTCATATATCGACAAATTGGCTTCTTGACCGTCAATACGTGCATTATTAATATATAAAGATTTTTGTGTTTGATTTGAAACTGTAACTGTATTCGGAGTTGCTTCACGTTCAGAAATCCGGAAGAACAGAGCCAGCATCAATGCCGCTGTAGCCAATGTTGGAATGCTGATGGCCCAAGAAGTTCTATATCTTCTTTGAAAAGAAGGTGGCTGTAGATTAAGAGCGACTGTTGGCCACATACGCTGGCAGATTTTTTCAGGAATTGATACATTATGCAACTGTTCCAGTTTTTGATTCAGTGTATCCAATTGCTGAATAATATGTTGACAATGTATACAATCATTTAAATGGTTCTGCACAGATAAAGGCAATTCTATTAATTCAGAATTATAGTTATTTATAAGCCATTTCTGTGAATGTCGGCAAGACATGTTACCTCCTAGAGTGTGCTTTTTTCTAAATAATACTTTCTGATAATACGACGGGCATGCATCAGAGTTACACGAACCGTTGACTCTGAACAATGCATTATCTGACCGGCTTCACGAGTAGTGTATCCTTCAATATCACATAGGACAATCGCCTGTCGTCGTTTTGAACTCAGCTCTTCAAATGCTGAAATTAAAATATTTTTATCCCCCAGATTTTGAAGTGTATCACACTCCTGGGAGCTGGTTTTATATAATACATCCAAAGAAGTTTTTTTTCGCCAATATGCTGATTTCATTTTATCTTTACAGGTATTTACCAGAATACGAAAAATCCAGGAAGAAAAAGGTCTGCTGGTATCATAGCTGTCAAGTCGTTTGTATGCCTTGATAAATGTTTCCTGAACAGCATCTTCAGCATCATCCCATCCACCCAGAAGGTAATGAGCCAGACGTAGAAGTCTCTCCTGATATGATTTTACAAGCATGCCAAAGGAGTGCTGGTCTCCATTTATGCAAGCCTGAATATCAAAATTCTCTTCAACTGGTATTGGTAGTTGCATTCCCATGACACTCATAATACGAATAGTAGACAGTTATTGTTTAATAAAAAAAAGCCGAGACCGGTGGGTCTCGGCTTTAAATAAGATAATTTCAAAATATTATTTAGCTTTTAACTCATCTGCTTTATCAAAGGCAATTTGACCATTAGCACTGTCACCGGACCGTACATATGATGTGCCCAACCAGAACCAGGCATCATGTTTTGTAGGATCAAGTTCAGTGGCCTTTTTAAGTACAGGTACAGCTTCTGCAAATTTACCTAAACCGGCTAAAGAGACACCGTAGCTCAAACAGTTTTCATAATTATCAGCATTGACATTATAGACCGGTTCCAGCATTTCAACTGCTTTTTCCCAGTTATCCTGGCGAATGAATATTCGACCCAGGTTGTATCGCAAGTCCATATTCTCGGGATTCTGTGCAATGGCAGTTTCATAAATCTTTTGAGCTTCTTCGGGTTTTCCGAGAATGTCATAACAAATGCCTGCACGAGAGAGTGATTCACCATAATATTTGGAAGCAACACCGGCATTATCAACTATGTCGTTGTAACTTGTAATTGCTTTTTCATACGCTTTGGTTGAATAATAAAGGTTTGCCAACTGATATTTGCTCTCAATATCTTCATTATCTAATTCAACAGCTTTCATGAATGCTAGAATGGCATTATCAGGATCATCATTTTGTGCACATGAAGAGCCAAGATATTTATAGGCCATTTGTTTCTCAGGCATTATTGAAGTACATAATTTAAATTTTTCAGCCGCTTCATCGGTTTTTTCTGCTTGATATAAAACAACACCGGCATTTAACAGCTTACTCCATTGAATATTTCTCTCCTGAGCAATTTTTTCAGTAAATGCCGGGCCAACTTCCAGACATTTAGTGAAAGAATCATTCATCTCCTTGTACATCTTTTTCATGATATAAGCCTGACCCATGAGAAAGTGAGGTTCTGGATTCGCAGGCACTTCATTAATGGCAATTTTACACTGCTCAATTGCCTTGTCAGGATCTTGATTGTTGTTAAGATAGATACGAGCTGATGTGATTGCAGGGTGATTACATCCTGTAACCATCACCATCAATACTATCAAAAGTAGACTCAAGATAATTGTTGCGCGTTTCATTTACTTACTCCTCTAACTATAATAAGGTATATGTTTTCAATGTTTGTGTCTGAAACTAAGATATATATGCTCTAAAGTCAAGATCTTTTTCTATAGATACGAGCGTTGATAGTCTACTGTTTATTAAAGATCATTATATTCTATAAAAAAACAATTGCTTCATACAGAGTAATTGCTTATTTTTTGTAAATGAAAAATACTTTTAAAAAAATACTCTGGGCAGACGATGAAATTGATCATTTGAAGCCACACATCCTTTTTCTTGAAGATAAGGGATACCATATTACATCTGTTACTAATGCTGAAGATGCCATAGCATCATTGAAGATCGAATCTTATGATTTGGTTTTACTCGATGAAATGATGACAGGAATGGATGGTCTTCAGGCTTTACCGCACATCCAGGAAATACAACCGGGTCTGCCTGTTATTATGATAACAAAGAGCGAACAGGAAGACCTTATGGAAGAAGCCCTTTCTGAGAATGTAAGAGATTATCTTACCAAGCCCGTTAATCCCAGTCAGATTCTTTCATCAGTAAAAAGAATTCTTGAACGCAAAAGAATTACCCGAGATAAATTAACACGTGATTACACCGCAGAGTTCGGTTCCATAATGTCAATAATTGACGGGAATCCTACTGTTGAAGAATGGATGGCGCTTCATCTTCGTTTATGTCAGCGAGAATTGGCCCTTGACCGATATGGTGATCAGGCATTACTACAAACATTGACGGATCAACGGGAAGAATGTAATCGTGCTTTCTGCCGTTTTGTATCCAATAATTACTCAAATTGGGTAAATACTACTCATCGTCCTTTAATGTCTGTTGATCTTTTTAAGAAATATGTATTCCCTCATTTAAACAGCGGCACTCCAGTGTGGGTAATAGTAATTGATAATTTAAGATTAGATCAATGGCTTGATCTCGAACCATTACTCTATGACTACTTCAATATTAAACGTGATACCTATCTATCAATTTTACCTACAGCGACGCCCTATTCTCGGAATGCACTTTTTTCCGGCCTCTGGCCTTCGGAAATCGCAAAATATTATCCTAAGATTTGGAGCCAGGGTGAGGATGATGATTCAAGTAGAAACCGTCATGAGGCTACTTTGCTTGATGATTATCTTAAAAGAGAAGGTGTAGATTTTGGTAAAAGTGCCAAGTATGTGAAAATTTTGGATAGTTATGATAATAAGCAATTGCTATCACAGGCTGAATCATACTTACGTCATCCGTTCTCCGCAATGGTCTTTAATTTTGTTGACATTATGTCTCACCGGCGAAGTGAATCAAAAATATTACAGGAAATTGTTCCAGATGAATCAGCATATAGACGCTTGACGCGATCATGGTTTGAGCATTCGGCATTATTTGAAATTATGAAGAAAGGGTCACAAAATAATGTGCGTATAATAGTAACCAGTGATCATGGCTCAATTAGAGTCAAACATGAAATTTTGGTTCACGCTGACAGGGCAACATCAACTAATCTCAGGTATAAATATGGCAGGTCAATAAAAGCCGATTCCAAGCAGGTTTTTACAATAAACAATCCACTCGAATGCGGGCTTCCATCATCAAAGATGAATACAAATTATCTTATTTCTCATACAGATAATTTCTTTGTTTATCCTAATCATTTTCATAAATATGTCAATCTCTATAAAGATAGCCTACAGCATGGGGGAATATCAATGGAGGAGATGATCTTACCGGTTGTAGAGCTGGGGCCACTGCGTGGAGGCGGACATGGATAATTATATTGAGTGGTTTGTTACTGAAGAGCAAGAAACTAAGATGATTGCTGAAAAACTTGGAGCAGTGCTTAGGCCAAATGATGTTGTTGCATTCTACGGAGAATTGGGAACCGGTAAAACATTTATGAGCCAGATAATATCTGCGGCCCTTGGTGTAACAGAGCATGTAAGCAGCCCCAGTTTTGCAATTATTCAAGAATATGTCGGATCTATTCCTGTCTATCATTTTGATTTATATAGATTGCAAAACATATATGAAGTGGCAGATCTGGGCTTTGAAGATTATTTGGAACGCAATGGCGTTTGTCTTATAGAATGGCCGCAGATTGCTGTGCCTTTGTTGCCCGATCATACTATTAATGTTAAGATTGACTTTTTGGATACAGAAAAACAACATGATATATTACTACGCAGAATAAGAGTCTATAATTTAAATAATCATCAAAAGGACATATTCATAAATTGAAAATTTTAGGCATTGATACATCAACAAATTTACTTTCGGTTGGCATGTATGAAGATGGATATTGCTTGGGTGAAGTATCAATAAAACGACATGCCAGGCATACGGAAATGCTAACAGACGTTATTCAGCAGTTGCTGGCTTTGTCTGCAATTGGTCTTAAAGACGTAGACGGTGTGGCTGTAGTATTAGGACCAGGTTCTTTTACAGGGCTCAGAATAGCATTGGGTACAGCCAAAGGTCTGGCCCTGGGTTGTGAAATACCGCTGGTCGGTGTACCCACTACAGATGCATATCTTTCAGGAATTCCTTGTTTTTTCAAGAATGCTGTTGTATTGATCAATTCTCGTAAAAATGAATTTTATTGTTGTTATTATGAATATGTGAATAATCAATGGGTGGCAGAAAAAGATATACAACTGTTAATGAGTGAGGATATAATATCCCGGTCATACGACTCTCCTTATCTTTTTCTGGGAGAGGGTTCACATAAATTGGCGCCTGCTTTGAAGGAAAATGTAAATGTTGTAATTTTACCCGAACCTGTAGGATTGGCCAGTGGATTTCGTGTTGCAGAAGCAGCAAGCAGACGATTTAAAAATAATGAATATGATGATGTTGATTCATTAATACCTTTATACTATCATAAATTTCAAGGTGTTGATTAATTGCCGGTAAGAAAATGATACGTCAGATGCATGGAAATGATCTGGATGAAGTACTGAATATTGAGAATGATGCCTTTACAGAACCATGGAGTCGCAGAAGCTTTGAAGCTGAACTGGATAAAGAATATGCGATCTGCATTGTGTATGAGCATGATTCCAAAATTGTTGCCTATTTAATTGCCTGGAAAATTGAAGAAGAGCTGCATATTGCCAATATTGCAGTTAATAAAAAGAGTCGCCGTGAAGGTATTGCCCGGAAGTTACTAAAGAATGTTTTTTCTAAGTACAAATCTTGCCACAGCACATTTTTAGAAGTTAAGCGTTCAAATTTCAGTGCCAGGCAGCTCTATCGCGATTTTGGATTCAAAGAAATGGGAGTTAGGGAAAAGTATTATTCAGTAGATGGAGAAGATGCAATTTTAATGGAGATGAATTTAATTCACTTCAGGGAATAGGCGGGAGTGTAATGATGTGGTTTAAAAGATCGCAGCCCGGTATCAAACCTCAAATTAAAAAATCAGTATCTGACGGAATCTGGATCAAATGCGATCAATGTAATGAGATCGTTTATTGCAAACAACTTGAAGAATATGCCTGGATCTGTACACAATGCAATTTTCATTTTCGTATAGACAGCCATAAATATATTCAATTGTTTTTGGATGAGAATTCATTTCAAGAGATGGATGCGCATCTTAAATCAATTGATCTATTGAAATTTAAAGATAAAAAGAGCTATTCTGACAGGCTTAAGGAAGCAAAAAGGAAAACCGGACTCACTGATGCTATCAGAACAGGCAGAGCCACTATTTCAGGAATACCTGTAGTTTTTTGTGTCATGGATTTCAGCTTTATCGGTGGCAGCATGGGTTCGGTAGTTGGGGAAAAGATAGCCCGTGCTGTTGATGTTGCCGGTAATCAGAAATTACCTTTAATTATAGTTTCTGCTTCCGGTGGTGCCAGAATGATGGAATCAATTTTGAGTTTGATGCAGATGGCAAAGACCGCTTCTCGTCTGGCATGGTTTTCTGAAAATGGTGGTCTGTTTATTTCAATTTTGACTAATCCAACCATGGCAGGTGTCATGGCAAGTTATGCAATGTTGGGAGATATTCATCTGGCTGAACCAGGTGCACTGATAGGTTTTGCAGGACCACGTGTAATTAAACAAACCATTGGTGAAGAACTGCCGGAAGGTTTTCAGAGGGCAAAATTTCAATTGGATCATGGTTTTGTAGATGCAGTTGTGTCAAGAATTGATATGAGAGAAATATTAATAAAAATTTTAACTTTTTTTTAGAAATGAGCTTTTAAGCACAATGAATAAACCCTATATTCTATTGGTTAATGACGACGGTATTCATGCTCCCGGTCTTGCTGCGTTGGTTTCAGGATTAGCCAATATGGGGGAACTTGTTGTTGTTGCTCCTTCATCTGAAATGAGTGCCGTAGGACACGGTATAACCCTGTCGCATCCGCTGCGTGTAAAGTCGGTGGATATTTTTTCACCTGTCAAGGCATTTGCAGTGACAGGCACTCCTGCGGATTGCATAAAGATTGCCTGTAACTCATTATTAGACAGGCGACCGGATATTATAGTTTCCGGTATCAATTCCGGCAGCAATACCGGCATTAATGCAATATATTCCGGGACGGTGGCAGCTGCTGCAGAAGGTGCAATCATGGGAATTCCCAGTTGTGCAGTATCGTTGACAAGTTTTAGTAATCATGATTTCAGACCTGCTGCCAGATGGACGTACAACTTTGTTTCCAGAATATTGGAGTGCCCACTGCCCAA
Organism: bacterium; assembly: GCA_023139105.1. Classification (GTDB taxonomy): domain Bacteria; phylum Zhuqueibacterota; class QNDG01; order QNDG01; family JAGLOF01; genus JAGLOF01. The sequence goes on from JAGLOF010000054.1 coordinate 42,127, forward strand.
GGGCGTTTTTTTGAATATTAATATTCCTGCTGTCCCTGAAGAACAAATTAATGGATTTAAACTCTGCCGGCAAGGCCAGTCAGAATATAAAGAAAGTTATGAACATCGTATTGATCCACATGGTGGGAGCTATTACTGGCTTTCCGGTCAGAGGATTGAAAGAGAGATAGATATTGATATTGATGAAGGTGCTATACAGTCTAATTATGTAGCAGTTACTCCACTTCATGTAGATTTGACACAATATGACGTAATGAAAGAATTGCTTCATTGGGATATTTTTTCTTAATTATTAGAAACTTGAAGGTAGCATATGACACGGCAACTAGAAGATGAAAAACTAATTATTCTTGATTTTGGTTCACAGTATACTCAACTTATTGCACGCCGCATACGTGAGTTAAAAGTTTATTGTGAAATACTTTCTTATGATACTGATCCGGATGTAATAAAGGATGCTAATCCAAAAGGAATTATTCTCTCAGGCGGGCCTTCAAGTGTGTATGGTGCAGATGCACCTCTACCGCATGCACGTATATTCCAATTAGGTATTCCTATTCTTGGTATCTGTTACGGTTTACAGGTTATCGGCCATTTTCTTGCCGGTGAAGTTGATAAAGCGGCCAAGCGTGAATTTGGCAGCGCAAAATTGAAGATTGATGACAATACAGATCTTTTTGAAACTCTTTGCGGAGAGATAGATGTCTGGATGAGTCATGGTGATCACCTTACAGCACTACCAGTCGGGTTTGAAAAACTGGCACATACTGAAAATGCCGAAATTGCAGCAGTTGCAGATAGACGTCGCCAAATATATGGTATACAGTTTCATCCTGAAGTAGTTCACACTCCAAAAGGTAGTACCATTCTTAAAAATTTTCTTTTCAATATTTGTGATTGTGAAGGTAATTGGACACCGGAAGCATTTGTTTCGTCCATGGTTGAACAGATCCGTACAACGGTTAAAAAAGGTAAAGTTTTATGTGGGCTCTCAGGTGGTGTAGATTCAGCAGTTACGGCTGGTTTAATACGAAAGGCAATTGGTGACCAATTAATACCGGTATTTGTGGATAACGGCCTTTTACGTAAAGGAGAAGCACGCCAGGTTCGTGATACCTTTAAAGAGTGGAATTTGCGGTTTATTGACGCTTCACAAACTTTTCTCTCGGCTTTAGAGGGCAAAAGTGAGCCTGAGGAAAAACGAAAGATTATTGGCCATGTTTTTATTGATGTATTTGAAGCTGAAGCTGAAAAACTGGGCAAGATAGATTTTCTAGCTCAGGGAACTCTTTATCCGGATGTCATTGAAAGTGTCTCAACCGGAGGTCCATCACAAACTATCAAGTCTCATCACAATGTCGGCGGATTGCCTGAAAAAATGAAGTTGAAACTAGTTGAACCATTGCGTGAATTGTTTAAAGATGAAGTGCGGGCAGTTGGTCGTGTATTAGGGCTTCCTGATCACATGATAAACAGGCATCCGTTTCCGGGACCGGGTCTTGGAATTAGAATTATTGGTGATTTATCCAAAGAACGGCTGGATCTCTTGCGTGAGGCTGATTTTATATTTATTGATGAACTGCGAAAAAGCGGATGGTATGATAAAACATGGCAGGCACTGGCAGTATTGCTTCCTGTACAAAGTGTAGGTGTAATGGGGGATGAGAGGACTTATGAGTTCACAATTGCTCTTCGTGCTGTAAACAGTCTTGATGGTATGACGGCAAATTGGACACCATTGCCATATGAACTGTTGGGTCGTATTTCAAACAGGATAATAAATGAAGTGCGTGGAATTAATCGTGTTGTTTATGATATAAGCTCCAAGCCTCCTGCTACAATTGAGTGGGAATAAAGTAAACTTTGCATGAATTATCAATGTTTAGATTGAAAAATGTAAGATTATAGAGGAGTCTATATATGTGTGGAATCGTTGGATATATTGGCAAACGACCTGCTTTACCAATTTTGGTAAATGGTCTGAAACGTTTAGAGTATCGAGGATATGATTCATCCGGTGTAGCTTTGCTTGTGGATGATGATATCTGGTGCCGAAAATGCAAAGGTAAAATTAAAGAGCTTGAGCTGGAGATAAATGATGCTCAACCAAACTCCAATATTGGAATATCCCATACACGTTGGGCTACTCATGGTGCTCCTACAACAATTAATGCTCATCCTCATTTAGGGTGCAAGAAATCCATAGCACTTGTGCATAATGGCATTATTGAAAACTATTCAATCCTGCGAGAGCAATTAAAAGGCCAGGGGCATGTTTTTACATCTGAAACCGATACTGAAGTATTAGTACATTTAATTGAAGAATTCTTCACGGATGATCTACCCGCTGCTGTTCGTACTGCATTGAATTTAGTAGAAGGTACATTTGGAATATTGGTAATTTCACCTGAAGCGCCAAATTTGATTGTTGCAGCCCGGCGAGGCAGCCCGCTTGTCATCGGGCTTGGAGAAGAGGAGACCATCGTTGGTTCTGACGGTGCTGCAATTGTAGAACATACACGTAATGTTATCTATCTGGAAGACGATGAGATGGCTATAGTAGACAGTCACGGTGCTGTTGTCCGTACGTTAGCAGATAAAAAAGTACTTAAAGCCGTTGAAGAGCTGCCATTTGACCTTGCGCAGATCCAAAAGGGTGGCTATGATCATTATATGTTAAAAGAAATATTTGAACAGCCTGATACAATGTTCGATTCAATGCGTGGTCGTTTGCAGGTTGAAGACGGTAGTGCAATTCTTGGAGGCTTGACAGGCTATTGGGAAAGAGTCCGTTCCAGTTCACGTTTGGTTATTACAGGCTGCGGCACTTCATGGCATGCAGGATTGATAGGTGAATATTTATTTGAGAATCTGGCGCGAATTCCAGTTGAAGTTGAATATGCTTCGGAATTCAGGTATCGTGATCCTATTGTTGACAAGAATGATACTATTCTGGCCATTACTCAATCAGGAGAGACACTTGATACTCTGGCCGCACTTCGGGAAGGACGCAGGAAAGGGGCACTTACGCTTGGGCTTTGCAACGTAGTTGGAAGTACAATTGCCAGAGAAACAGAAGCCGGTATATATCTTCATGCCGGGCCTGAAATTGGTGTCGCCTCTACCAAGGCATTTACATCCCAGGTAATTGTTTTAATACAAATGGCTCTTTCACTTGCACGAATGGGCCCTCTCTCATCAGAATCAGGTAGAAGGATTGCCCAGGAACTTGCCATGCTTCCTGAGAAGAGTAGGTCTATTTTGAAGCAGAATGATCATATTAAGAAAATAGCGGAAAAGTTTGCAAAACATAATAATGCATTATACCTTGGCCGGGGTTATAATTACCCCGTGGCTCTTGAAGGTGCATTGAAAATGAAGGAAATATCTTATATACATGCAGAAGGATATCCGGCTGCAGAGATGAAGCACGGTCCAATAGCTTTGATTGATGAGGAAATGCCGGTTGTTTTTCTCGCTATTAAGGACTCTGTCTATGAAAAAATTGTCTCCAATATTGAAGAAGTAAAAGCGCGTGGCGGATGGATTATTGCAGTTGTTACCGAGGGAGATACACGTGTAAAGGAACTTGCTAATGAAATTATTGAAATACCGCCTGTTGAGCAGTGTCTTTCACCGATATTAACAGTATTGCCTCTTCAATTATTGGCCTATCATACAGCTGTACTTAAAGGTTGTCATGTCGATCAGCCTCGAAATTTGGCAAAAAGTGTGACTGTCGAGTAATCCAAGGAGTTATTCTATGAAAAAATTAATAAAATTATTTTTACCCTTGCTTGTGGCTATCTTGTTTATCAGTCCATCACTGACGTTTGCTCAAAAGCAGGTTGCTGCAATAGACAGCCTTTTTTACAGAGGTGTCTCGGTATATCAAAATGCCAGATATCAGAAATGTATTGATGTGATGAGCATGTTGGATGAATTATATCCAAATCATGCAAGATTTACAGGTTCAATATTGATGCAGGGAAAAGCCAATTATCAATTGGATAATAATTTGAAAGCGATCAAATTATTTGATCAACTTATTCAAGATTATCCTTCAAGTCATTATGTAGATGATGCATTTTACGGATTGGGTCAGGTCTATTTAAAAACCGGTCAATCCGCTAATGCCGTGAGCATGTTCCTAAAAGTTGTAGAGACCGGAAGTGATATTGAACTTCAAAAGAAAGCGGCGGTAATTGCGTCAGATATTCTTGAACTTCAGTTAAGTGCTCCTGCCATGAAAGCTTTGCTCAATACTCTTAAAACCGAACGTTCAAGTGCAACAGTTACAATTAAACTGGCCAGGCTGGAAATGGATGCTCGGCATTATCAGACTGCAAAGTTCTTTCTTAACAAACATTTGGAAGAATTCCCGCTGGGGCATTATGATGTAACTATCCGTCAATTGCTATCACAGGCTGAAGTGTTGAGTCAGGGACAAATAAGAGTGGGTGTCATATTACCTTTGACCGGTCCAACTGCTGAAGACGGGAAGTTACTTCTGGAGGGACTTCAATTTGCAGTTGCTCAACTTTCAGAAAAAAATCATCACATTAAACTTATAATTGAAGATTCGGGTGGTAATATTGTTCAAGCTGTGATGGCAGCGCAAAAGTTATGTGGAAATTTGGAAGTAGTTGCAATAATCGGTGAACTGGAAAGTGATATTACAACAGCAATTGCTGGCATCGCTCAGGAATGTGGAGTCCCTGTCCTGGCTCCAACTGCTACAATGGATCATATCGCTGAGATCGGTGATTTCATTTTTCAACTTGCTGCAACATATAGTGTCCATGCGACAAGTGTAGCTAAATATGCAGTTGTAGATTTGGGATTGAAAAATTTTGCCGTTTTTTATCCTGCTGACACGATAGGTAAAACATCCAGAGATGCTTTTGTAAAAGTAGTAGAAGAAAATGGTGGCAACATAGTAGCTGAAAAATACTATTTTGAGGGATCCAGTGATTGGAAAAATTATATTGGTGAGCAGTTGACAAGTCTCAGAAGACAGGGACTGGAACAAATGGTCAGTGATTCTCTTATTCATTTTATACCAAAAGATGAGTGGGAAGAAGTGTATGAAGGTGATTTCGGCAATATCCATTATGTAGATTGTGATATGGACGATCTTGTTGATTCGACACGCGTTGCTGTTACAGCCTTTGATGGAATATTTATGCCTGTTTACAATGATGAAGTGATGTATGTAGCACCACATTATTTTAAACAAAATTTTACTGCAATTCCTTTAGGCGGTATCTACTGGAATCAGGAGTCTTTGCTTATTGAAAATAGAGATTTTGCAGCTCAGACAGATGGAATGATATTCCCGGGAGATTCATATATTGATCCTGATTTTCAACTCTATTTTCAACTAATTAATCAATATAGAATTGCCAAAAAGAAAACACCCGGTAATCTGGAAATTCTCGGGTATGATATTATTCGTATATTGACAAAATTAATTGATGGTAAATCAGTTAATCGTTTGCAAATTAGAGATAGTATAATGGAACAGAGACGATTCCGTGGTGTTCGTGGTAATATTATCTTTAATGCGCATGGTGCCAACAGTTATGTGCATTTACTTCGTTACAGGAATCAGCGGATCTTAAAAATAAGATGATACAATGGACTGATATACAGAAGCTAAAAACGGGTCAATTTGAGAAATTGACCCATTTTCACAATTGTATTCATGGTTTCAGTACCAGAGTAGGAGGAATAAGTCCTGAGCCTTATGATTCACTAAATTTGGGATTTAATACAGCTGATACCAAGGATAATGTAAATAAAAACAGAGATCAGTTTTTCACTGCACTGGGGATATCAAAAGATCAAACAGTGTTTCCACAGCAAGTCCATTCAGATCACATTGAAATAGTTGATATTCCGGGAAGTATCCCGGCTACGGACGGACTGATAACGGCTACTTCTGATTTATTCCTTACAATTCAGACAGCAGATTGTATTCCGATATTTGTGGTTGATCCTGTCAAACAAATATCGGCACTCTTCCATGCAGGTTGGAGAGGCACCAATATGGGCATTGTATCCAAAGGCATACATATTATGGCCGATGTATTTGGATGTGAACCTTCAAATCTTTATGCCGGTTTAGGCCCTGGTATCGGTCCTTGTTGTTTTAAAGTAGCTAAAGATGTCGCAGCCAATTTTCCAAATTTTTTAAGTGCAGAGCAATATGTTGATTTATGGGCAGCCAATATACATCAACTTGTTGCATCTGGCATAAAAAATGATTATATTAGCGTTACCACATTATGTACGTCATGCCATCCCGCACTGTTTTTTTCTCACCGCAGGGAAAAAGGGGCGACCGGACGTATGATGGCCGTGGTAGGTTTTCGCAGTTAGATGTTTTTGTAAATTGAATCACAACTACATACAAACAAAGGAGAAGACAATGCGTAAAGTAGTTCTTATACTGTTGGCCGTTTGCTTAATGGCAGGTATGGCCACTGCACAGACTGAAATTGGTTTTAACGGTATCGGTGGATATCTTGGTTACGCCATTCCCGAAGGTGATGTAAGCAATACATTGGCCTTTGGCGCACGTGCTGATCTTGGGACAATTATCAATCCTAACATTCGTTTTGCAGCAGATCTTATGTACTGGTCAACAGGTGAAGATCTGGGAGCTTTTGAATGGAGCTGGTCACAGTTCTATATTACAGCGCTGGCTCTTTATGATTTCGGTGATGCATCTGCTTCTATAATCCCTTATGCCGGTGGAGGCCTGGGATTTGTTTTTAGTAGCTGGGATACCAAATGGACAGGTAGTGATACTATGTTCAAACCAGGTGTACAAGCAGGTACGAGTACTTACAGTGATAATGGTTTAGCTATTCATCTTCTTGGTGGTGTTAGAAAAGCATTTGGCGACAACCTGATGGGTTTTGCTGAAGCCAGTTATATTTTGGGTGGTTTTGATACATTGGTTATTCGTGCAGGTGCAGTATATAGCATGAAATAATTTAGTTTTAGTCTTTATTTTGAAACCCTGGCCAGAATGGCCAGGGTTTTTCTTTTTTTACTTGCGTTAAAAAAGACCAACCACTATATTTTAGGTTGGAACTAATTTTTGACAAATTGAGTTGTTATCCTATTATTATTATCTTTAAACAGGATTCATATGAGCATTGTTCAGGCATTATTGCTTTCTCTTATTCAATCTGCAACAGAATTTCTCCCGGTAAGTTCTTCAGGTCATCTTTTATTTGTAAAAGGTGTATTCGGATTAATGGACATCCCCTTGATTTTTGATGTCATTGTACATCTTGGCAGTTTGATCGCCATTATAGTGTTTTATAGAAGACGGTTGAAAAAAACCATTGCCGGGGCCTGGCAGGGGTTGATTCAAAAGCAGTTTAATCATCCTGAACTTCGCTGGACCATATATCTGCTAATAGCAACTTTTGTTACATTTATTATATATCTGTTATTCGGAGATCAAATTGAATCAAGGTTTGCATGCCCTGAAACCCTGTCAATAACATATATAATAACTACTATTGTCCTTGCATTAACATATTTTGCAAGAAAAAAATCCATTCTTAAATTAACTGAGCTGCATTGGCGTTGGGCCATATATATAGGATTGTTTCAAGCAATGGCAATGCTTCCCGGAGTTTCACGTTCTGGTTTAACAATTGCTCCACTTATCTTAATGGGATTAGCCAGAAAAGAAGCCGGTTATTTTGCCTTTGGTTTAGCCATTCCGGCAATTTTAGGTGCATGTGCCTATGAGCTTACTGATAGTGTACAACTAGTGTTTGTCACCACTTACCCGGTAATGACAATCATGTCGCTTATTATATCGGCAATTGCAAGTTTTATGTTTCTTCGATTATTAAATTGGGTGCTTGCCAGAAATACTTTCTGGGTTTTTTCCATTTATACAGGTATATTAACCGTAGTTTGCTGGATTATTTTTGGTATTTAATTAAGGATGTTATGAAAGCTGGTGAATTATTACGTGAATTGGAAAATGGCAAGATTGCTCCTGTCTATCTACTTTATGGTGAAGAACCCTATTATATTGATCAAATAGTAAAGAGAATTCAAAAGTTTGTTGTTGACACGGCAACTGCCGATTTTAATTTTGATTATTTCTACGGTGAAGAGGCAGATGGTGATCTTGTTGTTCAGGCTGCTTCCAGTTTTCCCATGATGGCCGACCGCAGGTTGGTAATAGTTAAACATGTTCAAAAACTATCAACAACAGGAAAGAAGAGTTTGCTTAAATACATTGAGTCACCAATGGATACTACATGTCTTATTCTTACTGCACAGAAAATCGACAAGCGTCAGAAATTCTACAGTAATTTAATAAAAATGTGTAGTGTTATGGAATCCAAGTCACTTTATGATAATCAGGCAAGAGAGTGGTTGCTCAAACATCTTAAAGCGCGTGGGCTTCAAATATCAATGCAGGCTGTTCAGCTTCTTGTGCAAAAATCAGGCACTTCCATGTGGGCATTGCGAACTGAAGCGGATAAACTCATGGCCGCTGCCGGAGATAATAAACAGATGTCAGACGGTGAAGTTGCAGAACTTGCCGGGTATTCACGTTCATATACAATATGGGAGTTGACAGACTGTGTGGGAAAAAAAGATTTGTCCGGTGCAACAGATATCCTTAATCATATGATGGCTGAGGGGCAATCCGGAATAGGTCTTTTGATGAATCTTTATCGTAGATTTTCTCTCCTGCTCCGTATTAGATCTATGATGGATAAGGGGCATAGCGACAGTACAATCATGACACAATTAAAGTTGAACTACTATTTTGGTAAATTATATTTTGAACAGACACGAAAATACTCAAGCAATGAACTTTTACAGGGACTGGATAAGTTAGCCGTAGCAGATGTATATCTTAAAACCGGGCGAATGAATGATAAAATTGCCCTTCCCCTGTTAATACATGAGTTGATTCGTGGCGGCAACAGACGACAAAGGGAAAACATATTTTGTTAATTAAGATTAATTATCAAATTTCGGAACTTTTTGAGGCCAATCTTGTTAGATAAAACGAATAGAGTTTCTACTGGAGGATCAAGGGGTAAAACACCACCGGATGAAGAACTCATTGCCCGTTTTCAGAACGGCGATGTCTATGCCTTTGAACTTATTGTTCATCGTTATAAAGATCCGTTGGTAAATTTTATCTATAATTTTCTGGGAAGCAGAATAGATTCGGAGGATGTGGTACAAGAGACATTTCTGCGTGTTTTTAAAAATAAACACCTCTACAGAGATGTCGCCAAGTTCTCTACATGGATATATACAATTGCAGGCAATCTGGCAAAAACAGAATTGCGGCGCAGGAAGAGACGGCGTGTCTTTTCAATAAGTCAAATGGGATATGATGACAAAGATTATGATATTCCAGATACAATATTTACACCGGACAAGATTGTTGAAAATCAGATAAAAGGTGGAACAATAAGAAAAGAGATTGATGCACTTCCGGCTAAATTTAAAGAAGTTGTTGTCTTAAGAGATGTTCATGAATTTAGTTATGAAGAGATTAGCACTATTTTAAATATACCCATTGGAACGGTGAAGTCCAGAGTTAACCGGGGAAGACTCAGACTTCAGAAGCGGTTAAAACATCTGTTAGCGAAGTGATTTGGAGGAGGGCATGAGTCCCTGTAAAAATTTTAGTAGAGATCTTCAAGACTATATAGATAATGAAATAAGCAGATCACAACGTCTTGAAATCGAAAAGCATCTTCATCAATGTGCTGATTGTAGTGAACATATTGAAGAGCTGAATATGCTTAGGCATCAGCTTAAATCCCTGCCAACAATCAAGGCTACGGAATCATTTCATTTGCTTCTTCGAGAACGAATCAGACGTGAAATGGCTGCACAACAAAAAAGAACGGCTTTTTCATATGTATTGAGTCATCGTATTGTACCTGTGGCAGCAGTATGTCTTGTACTGGTGACAGGAAGTTTATATATTTTTAAAGATCAAATAGGTTTCTTTCAACAAGCCGGGCCGGAACAGGTTACAATTTCTCGGAATTCTGATGCGCCAAGCTTGATGTTACCGCCTCAAAGTGGAAGTATTCGTTATGTAATTGATGAGTACAACGATACTGTTAAACTTGACAGAACTGACACTCCGAGAAGACCGGGACGCACGATAATTGATTCAATTCAACATAGACCTGGTTTGGTACGATCCAGTAGGCATGCAGCCCAGGTGAGTTTTTAGTATGTTGAATAATTTGTACTCCTCAGCACGTCGTTGGTCATGCTTTTTATTGGTTTTTGGAGTATCTATACTTTTTGCGCAAGAATCAATGCCATTTCAAATAAATTCTCAAATTTTAAATCAAGTCAGCCGATCTGTAATAAGTATTAAAAGTATTACATTGGGTAAGGGCAGACCGGAAATTCATATCGGTACAGGTTTTATTATCCATTCAGACGGATATGCTGTAACCAGCCACAGTGTTGTTTTTTCTGCCGATGAATTACAAGTTACGCTTCATGATGCCAGTGTTGTACGGGCAGTCTTGATCTATGAGAACGTTGAAACAGGTATTGCCATATTAAAACTTAAAGGCACGACATTTACGCCTGTTGAACTTCAGAATCAAAGAGAGCTAAAATATCCTGCATGTCTCACAATATTAGGTAATTCTTTAGGCTTTTTTCCATCTGTTACAATGGCCATGTTAGAAAGGAAAAGTGATGATGGACTTTTGCATCTTGGTGCCCTAATTCCGCCTGGAAACAGTGGCAGCCCCGTCTTTAATGGAAAAGGTAATCTTGTGGGGATGCTAATGGGAAGAACCAGCTTTAAGATTCACCAGTCTGAGAATATGCCTGTTGGATTAGCACTTCCCGCATATAAGATTGCTATGGAGATTAATTCTCTTATTGATCATTTTATTAAACACCCCGGTTGGGTTGGACTATCAGTAGATGATTTATCTTCTCAACATGGCGTAGTAGTGACAAATGTTTCAAAAGACGGACCGGCCGAAAGAGCGGGTGTTAGTGTTGGTGATACAATAGTTGCATTTCAAGGGATTGCCTTTAAACATGCATTGGACTTGGAATTATGTGTTACTTCTGTCAAACCTGATACTGAAATAACATTCACTATCATGAAAAATGGCAATAGAATGAATTATTTGGTGATTGTACAAAAAAGGAATTGGTTTTTATCTCCCTGAAACAGCCTTATTATTTTATTAGTCCCGAACTGCAATAAGGTTCGGGTTTTTTTATTGACTTCGTTGTGGTTTTCAATTATATTTACCTGTTCTATAGATAATCGGATACTGGAGGGCCTTTGCCCAGAGATCATGCTAAAACTAGTTTATTAATACTGTTTATCGCATTAATGATAATTATGGGATGTGGTTTCTTTTTGCCCTTTTCTCAATGGGGATGGCTTGGTGGTCTGTTTAAGGGCTTATTATTCATACTCAGTGGTCTGGGTCTTTATTGGTTTCATTTTGGCGAAGGCGATCTGACCAGATACCTGCCTACTGAAGAAGATGAAGAATATGATGATATTGATGATTATAGTATCGCTAAAGCAGAACCAGGATCAGAAAAGTCCTGGAAAGGATTCGGACCTGCTTTCTCTTTGTTCCAGGAACGAATATTATCATTGACTCAACAGTCACTTGTTGCATCGCGGATTGGGTTTTATTTAATACAGAATGGCAAGTTAATTTTTCAACTTGGTGTTTCTGATAATAAATTATTTACACAAAATTTTGTTGTACCTGAAGGAGATCTTGTCTCTCAAATTATATCTTCCAATGATTCTATAATCAAACCTCTGTTGACTGAGGCAGATAAACTATCAGGATATGATGATATTGAACCACATTCACTTATTGGGGTTCCTGTTACAATTGATGATGAGTGTAAAGGAGTCCTGGTAGCTGTAAGTGAGACCCATGGGCACTTTGGTGACGGAGATATTGAAATACTTTCCAGATTTGCTCAATTAGCAGCTCAAGTAATGACAATTTGTCATAGGGGCTTGCATTGGGAGATGGATCAGGAAGTATATGAAGTTCATCTTCATTTTGAGAAAGAGCTGGAAAGCTGCTCTGATGAGGAATCTACATGTACAAGTTTTCTTTATCATGTCAAACAATTGTTTCCACTTGATAGATTTACCTTCAGTAAAAATGTAAATGGTGAAGGTGAAATTTGTTATGTCTATGGACAGATAGATCAAATTGATCAAGGGATACGCTTTCCCTTGGATGGTGGCTTGAACGGTTGGTTAATAAAAAGAAATGCACCATTAATAATTCAGGACATTGAAGATGGACGATATATCAGACCCAGGTATTTTGCTGATGAAGATTCCAAGCATGGCATGCATTCGTTTTTGGGGATACCGTTAAAGAGCGGCCAGGATCAAGCCTGGGGATGTATCAGTCTGGAGAGCAAACGACCAAATGAATACGGAGCAAAGGCTAAAGAAGTTCTGGAGATCCTTGCCATTCCATTTCAATTGGCATATGAAAGATTACATCTACCAAATTCAGATAACGGATTTGATAAAATTATAAAACAGAATAAAGAATCATAGCTTTACTGGAGGAAACCCATGGCTAAAGATCAATCATTTGCAAATAAATTTGCAAGAGGAACAGCCGACTTTACCAAAGTATGTGGTAGTTGCGGCGAGACAGTTCAGGCTATCAAACTGATTACGTCTGATAAATCTGAGAAAACAGGCGCGTGGCGCTTTAATCAGAATTTTATCGGTCTTTGTAAGTGTAATGAGGGTGATATTACCGGTTAATTTTGTCTGAAAAATTTTAATGAGAGGATAATGATTTTTCATTATCCTCTTTTTTTTCCAGGAGATGATTTGATGAAATTGCTACTTGCTACTCATAATAAGCACAAAGCAGAAGAAATAAGAAAAATTTGGCAGACATTGAAGATAGAGTTAATTACCTTAACTGATGTTGGCATTTTAGAAGAAATTGTTGAGGACGGCGAAACTTTGGAAGAAAATGCCCTGATAAAGGCCAGATATGCTTTCGCCAAGACAGGTCTTTCTTCTGTTGCCGATGATACGGGATTGGAAGTTGAGGCATTGGATGGTGATCCTGGTGTATATTCTGCCAGATATGCAGGAGAGAATGTCTCATATAAAGATAATAACCTGAAATTACTCAGTGAGCTGGGTAACGTACCGCAATTACAGAGAAATGCAGTATTTAAAACTGTTGTTGCTCTTGTAGATGAAAAGGGAGAAATTGTTGTTGAAGGACAGTGTCATGGACAGATACTATCTGAGCTTTCCGGTACAGGTGGCTTTGGCTATGATCCACTGTTTTTTGTCCCTGAACTTGGAATGTCTTTTGCAGAGATGAATGCTGATCAGAAAAACCGGATAAGTCACCGGGGAAATGCATTCAGGAAGATGGAATTGAAAATAAATGCAAGATACTTTTAAAAAGTATTGACTTTTCGTTTATTTTTTCTATATTGTTGTTCCGATTAAAGTTCGGGGCGTAGCGCAGCCCGGTTAGCGCGCCTGCTTTGGGAGCAGGAGGTCGAGAGTTCGAATCTCTCCGCCCCGACATAAAAAAACAGGAGGTTATAATGACCTCCTGTTTTTTTTTAACTAGACCACTATATGATCTGTCCAATTCAGTATTTCAGGAAGCAGTTGTATGAACCTCTGTCATTAATTTTAATGCTATACCATCCGGGAACGGTTTTAATCTTCTGAAAATGATTTATAGATAGTATTGTGACATTAATTTTTTTGCCGTCCTGCCTGGATATAATAAATCATAGATAATCCTTAATGTGTAGATAGATTTGCGTTGATAAGTATTGTCGATCCGTCTATATTTTAGTTACATTAAAGTTAGAGCTTTAATGAAGGAGTTTTAAATGAAATATTTATCTCGTTTTATAATCTTGTTCTTACTATCCTTATCCGGCATAACGGTAATGGCACAGTCTGAAACAGGTGTAAATATAATTAGTAATGATCTTTCTATCAGGCCTGTTTGTGAAGATTCATGGATTATTGAACATCGCTTCCCATGGCCGTCAAATTCCCTGTTAGTAAAATTGGGTGATGTGGATTTTGTGCTGGTAGATACTCCGCAAGATCCCTCAGGCAGCCGGGATCTTCTCAAATGGATGAAAAAGACTTTTCGCAATTTCCGTTTGACAGTAATTAATACACATTTTCATACTGATAATCTTGGTGGAAATGAAGTGATGATAGCTGCCGGTCATTCGGTAATGGGATCAGATATGATTGCGCCTCTTTTGAAAGAGCGCGGTGAGAGAATGCGGAAGAATATATTAGCTATTCTTAAGAACTGGAAACATGATGAAATTGATCGATTCATTGATTCATATAAATCCATGACCTTTGTGCCACCGACATTGGCCTTTCAGGTTAATAATATTGTGAGTATTTACATTGCCAATGAAAATTTTGAGATATTTTATCCCGGACCCGGGCATTCTCCTGATAATGTTACTGTTTATTTCAGGAAGAAGAGATTGCTTTTTGGAGGTTGTCTGATAAAATCTCTTGAAAGTAACAATCTTGGTAATCTCGTAGATGCAAACACAGAGCAGTGGTCTGAATCAATTGATAATGTTCAACATCGATATCCGATAGCAAAAATAATAATACCCGGACATGGGAAGCCAGACAATCAGTTGCTGTTTGAACATACTAAATCTTTACTTGTGAATTTTCATAAAAGATAAGGATAATAAATATAAATGGCTTTAATTTCACTACAAAATATCTCTATTGCTTTTGGCGGACCTCTTCTGCTTGATAATTTAAATCTTCAGATTCAAAAGAATCAGCGTATTTGTCTGCTGGGCCGAAACGGAGCAGGCAAATCAACATTAATGAAAATACTTGCCGGTACTTTGAAACCTGACAATGGAACTGTACTTAAAGATGCTTCTGTTCATGTATCATACTTTGAGCAGGATATTCCTGACAGCTTTGAAGGGTCGGTATTTGATATTATTGCCGGTGGTCTTGGAATCAGAGGAAAGTTGCTGGTTAAATATCATCATGAAGAACAGCGTTTAACTTTACATCCTGAGTATGACCATGTTGTGATGGATCAACTCCATGAGGATATGAATAAGCATGATTCATGGTCCGCACTGGAAGAAATTGGGAAAATTGCTACAAGAATGTCTATCGATTTTGAATTAATGTATTCCCAATTGTCTGGAGGTCAGAAACGGCGTGTGCTGCTTGCACGTGCTTTAGTCTCCTCACCGGATCTGCTTTTGCTTGATGAACCTACAAACCATCTTGATATTGATTCTATTGCATGGATGGAGGATTACCTTCTCAAACAGAATATTACACTGCTTTTTGTTACTCATGATCGTATGCTGCTCCGACGCCTTGCAACACGTATTGTTGAGCTGGACAGGGGACAGCTTGTTGACTGGTCATGTACTTATGATACCTTTCTAGAGCGTAAGCAGAGAGTATTGGAAGATGAAGTAAAAGCATGGGACAGATTTGATAAAAAACTGGCAGAAGAGGAAATTTGGATTCGAAAGGGAATCAGAGCAAGACAGACAAGGGATGAGGGGAGAGTACGTGCCCTAGAAAAAATGCGCAAAGAAAGACGTCATAGGCGTCAAAGGGAAGGTGCTGCCTCTCTGTCTATCATAGAAGCTGGCCGCAGCGGCAAAATGGTTCTTGAAGCTGATAACATACGTTTTTCGCATGATGGCAAAATATTGATTGACGGTTTTACAAGCAGAATTCTTCGTGGAGATTCTATTGGCATTATCGGGCCGAATGGCTGTGGCAAAACAACTTTAATTAATCTATTAATAAAAAAACTTGAACCACAATCCGGTACTATCCGCCATGGTACAAATCTGGAAATAGTGTATTTTGATCAGTTACGTCAGCAACTTGATCAGGAAAAAAGTGTTAGGGAGAATGTACTATTACATGGTGATTATGTTATTATTGGCGATGATAAACGCCATATTTATTCATATCTTCAAGATTTTCTTTTTACACCGGAACGAGCGCGAACACCGGTAAAGGCATTATCAGGAGGAGAAAAAAATCGTTTACTTTTAGCCAGGCTTTTTACTCAACAGGCCAATGTCCTGGTAATGGATGAACCCACAAATGATCTGGATGTTGAAACTTTAGAATTACTTGAAGAACTTTTGCTTAATTTTGATGGGACATTATTTTTAATTTGTCATGATAGAACTTTCCTTAATAACGTTGTAGCCAGCACTTTGGTTTTCACTGAGAATGGAATTATCGAAGAACATATTGGAGGCTATGATGATTGGGCCGCTATTAAAGCCCGTCGCAAAGAGAAAATATTTTCTCCAATTAAATCCATTGACAAAAAGGAAGCCTATCTTTCTGAAAAGAAAGCCAGACCGAAAAAGAAACTCTCCAATAAAGAAGCGGCTGAGCTGAAATCAATACCGGAACTCATCAATTTGTTGGAAAATGAACAGGCTGCTCTACATGAGAAAATGATTGAACCGGAGTTTTATAAAAGTGGTGACAAAATGTCTAAAGCCAAGCAGCGTCTCGAAGAGATAGAGATTGAACTGATAAATCTGTTGGAACGGTGGGAAGAACTGGAAACGATGCAGATATATAACAGTTGTTAAGATTAAGATGATGTAACTTATCACATTATATTGTCAGTTTATCCCAACAATCAGTCCTTCATCCAATAAAAGGTTTATTTGAAACGGCTTTGCCGTATATTTAGTTACATATTATCTCAACAAATTTAATTTATAATAAGTTATTGGATGTGTTTAAATGGAAATTTTGAAAAAACAGAAAAAGCTGGCTGAATTTGCTGGTGAACTTTTAGGAACCTTCATCCTGGTGTTCTTTGGTTGCGGTGTGGTGGCTGCATCCATTTTATTTGACACCCATTTGGGCCTTTTCCAGGTTGCCATGGTTTGGGGGCTTGGAGTGGCACTGGCTATCTATGTGACACGACATCTATCATGTGCACATCTTAATCCGGCTGTTACTATAGCAATGATTGTATCCGGGCGGATGAAGCCCTGCAAATTCGGACGATATGTTCTAGGCCAATTTATTGGTGCATTCCTGGCAGCCGTCTTACTATACGTTATTTTTAATAGTACTATAATTCAATTTGAAGCAGCAAATGGTATTATACGTGGAACTGCTCAGTCGATTAGTACAGCGGCAATATTTGGTGAGTTTTATCCTAATCCTTCATCCTCTTTTACATATAGTGTCACTATGTGGACTGCATTTTGTGTTGAATCAGTAGGAACGTTTTTTCTTGTGTTTATGATTCTTACATTGACTGATGGATGTAATATCGGACGACCGGATGACACTCTGGTTCCTTTATTCATTGGTTTGACAATCACTGTAATAATTTCTGTAATTGCTCCATTGACACAGGCAGGAATAAATCCCGCCAGAGATTTGGCACCGCGTATATTTGCCTGGTTGGCAGGTTGGGGAAAGGCAGCATTTCCTGCAAAACCGATTGGAGCATTGGTTGTATATGTATTTGGCCCGATTTCCGGAAGTATAATTGCAGCTTTATTATTTCAAAAAATTGTACGACCAATGCTTATGGTAAGGGCAAAAGATGTAGACCTATGTTGTTCTGATTCTGAATAAATGATTTAAAACAAGAACACTATTTCCGTTTAGTTTTTTTTAATACCAGGTGAATTGTTGACTGAAATATTTTTTAAATATGAATTTTCAGATAAATGTGGAACCCTATAAATCTTGTTGCCGTATAATACAACAGTTGTAGTATGCAACCGTGGGAATAAAATGAATAATGTTAATATTAATGAGTTTCGTAAATCAATGCGGCAGCTTGAAAGGCTGCTGGAAAAACAATCAAAAAATTTTGATTGTTGCTGTGGTGTCTCAGTAGCACAATGCCATACATTATTAGCGTTGGAAGAAATGGAACCTTGTTCACTTAGTGTCTTGGCAAAAGAACTGGAATTGGATAAAAGTACAGTTAGCAGAAGTATTGAAGGATTAGTACGAATCGGATTAGTACATCGAAAACTTGATTTGGAGAATCGTAGATATACGATTCAAACTCTCTCAGAGCAGGGTAGATTAACCGTAAAAAAAATAAATGAAGAAAACAATGAATTTTATAATGAGATGCTCAATAAGCTTGCTAATAAAGATAAGAACTCTTTAATACTTGGCTTGACCAACTTAATTGATTTATTACAAAAAACTATAATAAATAGTGATAAGTGCCGATCAAAAGGTTAATTTTTTTATCATTACTGTTGCATATTGCAACAGTTTCACTTGCAACAACATTGGAGGTTATTATGAAAAAGAGTATTCTATTGTTTTTGACAATAGTGGCCGTACAAATGTCTCTGGGTAGTATTCGGGATCAAACTAAAAAAGTTGAAGATGTTATTAACAAATTAGAGAAAGCAATTCAGACAAGCAACTTTGAAATAATTAAACCATTTATAGATGAAGAATTTTTATATGGAGGCATAAGTTGCGGGTCATCAAATTGTGAATCAGTGAAAAACCTTTTTAAAAATATAGTAAATGATTATCCGGAAAGTATTGCTTTAAAATCAATAGAAATCACTCAGATTTCAAAAGAAGGCAGCGATTACTCTATAAGTACACTGTTTCATTACGTTGATAAGGCTAATCTATCAAAAAAACAAGAAATAATTCTAACTAATGAGGCAAAGCTTTTTGCACTTGAAATTCCATATCTTAAAGTAAAAATAGGTGGAGCATGATAAATTAAAAAAAATAATGGATTTATTATGTGATTTTAATCTATGATGAGTATGTTACACTATAATTCGACTGTAAAATAATTGAATATTTGTCTGGTTGTCAATGTATTAAGAAAATTGAAATATAAACTATTGTCTTATTGCTTGACTTTTGAACATATTCTCATTAACATTGACAATTCTTATAAATATCAAATTATTAACAATGGAAATCAATTATGCCACATCAAATTTTTGATCTTATACAGTCAATAAAAAAGGGTTGTGTACGTACCGAGGAACATCTGCGTAGAGAATGCGGACTCAGCACTGCTGAATTCAATGGTATACTGATTATTGATCCGGAAGAGCATGTTTTTGGAGGAGAATTTTCTGAAAGAATGGACCTCTCTCCATCACGAGGAAGTCGGGTTATAAATCAACTTGTTAAAAAAGATTTGTTCCAAACAGAACCTGTTCCGGAGAATCGTCGTGCTATTAGAGTTTTTTTTACAGATTCCGGCAAAAAAATTAGAGCGATGCTGGATACAGAGATAGAAGAGTGTGAAAAGCGTTTACTTTTAAGATTACCTGAATCTCAACGTGAATCTTTTCGTGAAACTTTGGAAACACTAGCATTCCTTTTGAATAATCCATTATAGTCCTGAACTTTTTTTCCAATTTCAAATTATATGTATTAATATACCCGATGTTTTTTCTTGATTAAACACCGGGTATGTTAATTACCTACTTATACCTTTTCTTTGGACAATCCTAAATAAATGAAACAAATCTATGTCAGCTGCGTAACTCATATATGTTTCAATTATTGAGGATTGGGGAAGTATATGACAAAAATGTTGACAAGGCCAGAAGAACTAATTTTATTGGCAATCTGGCAGCTTAAAGAGAATGCATATTGTGTTCCTATTCGTGAGCATATATCCCGATTAACCGGAGATAACTGGTCATTGGGATCCATTTATATGCCATTGGATCGACTCGGTAAAAGAGGCTACCTTGACTCCTATTTATCTGAAGCCACTCCTCAACGCGGTGGCAGGCATAAGCGAATATACACCTTGACCCGTCATGGTAGTGAGGCATTAATTCGTGTACGCAATCTGCATGAGGCTATATGGGCAGAGACAGAAGATATTAATCCGGAATCCTTTTAATGCATCGACAGCCACCCAAATTGGCAGAATGGATTTTAAAATTTATTCTGGTTGATGATCTATGGTATACACCCCTTGGAGATTTTGAAGAGTTTTTCCAGGTAATTGTTCATGAAGACACTATTTTTAAAGCTCGTCTATGGTATTGGAAACAGATATTTATACTTTTTCCTAAAAAACTTAGGGGAAAATTACGTGAAGGAGGCGATATGTTTAACAATTATTGGAAAATGGCCTTAAGGCACTTTAAAAGGCAAACCGTCTATGCTGCTATCAATCTTATTGGTTTGATAGTGGGAATGACAGTCGCTATCCTATTTCTCTTATGGGTGAGAGATGAGAGGGCGTTTGACCGTTTCCATGTTAATCATGAGGATGTGTATCGCGTGGTGGCTGATTGGCCAAAATATGGTTGGGATGGATTAGAGAACACACCAGCTCCATTAGCAGAGGCCATTGAATCAGAGTTATCAGAAGTTGTCAATTTATCGCGGATCTGGTTTCATAATCGGAATGTGTTCCGTGTAGAGGACCGATTTTTTTATGAGTCACGCGGTATTTTTGTCGATCCAGGTTTTTTTGAGATGTTCAGTTTTCCTGAGGTTGAAGGAGAATCCGGTTCTGCTCTGGATGGACCCCAGGACATTTTTATTACAGCCAGCTTGGCTGAAAGGTATTTTCCCAATCAAAAGGCCGTAGGTCAGGTTATCTATGCCGATGAGGAACCTTTGACAGTCCGGGGCATCCTGGCTGATCCCCCCAGACATTCAACCCTGCAATTTGATTATGTTCAAGCGTTTAAACATGTTGCAGGTTATTCTACACATTGGAATGCATGTCAATTTACCCTGTTTATCCAGCCAAGTCCTAATTCAAATTTAGAGGAAATTGCTGAGAAGATGACAGCCATTGCCAAAGACAATGGCAGCTGGCATGTAAAAAATGGATTAACTTTTCGGCTTCAGCCAATTTTAGAGATGCATCTGGATGCGCGCTCCTATCAACGGGAATCAGTTGTATTGGGAGACAGTAAAGTAGTTATGTTATTTACTGCTATTGCACTATTTGCCATACTACTTGCATGTGTTAATTTTATTAATCTGTCGACTGCCCGGGCAATGACGCGGGCAAAGGAAGTGGGATTACGCAAAACACTAGGCGCACGAAGGGGTCAACTCATCGCCCAATTTTTAGGTGAGTCCATGATTTACAGCGGAATTGCAGTGTTTGTGGCAATTATGCTGTCCGCGATATTGCTTCCCTGGTTTAATGCGTTTACCGGGAAGGCATTGGCTATGGAAATTGCGGATTGGGGATTATGGCGTATACTACTAAGTCTGTTCCTGGCTAGTGGACTATTGGCCGGTGCTTATCCCGCTATCCTGCTTTCTGGATTTCAATCCATTGCTGTCCTGAAGTCAATTGGGAATAAAGGATCCCACGGCGCAGGAATGCGACAGGGGCTGGTTGTTTTACAATTCGCCATCGCTTTATTGCTTATGATTAGCTCTATGGCAATTAATAAACAGATTCATTTTATTCGAAACAAAGACTTAGGCCTGGCTAAAGATCATGTAATCACTATTCCGCTGAAAGGGCCTTTTGCTGAACAATTTGAATCTGTTGAACAGGAACTATTGAGAAACTCTCAGATTGCCTCTGTCAGTGGCGTGTGGAATGACGTTTCAAGGGAAACCTGGCGCGGGTCACAGAATTGGAAATATGAAGGGAAGACTACAGAAGGCAAAGAGCTGGATATTATAAATACGGGTGTTGATTTTGATTATTTTAAAACCATGGGAATTACATTAACAGCTGGTCGTCTATTCTCCAAATCATTCGCATCGGATTCGGTTTCTTCTCTAATTTTTAATGAGGCTGCAATCAGAGAACTTCAGATTGATAATCCTGTAGGAAAGTGGTTTGAAATGGGAGGGAAACGGTGTACTATTATTGGTATTGCCAGTGATGTGCATTATCTTTCGCTTCAAAATGAGATCTCTCCACGTGTCTATTTCATTCGGCCGATGAAAGAGTGTCAAAGTAGTGGACAAGCGTTGATTAAAATAAGAGGAGAGAATGTACAAGCCGCTGTCAATCATATTGAGAAAGTCTACACGGATGTGAATCGTTTCATGCCTTTTGAATTCCAGTTTTTGGATCAAGTTTATAACAGACTTTACCATCAGGAGCATCAGATCAGTACACTACTCAACTTGTTAACCGGTCTCGGTATTTTTATATCCTGCCTTGGACTATTTGGATTGGCGGCCTTTATGGTAGAACGGCGCACCAAGGAAATAGGTATTCGGAAAACGTTGGGCGCATCTGAATTTCATATCTGGGGTGGGCTAACCAACGAATTTATAATCTGGGTGGCCATTGCCAATGTTCCTGCCTGGCCTGCCGCTTACTGGCTCATTGGGAAGGCGTTGAAGTCTTATGCCTATCGTATTGATATACAATTGGATCTCTTTATTTTACCCGCTTTGTTGACCCTGTTTGTTGCCGTTATAACAGTTAGTGTACAATCAATACGGGCGATGCGGACGCAGCCGGCAATAGCATTGCGGGATGAATGAGATAAAAATACAACATTGAATAATCATTTATGATATTTGACAATTTAAAAGGCGGGCTGTGAGCTCGCTTTTTTTAATGGCAATAGTAAAATGAAACATGATGTTAAAAAATTCGTACACTGTTAAAAAATTAGCACAACTATGTTTTAAGGATTATTATGCTTTTAGATTCGCTTGAAAAATTGAGCCGCCGTGAAAGACAGATCATGGAAATTCTTTATCAGAAAAAACAGACGACTGCTTCGGATCTTCAAGAAACATTGCCAGATGCACCAAGCAATTCCTCTATTAGGACATTCTTAAGAATTTTGGAAGAGAAAGGGCTGGTTAGGCATCAATATGATGGTCCAAGATTTATATACTCTCCTGTCATAAAACCAGAGATCGCAAAAAAAGGTGCACTCAAGCATCTTATGACAACATTATTTGATAATTCCGCAGAACATATGGTAGCAGCTCTATTGGATATCACCAGCAGTAATATGTCCAATGAAGAATATGACAGGCTCTCACGTCTCATTGAAGATGCCAGAAAAGAGGGGCGATGAGTGTGATCAGCTGGCTTGAAAGTCCATTCATCAGTATAGGTGTTTTAATTGCTTTTGAAGAATTGATTAATGTCATCATCAAACAATCTATTTTGCTGGGTGGCGGTCTATTGATCATTCATGGAATGCAGCGTATCTCAGCATCAATCCGCCACTGGATTCTTGTACTTGTTTTTAGCGGAGTCGCACTTATACCTCTGATTTCTGTTTTAGCACCTGTATGGGAATTGGCTCTGTGGCCTTCATTATCCACGTCGCTTCAGGAAGTCCAATTTACAGAACATGCTAGGTCCAGTACTGATGTAGTGGAAATGTCGAACCAGGGAATAAATATCTTTAATAATATCTCTTCATGGCCATTGGGACTACTCCTGATTTGGATCAGCGGCATAGTCTTGGGAGCGATACGTGTATTCATAGGAATGAGGCGACAGAGATATTTACGACAAAATATGATAGAATGGGAAGCTAGTGAAACTTTAGATAAGTTGAATCAATGGATCAATCAATCCGGAATTCAGAGACCTATTCAAATTAAAACAAGTAAACAGGTTTTATTGCCATTCACATGGGGGATCAGGAGACCCAGCATCGCTTTGCCTGGAGATGCTGTGAGATGGTCAGAAGAAGATTTGAAAATGGTTATTTTGCATGAACTGGCTCATATTTATCGATATGACGTGTTAACAACTGGATTGGCACAAGTACTTGCTATACTTTTTTGGTTTAATCCATTGATCCGGATCGGAGTGAAACAGCTTATCTCGCTTAGAGAACAATCCGGAGACAATGAGGTACTTGAGACTGGTATTCGTCCTTCCAGATATGCACAAGTTCTGCTTGAAGCCACTCGACGAGTTGCCCTTACACAGCGTGGCACTGCCTGGGGAGTCGGTATAGCTACGCGCACATCATTAGAGAACCGTTTATTGTCAGTATTAGATCCCAACCTGAGCCGCCAACATCTGCGGGGAAAACGAAAAGTCGGATTAACAGTCATTCTTGTTGGGCTTGTTATGGCAATTTCATCCATTCAGGCTTGGGAACGGGGTGATCTATCACCTGAAAAACGCTGGCAGGAGATGATGAGTGTGGAAAGCTGTTTTCAACAGTATGTTCACTCTTTGGTTCAAATGGATGCTACGGGTATTGTGGATTGTTATCATCCCGATTATATACATTTTAAAGGATTGGATTATAAGACTTGGGCCAGAGGATATGCTATTAAAATTGATTATAACTATTTTCGTGGCAATGTCTCAATGACGGCCCAATATACAATGCATATGTTGAAGAGATCAGGCACTGATTATATAGCAATTATTGATATTAAATGTGAAGGAGTGCAGGCTGACGGTACTTGTCACCAGATTGATGTTGCAGACCGCTGGTTGGTTCGGATGAAACAAATTGAAGATACCTGGAAAATTCAAGATATCTATAAACGTTCGGAGCAGGAAAAAGAGCGTTACAAATCTCATTCTTCATAGCAGTATGTCGTCCACATGGATGGACGGCTATTTATTTGTATGTTAATGTTAAAAAATTAGCATGCTGTTAAAAACGTCACATTAATTATTAGGGCGTTAAAGACTAGAATAGGAGGAAAACTTGCTTAACCTAATTAAAGTTGTTCAATGGATTTTAATTTGTATAATCACATCAGATGTATGCATGGGGAAGGTAGAAGAAAATTCAATATTAATTGGTCAAAAGACAGAAATTAAATCTATCATATTAAATGAAACACGCACACTGTATATCAGTCTTCCCCGGAATTATGAAGATTCTCAGGAATGCTATCCCGTTGTATTTGTCCTTGATGCAGGCATGAACTTCCCAGTCACTGCAACTATGATACGCTATCTTTCCGTTTATCGAACCATTCCCAAGATGATCGTGATCGGGATTGAGAATATAAGTCAGGCTACCCGAAATCGAGATTTTACGTCAACTTCAGCGAAAGGGGGAGCGGCGCAACGTTATCCTACGGCCGGCGGTGCGGATTCCTTTCTTCAGTTTATAAAAGATGAATTGATACCCTATGTAGACACAAACTATCGTACGCATCCCTATCGGATACTTATCGGTCATTCCCTGGGTGGTCTTTTTATCGGCCATGCACTGATAAATGAACCTGAACTATTCGGTGCCCTTCTATCTATCAGCCCCAGCTTTTGGTGGAATGATTTTGAGCCTATCGATCAATTGAAGTTGTTTATGGAAAAACAGTCCAATATCAATACACACTTAATTGTAACGCTGGCTGATGAGGGAGATGCGGAAGATATTCTTATGTTACAGAATTTATGTGTTTTTATGGCAGATAAAGGAGGGGCTGATTTCAATTGTACTTTCAAGCATTTTCCTGATCAAAATCATGCATCTACAGTGATTCCTTCAACGTTGCATGGCCTTCAATTAATATATTCAGACTGGAGTCTGCCTTGGGAAGTCATTAAGTCGGGGTTACGAGCAGTCAAGGCACATTATGAAAATCTTACTCATCGATTTGGTTATGACATTCCACTCACTAAACAGGTTTTGCACCATGCGGCCTGCTCAGCCCTGGTGGGCGGGTATTCGGATATTGCTATAGAAATGTTGGAATATAATCGTGAGCGTTACCCAGAGTATACGGCGACCTATTCTATATTATCGGAAGCATGGGAGGAAAAAGATCATCTACAGAAGGCACTGAAATTTGCACAGAAGGCTTTGGATAAA
Source organism: bacterium (assembly GCA_023139105.1). Classification (GTDB taxonomy): domain Bacteria; phylum Zhuqueibacterota; class QNDG01; order QNDG01; family JAGLOF01; genus JAGLOF01. The sequence goes on from JAGLOF010000054.1 coordinate 67,978, forward strand.
GATCCTTCATCGGAAAAGTATCAGAGACGTGTTCAACAACTGAAGGAAAAACAGTAGGAGGAGAAACTATGTTTTTTAACAAATTCAAGTGTGTGTTGTTATTTATGGCTGTCCTTGGTTTAACGGCCGGGTGTGTTCGGATTCAGAATGAAAGCAGAGATGTTGCCCTTGAGGGAATCTCTTATCCTGCACGGCTTTATGTTCAAGATGACTGTATTTATATCACACATGCCACTGATTCTTTAGAGAAAGCCGCCGAAGTTTTGGTTTATGATCGAAATACATTCAAATTTAAGTTTCGTTTTGCCGGCATCGGTGAGGAAGCAGGAAAGATACAGATGATTGCAGGGCATAGCATCTATCTGGCATTTCCACCCGGTAAAGTGGCTGTGAATGGTAATCAAATTGTAGTATTCTTTGATCGCAATGGTCAATATATAGAAGAAAAGGAAATTCAAGGGGCAATGATTCAGGCTTGGGAAGGCGGATATGTAGCTTGGAGCTCATTTAATGATGCCGAGGGTGTGAATCAGTATGCACTAAATTGGTTTGATAAGGACCTTAAGTTTAAGAAAGAGTGCTATCGCATTGAGAATCAGTATCATACAGTATTGAAGAAAAATCGCCTGTTCACCCGGGATTTGGAGTTTCGTGTCGGAGGTAATTTTCTTTTTGCCAAAGGCGTAGACAATGATTTTGTAATTAGTGCCTTTGCCCCCGGTGGAGTGCTGAGTCATAGAATACATCATGATTACGACCGTTTACTGGTCACAGAAGCCCATAGACAGAGTGTTTTGGCTGGCTATCGTAATCATCCGTTATTCGGACGTTTCTTTGATCGTATAGAAAAAGAAATTATCTTTGCCGACACATTGCCTGCCATACGTACACTTCGTGCCGATGAAAAATATCTGTATGCTCAGATGTATCGCCAAGAAGAGGGTAGAACAGAATTTATTGTAATGGACCATCAGGGAAAGATCGAATCACGGCAAAGTGTTCCTTTTGTTTGGAAAGATATTTTGGAAAATAATCCATATGATGTGAGAGATGATGTTTTATATCAATTAGTACAAAGGAAGGATGAGAAGGGGTGGTGGTTACGGATCATTCCTCTGGAGTATTAGTAAATCCCCCCAAGGGGCTGTATCAACTCCTCCATTTTATACTTTTTTGAGTTGGAAGTATATCACCTTTCCATCGGTATCGGTATCGGTATCGCTGTCGGTTCTTTCTCTTATAAACCGCAAAACAACAAACGATTGCGATACCGATACCGATACCGAATGTCCTGGTTCAATCCATCGCTATCGCTATCCTTATCGGTTCTTTCAGGGGAAAACTCATGGGAATTAGTTTAAATCCAGGTAAAGCCAGGATTAAATAGGCGATTTTGTTAAACCATCTGCAACTGAGGTGGTTTTTTTATAGTGATTGTGATCGGGCAAAATTTGCCGGAATGAAAGTCTGTAAAAGCAATCATGATTAATCATCTCAAAATTGCAGTATCATAAAATGACAAGTATTATTTTATATTTGTAAAAAAAAGCTATAAGCACTTGTAAAACAAATTGTTATCATATTTTAATTAATACATGTTTTATGCAAATATGACAAAAACTTCATAATAATTCTTTTGGACTAATGGCTATTATTGATTATTCTAATTATAGAACTTTTTACCTTAGTTATAGGAAAAATATACCACATATATATTTTTGGAGGAAATCATGTTTAAAAAAAGCGGGAAGTTTTTAGCTTGTACGGTTATAGTTATTTGGGCCGCATTAATAACCGGTTGTTCGCAATTTGAAAATCCAATGGCATCTGAAGACTCTGAGCTGGACACTGGCTCGATGGCTAAAGCATCAGCTGTTTTTAATGCTGTTGATGATATAATGCTGCTTGATGAGAATGGAAGAATACAGATTTATGAAGATGCTGAAGATGGATTGATTAATAATTGGTGGATGAATCCGGAAGCGTCAGGTGCTTTTTTGCAGAATAACTATGATCCGGATCGTGGCAGCCGTGTAATTGAATTATTTGATATGGGAACTACTACTGGCTTTATACTAACAGATGGTGATGGCCCCGGTACATTCTGGAATTACAGTTGGAACAATACATCCAAAAAGTTTATTCAGTTCAGTGTTAAATTCAATGTTGATTTTGTAGTCTGGGTTGTTGTGTCCACTGATAAAGGTAACCGTTGGTTGGAATATACACCAGAAGATGTAAGCCGTGGTTTAAAGGTTTTACCTGAACCGTATACTTACATGAGCAATAAGGTGCATACCGGATTAGGTTCCGATATTGTTGATGGTCAGTGGCATACTATTACTCGTGATCTACAAGCAGATTTAATTGCCGATGGAGCCGGGCTGGACGAAGAGATTTATGCGATTCGCCTCTTTAAAATTCGTGGCTACTCCACAAATACGCCACCTCCTCCACCGGTAATATGTGATGCTCATACTATTGGTTTCTGGAAGAATAACATTAAAAAAGTAATTCTTCAAGATCGTACCAATGGTACTCAATTAACTCGTGATCAGCTTATACAATATTTGGATGTTGTCCAGAGCTTTGATAAGACTCCCTTTAATGGTATCTCATTTAAAAGTGCTTATTCAATTATGAACTATCATGGTTCTGATGCCATATCTCTTCTTAAAAAACAACTTCTGGCTTCGGAATTTAACTATGCTGCGGGAGCCTATATAAATGGTGATGAGGCTTTGACAGCTGATTTTCTCATGGCCGGAGAAGCAATGATTTTGAATCCGGGCAGTCGAGATGAAATTTTGGAACTACAACAAAAGTTTGATGCTTATAACAATGGCAGTTGTGATGTCTGGCAATAAATAATTTTAAAACCTTTGTAAATCTGTCAATAAATATTTCGTTGTTACCGATGCAACGAAAAAATAAAAGCCCTGATTTCCGAGATCAGGGCTTTTTTATTGCTAAGATATTTGATTCTATTCGTAAATTGTTAGAAAGTTACAATATCTATGCTGCAGTACAAGGATGAGCTATTACCGGCCATTCATTGGCAATTACCTGTTCAAGTGACTGACGCTGCCGTATTTGAAAGAGATCACCATTTTCGGTCAGTAATACTTCTGAAGGCTGAAGATAGGAATTATAATGAAATGGCGACATTGTAGAGGAATATGCACCAACTCCTCCTACCAGCAGGTATTCGCCAACTTTAGGAATAGGCATAGAACGAGGTATAATACGACCGGATGAGTCGATAGTTTGACAGTCTCCTGTCTCGCAACAACGTCCTACAACAATGCATTGATCCGGTCTTGCCATAGGATCTCCTTCTTTCCATACAAGATCACCTTGCACATTTAACAGTGCAAAAGGATGTTGAGAACCGTACATGAGCGGACGAACATTGGCATTTATACCGCCATCTGTAATAATAAAAGTCCATTGCGCACCTTGATTCTTTTTTATATCTAAAATACGTGTCAATAACATTCCTGCATTGGCAATAATAAATGTACCTGGTTCCACTTCCATCTTTAATTTACGTCCATAATTTTGATTAAAACGTAGAAATGCAGATTCGGCATATTCTCCCAATAGTCTGATATCCGCTTCTTCTTCCCCCGGCATTCTGGCCACTTTAAAACCGCCACCGAGATTTAGAGTATGAGCTTCAGGAAAATGTTGTGCTATTATTTTTAGCATGGTATCAACGTGTTGTTTCCATATTTCCGGTTCGGAACCAGATCCGATATGACCATGAATACAACCACATTCAAGTCCGTATTTAAGCATTATTTTTTTAATAATTGGTATATCATCAACAAGGATGCCAAAACTTGCATATGGCGATGATGTGTTTCTACTATCGGACTCACCTGAACCACCGCCATGATGGATTCGTATGGCAGTATCAAATTCAGCAATATTGTTAAACCGTGCCAGATTCTCCAGCTGCACTCTTGAGCATATCGTATAACGTAAACCTTGTTGTAGCATATTATGGAGCTGATCCAGTGCCGGGCCCATGGGAACATCCTGGCTTGTTAACATCATCTTATTGAATGGGATTCCTGCAATTTTTGCCCGGGCAGCCTCATTTATTGAGCTTACATCGAGAGAGAGCCCGGCATTATTGATCATACGTAATATGCTCCTGTTTGGATTTGCTTTCATTGCATAACGGATGGTCATGCCATAAGCATTGGATAGCCGCAGTATTTTCTTACATTGTTGTTTTATAACAACTTCGTCATAGATATATGATGGCGAGCCAAAAGTATCCCCGGCAGCTGCTAATCTTTTAAGAACTCGTTGTTTTTTTTCCAGCCTCGACCAGTTCACAATATGGCTCCCTCAAATTGAGTCCGCATATATGAAAGATCGGCATATGTTTGAAATTGAATTGCATCGGGAGATTGTGTGTGGATCCATCCCTGGTGTGCCAGTAAAGTGCGGATGGCAGTGGCAGAGTTTGGAAGCTGAAGGCTGGTGAAGAAATAGCTGCGTGCAATATCCCAATTCCTATCTTCAATAGCTTGTGCAATTTTTTGCCATAATTCTGGTTGTGCATTGGCTTTAATAGAGATGAATCCATTACCTCCTTGTGCCATATGTGCAAGGCATAGTTGATCACTTCCGGCAATGAAAGATATTTGTTCATGCTTTTCTTTTAATAGCAATGTGGATGTACTCATTGAATCGCCCGGATCTATAATACCATGTATGATTCCATCCTCTACAAGATTGTTCAGACCCTGGATATGGTCGAGTAATTGTTGGCCGGGCATATGCAGAACCAGAGGAGAGGGGCAATGTTGATGAATGCCTCGTAGGAATTCTATTAGGCCATCAGGCGTCCTCATGGCGATATGCGGTAACCTGACAATAACGGTCGATACGCCGCGTAGTACCATCATTTTAGCTGTTCGCGCAGCTGTTTTTAGAATAGGATCGGTTATTACTCCCCATAGTGGCAGAACGGCCTGTAATTCATCTGATAGAGTTGATATAACATGAAGTAAGTCATGTTCTGTCAATGTTGCAGTTTCTTCTGCAAGTCCACCAACAATCAAGGCTCCTGCATTATAAGATACCATTCTTTTTGCATGGCGTCTCAGGGCTGTATCATCTATCTGCCCATTAGGCATATATGGTATAATTAGTGGAATGATTAATCCATTGTGTGAAAGTAGTTTCATTTGTCGCTCCGGGATTATTATTAATTAAATTATTTTGTTAAAAAATAAAAAAACCGATGACTCCCTAAACGTAAAGGGAGCCATCGGCCCAAACAAGGAGTATCCTTGATTACCGATTCAATAGCGCTCCACGGGCGTTTCCGTGACAGTACGGATGCTTTCGCGTTTCCGTACCAACCAACTTGCCTGACGGTGGCGCGTTGATTTCGGCCTGTTACCCTCTATGCTTAACTTCATCGGGACCGTTCTCCCTTGGTAAAGCAAATTTTTGTAACAGGCACCTCTATTGATGCTTAGATAATGTCTTGGTCAAAAAAAAATGACTAATTAAAAAACGGTTAATCGTCTTTTGAGGCTCTCACGATTAACCGCTGAATAATCAGTCAATTTAAATCACGATAGCGCTCCACGATGTTTCCGTGACAGTCCGGATGTTTTCACATTCCGTACCAATTAACTCACCTGACGGTGGTGTGTCAATTTCGGCCTGTTACCCTTTATGCTTAACTTCAACGGGACCGTTCTCCCTTAGCAAAGCAAACTCTTGTAACAGGCTCCTCTATCAATATTTTGATTCAGATAGTTTACAACATTTCTTGCGATAATGCAAGTTCTAAATTGAAAGTATTTAAATATATAATTTTGTTCTTGCATGTTCGTCAAAAAAATAATAGACTATAAACCCTTATACTCATGAATCTAATGGAGATTTTATGCATTCTATCCTACTCCGGCTTATTGAATTGAGAGATCTGCTTAGCCATCATCCGTTATTTACTATTGGCTTTCTACTGGTTGTAGGATATTTTATCGGAAAGATAGCTACCAAGTTCCATCTGCCGGAGATTACCGGATATATATTTGCAGGAATTATTCTAGGCCGAACTGCTTTGGGTATCGTCTCCCATGAAATGGGTGAGTCTCTTACAATAATAACAGAAGTTGCACTGGGTCTTATTGCATTGACTATTGGTGGTGAATTTGCATGGTCCAAACTTAAGCGTATGGGTGCAGACGTAGTTTTAATTACAGTTGTTCAAATAGTGGCTACTATAGCAGCAGTTTTTTTTGGATTGATTCTCTTTAAAATGCCTATACCTTTTGCCATTCTTCTTGGCGTTATTGCATCGGCAACAGCTCCGGCTGCTACAGTGGCCATTGTCCAATCCTTACGCGCTCGTGGCCCTTTTGTAGATTATCTGTATGGTGTTGTTGCCCTGGATGATGCCGGCTGTGTCATTTTATTCGGTATTGCCTTTGCCGTTGTATCAGGATCTTTTCCTTCGGCAGGTGGTCAAGTACATTCACAATGGCATATTATTCAACATGCTTTCCTGGAAGTTGCAATATCTATTGGCGCGGGTGCTCTGGCAGGCGTTTGTCTTCATTTTCTTATTAGAAATATTAGAAACAAAAATGAAATATTTATATTTTCTCTTGGATTCCTCTTTATTATTAATGCGACAGCCATCGTTTTTCATTTATCACCCCTTCTTACAAATATGGCAGCTGGTGCCATTTTGATAAATGCTTCTTTGGACAATCTTAGAGTTTTTAGTAGTATCCGGCAAATGACACCTCCAATCTATGCTCTTTTTTTTGTGATTGCCGGTACTGAACTCAATCCGGCTGTTCTTATAAGGAAAGAAATATTGGTTTTTGGCTCAATTTATGTAGTTTTGCGTGCATTAGGAAAATATTTAGGTGTTTACAGTGCATGTGCAATACGCAAACTCCCAAAATCTCTTAAGAATAATCTAGGTTACTGTATGCTGCCTCAGGCCGGTGTCGCACTGGGACTGGTCTTGCTTATTGAAGCCTCACCAATCATTCATAATATACCGGAAGATCAGGTTCATTATATAAGTCTAATGGTAAATATTGTCTTATTGTCGGTTTTTATTAATGAAATTTTTGGTCCGCCTTTAGCAAAGATGGCTGTTTCCCGAGGTATTAAAGAAAGATAAATGTGAGATTATTATCAGCACCATGCTGTAGATCAATGTAGGCGATAGACAACCTCCAAAAAATAAGTAGGAATGATTCTTAATTTAATCTGATTTTTTACTTGACAAATTAATCTCCATGTGTTAAGTTAGGAATGATTATTGTTATTGTCATTTTAAATGTTTATAAATTGAACAGAATTTAAAAAATTGGAGGTTGATGATGAAAAAATGGACTTGTACGGTATGTGGCTATGTGCATGAAGGTGAAAATGCTCCTGAGAAATGCCCTCAATGTGGTGCGCCTGCATCAAAATTCAAATTGCAGGATGATAAAGATTATAACTGGGCTGATGAACATGTAATTGGCGTTGCAAAAGGTGTTGATGCTGATGTGCTTGAAGGTCTGAAGATGAATTTTACCGGTGAATGTACAGAGGTCGGTATGTATCTTGCAATGAGCCGTCAAGCAGACAGAGAAGGTTATCCGGAAATTGCAGAAGCTTACAAACGTATTGCTTTTGAAGAGGCTGAGCATGCTGCTAAATTTGCTGAATTACTTGGTGAAGTTGTTGTTGCCGACACCAAAACTAATCTTAAGATGAGAGTTGATGCTGAATATGGTGCATGCCAGGGTAAGAAAGATCTTGCTACATTGGCTAAAAAACTAAATTATGATGCTATTCACGATACTGTCCATGAGATGTGCAAAGATGAAGCTCGTCATGGTAAAGCTTTTAAAGGATTGCTGGAACGATATTTTTAAGAATTTTGATTCATTGCCCGGAAGTTGATTCTTCCGGGCAATTTTGTGTCTTAAAAAAAAGAGTTAATCAGTATGATTGAAAAAACGAAAAAATTAAAATCAAGTCGCCAAAGAGATTTATTGTTAAAGATTCTTCGCAACACAAAAACCCACCCTGTTGCTGATTGGTTATTTGAAGAGGCAAGAACGCAAATGCCAAATATAAGCAGGGGGACTATTTACAGGAATCTTGGTATTTTGCATGATGAAGGAAAGATAAAAGAACTTTCAATTCGTAAAGGTGTTCTCAGGTATGACGGTGATATGAGGAAGCACTATCATATCTCGTGTCTGGATTGTGGTCGTATTGATGATGTCCCTCATCAAATAAATATGTTGGATGAAAGTCAGATAGAAGAGATCAGCGAATATCAGATATATTCTCATCATTTAACTTTTTTTGGTATTTGCAAAGACTGTCAACAAAATACACTAGTTAATAGTGCATAATAAGTATATTCGTCATTTATTGCTTGGAGCAGGGGCGCATAATTGAAAAAAATGACAGAGCGTAATCTTAGAGAGGCTTTTGCATGTGAGAGTCAGGCACATTTGAAGTATCAACTATATGCAAATAAAGCTGAAGAAGAGGGAATGCCAAATATTGCCCGTCTCTTCAGAGCTATTTCATTTGCTGAATTTGTGCATGCATCAAACCACTTGCAAGCTCTTGGTGAAATTAAGAAGACATCTGAAAATTTGAAGGATGCAATTACATCTGAAAATTTTGAAATAGAAGAGATGTATCCTGCTTTTGATTCTGTTGCAAAATTGCAGGAGGAGAGGAATGTTGTCCAGTCAATAAATTACGCAATAGAAGCAGAGATACCTCATTCAGCTATGTTTTCCGATGCTTTGCAATTAGTAATGAAAGATAAGGATTTTGTTGGCGAGACCATCTCTATCTGTCCAAATTGTGGTTATACTCAACATGGAGAGATTAATGAAGATTGTAAAATTTGTGGCAATCTGAAAGAAAATCTTAAATTATTTTAATATGAAGTTTAGATAATTGGCAGGAGTAAATGATGTCAAAATATCAATATACTATCGGTAAAATTCTTAATTTGGTTGAAGAACAGGAACGAACTCTTTCCGGAAGAAAACTGAAATCAAATTTTATTCTACAAGTTATGTATGTCACATTTGATGTTTTATATGGAGCCAAGTCATCACTTCAAAAATTCAAAGTTCTTGAGATACTTGCCCGTTATCCATACTGGGCCTGGGAAAACGGTTGTTATCTCAGATTGTCCAGACTTTTTGCAAAGAAGGATAAAGCTTCTGAAGAAAATATAGCATTACTCCATAATATCATTTCACTAGGCAGAGAAGCTCAGGATAACGAACAATATCATATGTTTCTCCTGGATAGCATTATCCGCCAAAAAGGTATCAAACTTGGATTTATTCGCTACGTTGTTTTACCACGTATCATGGGATATATCTATTATTATTTGACACGAATAATTTACTTCTTTAGCCCTGTTGCTTCATTTCAAATGAATGCAGCATTTGAATCTCATGCCGAATATGAATATATGAAAATGGCCAAAGAAAATCCACAATGGGATAATGAACCGGTGGATTCAGTATATTTCAAATACTATCCAAGACAGAAGACTTTGAATGATTTAATAAGAAGAATTGCACTTGATGAGCGAGATCATAAGAATTCTTCTTTGGAAGAGATTGAACGTTTTTTTGCTAATTGATAAATTCAGAATCTAATAAAGTAAATTCTATTAATTATTGATAAGTGAGGTGCATGATGGGATTACAATATGCGGGTAGTGAAGTCTTAAAGATAGCAGTTGAAATTGAGAGAAAAGGCAAAATCTTTTATGAGGATATGGCTGAGCTTATAACACATCCCAAGGTTAAAGAAATATTCCAGTTTCTTGCCAAAGAGGAGGTAAGGCATGAAGTTATATTTACCAAAATGCTCTCATCTATTGAGCCGCAAACAGAGAAATCGGTTTTTGATGATGATGAATTGAGCCTTTTTTATCGTTCTCTTGTTGGTGATAAAGTTTTCCCTTCTAAAAGTGTTGAAAAAGAACTAAAAAATGATTTTTCGGATCTCGCCACTGCCCTTCAAAGAGCCCTTGACCTTGAAAAAGATGCTATTTTGTTTTTCCATGAAATGAAGACTATTACATCTGAAAAAGATCATGCGGTTATTGAAGAGATAATTCAGGAAGAACGCGATCATATAAAAAAGATTCTTGAAATTATGAAAGAATATCTATAATTGTTTTTTTTAAAAAAAGAATATCGAACCGCAGAACACCGAATGTCGAATATCGAAGTAAATAATACTTGACCCGGGGCCTTGCCCCGGATCGGTATATATTGCCCTTTCAGGGCAGAAGATCAATGAAGTCAATATCCATTTATTTATCTATTACCGTCTGTTTTAAGCTTTCCGAAAAATTTAAACAGGAAGAATCCGCCTGTGGCTGCAATAGCAGAACAGACAATTGCCGGCATTGTATTGCCGTATACCCAGAATCCTGTTGCAAATAGTGCCCCGTATACAGTAAAAACACCGACAGTCATGCAGAGTATTTCAAGAGGCAATTGATGTTCAACCGGTGGATGTCCTTCTGCTTCTAAAAGAGCATTTATTCTTTTCCATCCGGGTCCTCCCGGTCTTGTAAGTTTCACAAAACGTTTTAAGGTGTCATCATCTTCAGGTTTGGCAAGAAAGGTTACAGCTAACCATGCAAAAGTTGTAATGCCGATACCTAGTAATAATTGCCAGTGTGCAACTCTATACCATACTGCAACTTCATCTGGTCCTGCCACACCGATAATCAGTTTAAAAACTATAGCAACAATGAACGATACGACCATGGCGGTAATTTCTGTATAGGCATTTATGCGCCACCAGAACCATCTGAGAATAAATATTAATCCGGTGCCGGCACCTATCTGGAGAAGAATGTCAAAGGCCTGTTTGGCATTTTGAAGCCAAAGTGCAACAATTGCGGCAAGAATCATTAATACTACTGTAAGCATACGTCCCATAGAGACCATTTGACGATCTGTTGCATCAGGTTTAATGAAACGTTTGTAGAAATCATTTACAACGTATGATGCGCCCCAATTGAGGTGAGTTCCTATTGTTGACATATATGCAGCAACCAGTGATGCAACAACAAGTCCGAACAGGCCTTTTGGAAGTAATGTCATCATTACCGGATAAGCTATATCGTGTTTTAGATACTGACTGCTGATATTTGGGAATTGTGCTCTGATATCACTGAGTTCGGGGAATATGATAATTGAACATAGAGCCACAATGATCCATGGCCATGGTCGAAGTGCATAGTGTGCAATATTGAAGAACAGGGTTGCTCCAATTGCATTTTTTTCATCTTTAGCAGAGAGCATACGTTGAGCAATATAACCACCACCACCCGGTTCGGCACCCGGATACCAGACACTCCACCATTGTACAGCCAAAGGTATTACAAAAATTGGTATCAGCATTGCCGTATCTGAAAAATCAGGCAGAAAATTCATTTTTCCCTGTATAGCTTCATGAGTGATCAGCCCTTTAAAACCACCGACTTCCGGATGATTTAAAGCAATGACCGCAGCCGCTACAGCACCAACCATTGCTATTCCAAACTGGAAGAAATCTGCCCATATAACCCCTCTCAGGCCTCCCAGAGTGGCGTAGATTACAACTGCAAATGATGCCAGCATTATGGTTGTATACTTATCAAGTCCGAACATCACTTCACCAATTTTTATGGCTGCCAGTGATACTGTTCCCATGATCATGATATTAAAGAAGAGTCCAAGGTAGATTGATCTGAATCCACGAAGAAATGAAGCCATTTTGCCGCTATACCTGATCTCATAGATTTCAAGATCTGTCATTACTTCGGAACGTCTCCAAAGTTTTGCATACACAAAAACTGTTAACATGCCGGTTAATAAAAAAGCCCACCAGACCCAGTTTCCTGCAACACCGTTTGTACGAACAATATCAGTAACCAGGTTCGGTGTATCTGCTGAGAAAGTACAGGCAACCATTGAAACGCCGAGCAGCCACCATGGCATGTTTCGTCCTGAAAGGAAAAATTCCGAAGCATTTTTACCGGCCAGCCTTGATGCCCTTATTCCTATTCCCATAACAATAATGAAAAATGATATAAGGATTAGCCAGTCAATCGTTTGGAACATGATCTACCTCCCAGTAATGTTATCATATTAAGTATGCCTGAAACTTTGATGCTCTAAAATATTAATAGAAAAATTTAAAAGCAAGGGAATAAAAAAAAAATTTTATTTTTTTTGGCTCTATATCGAATATTGTGGGTAGATATCCGGAAAATAATTAAGCCACAGATAAACAGAGCCTATATTTAATTCATCCAATTTTGTTATATAGTCAAGTATAGCCACAAAATTTCAATTATCATCTTGACATAGCAGTTACGATATTATATATTATCTAATATACTTTTCGTCAAAGATAATCACTAATATGGCTGTAAATATGAATGATTTACTCTTCAGGCCTTTTCAAATTAAAGATTATTCAGAATTAATACAGCTCTGGCAGGATTCAAGCCTTTCGTATAGGCCCAAAGGTCGTGATTCTCTGCTCTCTATGAGCAATGAAATTGAACATGAATACAGCCATTTAATTCTTGCAGAGAAAGCAGGGAATTTACTGGGTTCTATTTTGGCCTCCCATGACGGACGCCGGGGCTGGATCAACAGACTTGCCGTACATCCATCATTTCGTAAAAAAGGATTAGCACGGCTACTAATAGAAAAAGCTGAACATTGGTTACTTGGTCAGGGATTGGGGATATTGGTTTGCCTGATTGAAGAGGAAAATACTGCTTCACAAGAGCTATTTAAAAGTTGCAACTATGTTGAGCATAAAGAAATTATATATTATTCCAAACGACTAAGATCTGATATTTAACAGATTGCCTTAACTTTTTACCCTGTATCTAAGGAGAGAAATCATGAATTTTCGTATTCGGTATTTACTGCTGGCGTTAATTACAATAGCACCACTCCATTCGCAAGATGTTAATCCTGAAGATGCTGTTCTCAAGGCTTTTCATGCAATTTCAAGTCATGATTGTCACGCGTGGGTTGAGAAAATAAGTAGCCCTGAATTTACAGGCCGCCTTACTGGTACTAAGGGGTTCAATGACTGTGCAGCCTGGTTATCGGACTCATTAAATATCTGGGGCGTTTCACCATGGGGAGATGACGGAACATATCTACAGGCTTTCGATCATCAATATACTCTTGTTAAACCTGGTAATTACATAAAACTACATATTCCAATACGAAAAGGCGAAATTGTACTCAACTACGATTATGTCAATGAATTTATGCCTGGTGCTACTTCGGGTTCAGGGGAGATTATGGCAGAAGTAGTCTACGTGGGATATGGAATCTCCGCTCCCGAACTTGGTTTTGATGAATATGAAAATATTGATGTTAGGGGTAAAATTGTATTGATGGAACGTGAAGCGCCTCTATCACCAAATAAAGATATGAAAAAATTTAAGAAATGGCGTAAATATTCTTTTCATCAATACAAATTGGAAAATGCAGTAAAACACGGCGCTATTGGTATGATCTATAATTATGGGCCCATCTCTAATCCCAATAATAGTTATGTGCCAGGCTTTATCTATGTCCATGTTGGAGATATTGTAGTCAATGATATTTTTGAAGGCAGTGGACGCGTACATGAAGAAATAGTCAAGAAGATAAAGAAAAACCTGCGCCCCCGGTCATTCAATACTCGCAAGCAAGTATCTATAAAAATGGTAACCGAGCATGTATCTGAGGCAACAGGTTATAATGTCCTTGGTTTTATTGAGGGTAGTGATCCTATACTTAAAGAAGAGGTTATTTTACTTGGCGGTCATCTTGATCATCTTGGCTATTGCCATGAATTGATTCCCGGAGCAAATGATAATGCATCGGCTGTTGCGATCATGATGGCTGTTGCCAGGGCTTTGAAAAGTGAAAATGTAGTATTAAAAAGATCAATAGGATTTTGTTTTTTTGGTGCTGAAGAGCAGGGTGTTGTGGGGTCAAAGGTCTATCTGGAAAATCCGCCTGTTCCTCTTGACCAGACTCTTTGCCTGCTCAATATGGATGGCGTCGGAGCGGGAGATAAGCTTTTTGCCATGGCTGGTAAAAATTTCCCAACTTTATGGAAATTCATTAAATCTGCTAATGACAGATATGTACATCGTCAATTAAAAACTGGTTATTCTAGCAATCTGGCAAGGCCAAGGCTGGATGCTGCCAGGTTTATGTGGGCAAATGTACCCACTCTGTCCTTCTACGCATATGGTACTCCATCGGCATATCATACTCCGGCTGATAATATGGATATTATTACTCCTGAGATCATGGAGGATCTTGCCAGGATTATATTTATGGGCGTTGTGGATATTGCCAATGCAGAGCAAGCCCAGTTTCGTGAGAAAATAGGGGCCACTTCCAAGGGTGATGAGTAGGGTGTTATGTAGGTGGGGTTGAAGTATTTAAGACCTATTGATGAGTTGAGATAGTGGATAGTGAGGTTTTTTGTTTACCTACTATTATAATGGTTATATGTATGGATTGAAAGTAAATTGGATGATAAAAGAAAAATATAAACATTTGCGTTTAGCCCTCCAATTTGGTGGAATAAACACAATAGTGTATACACAATCGTTACAGCCAATTTAAAAAAATGCAGAGCCTTGAACAACAGATAAATAGAGTATGGGATATTGCAGTCTTCCTGCAAATGATGGCGGCATTTTGTAATGATATTGACTTTAATGAGTATAAAACATTAATGCTTAATTTTTATGATTTAATTAAAGATTCTGATGAGCAAAAAATCAAGAAAGAACTTCCAGTTTATGAAAAACAGTTAACCAAGATTGCTGAACCGATAATAATAAAATACCCATTAAAAAGGGATTATCGCGAAATTGCAAAAGACTGGAATGAAAAGCATAAATTAGACAAAGAAACTTTTAGTAATGGAATAATGATTGGTTGGCTTGAAGATCAAATTGATTTAACCAATTATTACCGATACGATTATACACCTTATCATTTTAAAGTTGGATTGGTTGTACATAAAGGACGTGGAGAAATCGAAGAAAACTTTCTATTACAGGATTCTTTTACCTGTTTAGTAAAAGCTGAGAAAGGAATAAAGATTCTGGAAAATTTCGGCTATGGTCAAAAAGAGAAATTTAAATCAAAAGGTAAAAGTGAATTTGACAAGGAAATTTTAGATTCATTGAATGCTCTTAAATATGAAATTTCATTTTACAGCCGTATGACAATTATTTCTTTCTACTCATTTTTAGAGTGTTTTGTAAATAGTTTGGGATTCGATTATTATTATCGTCACAAGGATTCGATTAATGATAGAAATTCGGAGATTTTAAAAGGGAGCAAAAATGGAAGATTTTTGAATTTAAAATATAAGATTGAAAAGTATCAAAAGATTTTAAGAGCAGATAAAACTGCAAAAATAATTTTATCTGATGATAATCAAATAAGGGAACCTTTCATATCATTGTTTAATAATTATGAAGAACTTAGAAATGCATCAGTTCATTACTCTCCAGAAAAATCAAGAATCTGGTTAAAACCTCATGTCTGGTTTGATAAGGCTAAAGACTTTTCAAAGGTAGTAATTGAGGCATCTACTCAAATTTGGAAAAGTTGCCATGATACAAACAAGGGACCTGATTATCTTGGGCGATTGGAATTTGATATACTTCATAAAATGGCGAAAGATAGAAACGGGAAAATAAATGAAATAGAAAAAAACTGGCTGTAACAATGTATATAAAAAATAAGCGAGATAGTAGTAGTATCAAGGTTTGTAGCCCGTTTGAACTTTCTGGTAAGTTGAAAGTTTTGTGCTTCGAAATCGCTTACTTTTCATATACTTACCGTTGTACACCATGGAGGCAGAGAAGTAACCTGCAAAAAATAGCAGTAATCTGATTCGGAAATAAAAACGTATCTTCGTAGGATAAAATTAAAAAATGGCTTTAGGAAAATTAGAATATCGAAATTTGATTAATGATTTGGTTGCTCTCATTGAAAAGACTAAAACACAAGTGGTCTCTCATGCGAATAGTTCTTTAACTGTATTGTTTTGGTATATCGGAAAACGAATCTTGACACATGACTTACAAAACAAAAGAGCTGAATACGGAAAAAAATTGTCGTTACGGTGTCATGAGAGTTGGTAGAGAAGTTTGGAAATAATTATGAGGAGAAAAACCTGCGAAGAATGATACAGTTTGCAGAAAAATATCAAGATATTGAAAATGTCGTTACACTGTCACGACATTTGTCTTGGTCTCATTTTATCACACTTATACCGCTTGCAGACCAACAGGCAAGAGATTTTTATGCTAAGATTGCATTTGAAAGTTCATTTGGTGTTCGCGAACTGAGAAAACAAATTAAAAAGAAAGCATACGAAAGAACCGAAAATTCAGACATCCAACTTTCTGATAGCAAGATAATTGAAAAAGGAACTTTCAAAGACCCATATTTACTTGACTTTTTGGAACTCAAGGACGGTTATCTGGAAAATGATTTAGAAGCTGCAATTCTTAAAGAACTTGAATTGTTTATTCTTGAACTTGGAAATGGATTTACATTTGTTGAACGACAAAAACGAATGATTATTGATGGAGATGATTACAATTTAGATTTATTGTTTTATCACAGAAAACTTAAAAGATTAGTCGCTATTGAATTAAAACTTGATAAGTTTAAAGCCAAGCACAAAGGTCAAATGGAACTATACCTGAAATGGTTAGATAAATATGAGAAACAAGTAGGAGAACAAGAACCGATTGGATTAATTCTGTGTGCGGTCGCTAGTAAAGAACAAATAGAACTTCTTGAAATGCATAAAGATGGAATTATGGTAGCAGAATATTGGACTGAGTTGCCACCGAAAGAAATATTAGAAGCAAAACTGCATAAAACTCTGATAGAGGCATGGGAACGAATCGCAAGAAAACAATTAAGAAAATAAAACCACGGTGTACAACACGTGGTATATTTAATTGCCGAGATAGTAGTGAATTCAAAGGGTGTAGCTCGCATCAAGTTCATCGTAACTTGAAAGAGAATAGCTCCGAAATCGGCAATTAAAACATACTACAATCGTTAGCGGCAATTTAAGAGAAAGAACCGTATGATTGAAGATTGGTTAAAATATGAAGAAAAAGACGATACTGATTATGTATTCAAACTAATACATATTACAGAAAATCAATCACCACCAGATGACAAATTAATAAAACATTTACAAGAAAAAATATTAACATCGTATAGAAAACTTGATTTTTATAAATTTCATTTTGGAGAAACAGCAACAGAAGATGAAATTAGGAGTTATGTAAAAGAACAAGTTATCCCCAAAGATGAAAACCAAATTGACAGAAATGTTAGACAGGGTGATTGGGGTGAAATATTGACCGCATTAATTGTTTCAAAATTTCAGAATTTAGAAATACCAATCAACAAACTTCAATGGAAATTTAATAAAGATAAAGCTGTATTTGGAACTGATTTAATAGCTTTCAATCAAGGAGAAAAAATTGAAGATATTTATTTCTATGAAATCAAAACAAGATTAAACCCATGTAACAAAGAAGGAACAAGTCCAAGTCGTTATTACATAGCAGTTTGGGCATATAAAAGTCTCTATAAAGACGAATTATCCCCTACTGAATCAATAGCAGACTTTCTTGAAAGACTATATTTTGAAAAAGAAGATTATGTTACAGCCTCTAAGTTTAAAGATATTGTAAAAAATCCACAAAATTATAATCGAAATTTTGAGTTATTTCTAATTGTTGAAAAATCTAAATTTATAGATGAAATATTAAAAGAGCTAAATGACTTACCGCCAGAATTAGAGCCACTAAATATTACTCTTGTTTTAATTGACAATTTGAGTGATTTAATAAAGAAGACTTGGCAAGATATTGAAAATATCCTAATTGAGAAAATTATAAATGAATAAAGAAGAATACATATCAGAAATTGAAAATGATGTCAGTAATCTTCTACAAGATTATAAACTTATTAATTATAAGAATCAAGCTTTTGCTTGGAAATTAAATGCTAAATTTAATAGAACATTTCAAGAAGATTATTTATGGAACCGAGCACTATTCTTATCTACCAACAGTTGTATATTGCTACAAAATAATAGAAATTTAAAGGTTGCATTAATAGGTCTTTATGAAAGTGCGGAGATTTTTGAATATTTAAATGAACTTCCTGAAATAGAAGAAAAATATGACAAAGACTATATTCTAATACTATCTGCACTCTGTTATGACTTATCTGGCTATCAAGCAAATGCTTATTGTGTTACTTCAAGAATCAAAAGTTATAAACTAACTACAAGTGACGAAGGAATAGATTTAACAATTGATAATCATTTAGTTGAACAAATAAGATTAATTCTTTTAAAAAAAATTCCATTTGCTCATTATTCAAATCACAACAAATCATTAAATAATGAATTAGGTTTTCAGGTTGTTAAACAAGCCTTAGATAGTTGGTATAGCTATATTTTAAAATTACAAGAAAATGATTACGAATCGAAAATAGATAAAGCATACAAATACTTTTTATTTTCAGGCAATACATATTTATCACACCTTCTTTTTTTATTAAAAACAAGAATTCTATTGTTTGATAATCGAAATATCTGGAATAGAATATCAAATGATGAGGATATAAAAACTAATCATTATTGGAAAAAATATGCAAAACTATTAGCTCACGATTATTATACTAATAGTTCAATTAAAGATATAGAAGAAAGAAAATCAATTTTTGAGTTTTGGACATCGCAACTAAGAGCGATAGAAAAAGGCTTAATAGATTTAGATGATAATTTTGTCGTTCAAATGCCAACAAGTGCTGGTAAAACTTTTATTGCCGAACTTTCTATTTTAAAATATCTTATTAAATACCCAAACAAGAAATGTATTTATATAGCACCTTTTCGGGCGTTAACAAATGAAAAAGAAATAGAATTAAGTAAATACTTATCAAAACTTGGCTTTTCTGTTTCGTCATTATCTGGCAGTTATGAGATTGATGAATTCCAAGATGTAATACTTTCCGAAACAGACCTTTTAATTGCAACACCAGAAAAAGTGGATTTACTTTTAAGAATAAATCCTGACTTTTTCAATAATATTTCGTTTATTGTTGTTGATGAAGGTCATATAATAGGAGATATTAGCACAAGAGCAACTTTATTAGAATTTTTAATTATAAGATTGAAAATTAAGATACCTAAAATAAAAACACTATTCATTTCGGCAGTTATGCCTCCACAAAATGCAGATGAATATTCTTTATGGTTAAGTGGAAAAGAGAATAATATTCTTCGTTCCCTAAAATTCAATGATAGTGATTTTAATGAAGAATGGGAACCTACGAGAAAGCTAATAAGTTATTTTGAATGGGTTGGAAGTAGTGGTAATATTACTTTTGAAAATGTAATTACAGAAGACGAAGAAACTAAAATAAAACAAGGAGCAAAGCTTTATTCATTTCTTAAAGATAAAGAATTTGCAAATATTTATCCTCATAAAAATGTGAAAAAGGAAACTGCTGCAGCATTAGCTTTTAAATTATCAGAAGGGGGAAATACATTAGTTTTTTGTGCCCAAGTTCAACGAATAAAATCAGTTGCAAATGCACTTTTATCCTTGTTGTCAGTGATAGAAGTAGACGAAATCCCTAAAAGGTTTCAATTGAATGAGAATAAGAAATCTTCTTATTACTCAAAAATATGGTTTCGTAGTGATTCATTTATTACAAAATCAATTAACTATGGAATAGGTATTCATTATGGTGATATGCCAGAACAAGTTAGAACGGCAGTAGAGGATGATTTTAGAAATGGAAATTTGACAGTTTTACTTTCAACTAACACTATAGGTCAAGGTTTAAATTTTTCAATTAAGAATCTTATTTTTTATGAAACTCAAATAGGTAGAATAAATAGTAGAAATAAATATATCCAATATAGAGATTTTTGGAATATAGTAGGAAGGGCTGGAAGAGCAGGTAAAGAAACCGAAGGTAATATTGTATTCATAATAAATACTCAAATAGATAGAAGGCTATATGATAAGTTTAAAAATAAAGACAATATAGAACAAGCAGATAGCTTATTCTATAAAATTTTAAACTTACTATTGGAGAATAGAGTAAAATATAAAAAAGGTTTTTTAACCGATTTATCTACACTTTCAGAAACCTATTTGTTAGACTTGTTAACAGAAGAAGTTATTGGAACTGAATATGAAGAAATAATTAATAAAATAATTGATAATAGTTTATTTAAAGTTCAAATTGAAAAACATAATTTAGATATTAGACCAATTAAAAAAGGATTTAAAAAAATATTTAAATCTTTTGAAAATGAAACATCTTTTGAGCAATTAGAAACATATCGAATAACGGGTTTTTCATTTCGTAGCAATAAAATTATTGATAATTTTATTGAAGAAAACAAAGATGATTTAGAACTATATGTTGAAAACGATGACTTTTTAAGTATTGTAAAACTTTACTTGGAAATGGTAACTAATAATGAAATTGATGAAATTAAAGATTATAAATTGGATAGATTAAACATTTACCCAATAAACTATTTAGGAATAATAGAAAATTGGATTGGAGGAAAGACTATTCAAGACCTGATAATGGAATGGGAAACTAATCATAAGAAAGATGTGATAAGTTTTCATATATTTATTTCAAAAGCACTATATTATCTGTACCCTTGGGGTATTACTTCTTTTTTAGTCATTCTTGCATATAGATTGAAAAAAAAGATAGCAGAATTACCTGAAAATATAAAAAACTTAACAAGTTTTATTAAATATGGAGTAAATAATTCTACTAGTTGCTTAGCTCGGTCATTAGGTATAAAAAGCCGTCAAGTTTCATTGTTTCTGTATGAAGAATCAAATTATTTAGAGGGTAAACAATTTATCCGTTGGTTATCAAATCTAACTAATGAAGAGATTTATTCTTTTGATATTTCTGGATTTGACAGAGACAACCTTAAAACTGTTTCTTTAAAATTAACACCTTCAAGTTATAGAACAGATATTTCTGAATTTCAATTTTTTATTAAAGGCACTTATTTTAATAATGATTGGCACGAAATATCTAAAAATGTTAATATTGGAGAAAAATTAAACTATAAGAGAGACGAGCATAATAAATTCGACACATATGCTATTCTAATATTAAAGGGGACTAATGAATTTGGATATGTTCCAAGAGAATATTCAAAATTTATTGCATCTGAAATAGATATTGAAGAAACGAAATATGAAATTATTATTGTAAATATTAATGATAAAGAAGAATATAAAGAAATAGAAATTAGAATGACAAAAAGCGGCTAACAATATATATAAGTCATTGGGCAAGTGGTAGTTAAATCGAAGATTATGAATATTATCAAACAGCGTAGTATGTTGAAAGTTTGGTGCTAAAAAGTGCCCAACGCCTCATATACAGAACGTTAACGGTCAGGCTATGACAATCAGTAACGACATAACAATTAAGCAAAAAACAATGGACAAAAAAATAAATCTGACAAAACAAATTACAGAAACACAGTTTGACAATGGCTATTGGTTTACAGACGAAATAAAAGCATTGGCAAAGGGGATTGGTATTCCCAACAGTACTAAACTTAGAAAAGACGAACTCGAAAAGCTAATTAAAATTTTCCTTCGGACGGGTAAAGTAAAAAGTTCTGATAGGAAAAATATTCAAAAATCGGGAATTAAAGATATTGAAAAAGGCCTTGACAACTCATTGCAAATTATCAACTATACAAGCAACAAACAGACACAAAACTTTATCGTAGGTGAAGCCTTAAAAATTGTGCCTGACTTAAAAGTTAAATCCGGAGTATGGTATCGACTAAATCGTTGGCGTGACGAACAAATGACTAAGGAAATATTAATCGTATACGGTGACCTGATACAGCAATTCATAAAACTAAACCAAACAGAGAGTAGCTTTCAAAAAATTCCTGTTGGTAGATATATTAATTTTGTTGCCGACTATTTAGCTTATGAGAAAAATTCGACAAGAGAACAAGCCATTAGTGAATGGAAAAAATTAAAGAAATTAGACATTCCTAAGGATTATAAATCATGGGGAAAATATATAGTCGAACAGAAAAGCCCGAACCGCTAACAATAAATATAGCGGTTTGATAAGTATGTGCATTGAAATGCCCAACGCCCCATATTATTAACGATAGCGTGCATTAAAAATAACAGAGAAGCATGGCCAAAGGTTGGCATCATCATAAGAGGTAATTCTCATTATGGATGCCCAGAAGTTATGGACTTTTGTAATCAGCATAACCTTAAATTTATTTTGGGGGTTACAAGCTATAAACCAATGACGAAAAAGCGATTTTAAACGCGGTCAGCTGGTGTGATGCAATTGCGGCATAGGTTATCAGGAAAAAAGTAAAACTGAACGCAGCCAAACTGGCAGATATTCTGGTGCAGGAGAACAATATATAATGGGAAATAAAGGCGAAATTATAATCTATCAAAACCAGTCGGGTGCCATTAAACTTGATGTTCGGCTGGAGGATGAAACGGTTTGGTTAAATTAGGCACAACTATGCGCACTCTTTTGTAAATCAAAAGCAACGGTAAGTGAACATATTAAACATATTTTTGAAGAGGGTGAGCTTGTTCATGATGCAGTTGTTCGGAATTTCCGAACAACTGCCCGAGATGGCAAATTGTACAACACCAATTACTACAATCTCGACGTCATCATCTCGGTGGGTTATCGTGTCAAATCTCAGTAAGGAACCCAATTTCGCATCTGGGCAACCTAGCGGTTAAAAGAATACCCGTCGTTATTTTAAAAAAATATAACTGAGGAAAAGTAATGCCCGAAAATCAAAAAAAATTCGTCATGTTTCAATCCAAAGATATTCGCAGGATATGGTATGAAGAAGAATGGCATTATTCAGTTGTAGATATAATTGAAGCACTTACAGATAGTCCTACGCCTCGTCAATATTGGGGTAAGGTAAAAGACCGTGAATTTATTAAACTCCAGTTGTCCCCAATTTGGG
>JAGLOF010000055.1 GCA_023139105.1 bacterium
TCGAATGTCGAAGTAAGAACTCCTTGGAAATTCTACATTCGGTGTTCTGCTGTTGGATATTCGTTCTATTAAATTTCAATACTCTATAATGAACCCAAAAGAAAAAATATTTGCCCACGAAATACACGGAGCCTCCCAGCCCTGCCCTACAATATAAAAAAAAGAAGCTTTTGCGGATGATGTATTGTACACCCTCAAGAATGTCATCCCCGAAATTAGCCCCCGGGGTGTCAGTGCTGCTCTTTCACTGATTCCCCGGGGGCAATGTATCTCCCGCTGGACTGATGAATCTTTTAGAGTTCCTTATAAATGATGAATATCCAATATCCAATGTCCAATAGCCAATATCGAATGTCGAAGTAAGAACTCCCTGGAAATTCTACATTTGGTGTTCTGCTCATCCCCCAACGGGTATGTAATCTTTCTATACAATGTTAGCATTAACCTGCTTTAACTACGCATATATCTGATTAACCAAATTGATTAACTTGTCCTTTCTTTAAAGATTGTCAGGCAGAAAGTTTTCCAATGAAGATGTAGAATTAAAGTGTGGCATAGCATATGCTTTATAATATGCAATGGTTAACTTTATTAATAGCTAACGGAATAAAATATTGAATTGCCTGGATTGTAAAAATGCAAATTGTCAAATTGCCAAACAAGATTGTAATGGTGCCAGAGAAGAAATTATCTCAATTTATAACGAGGCAGATAACAAAAAAATTTATGAAGAGGCAGATAGGTTGGTTGCCAAAGGCAGTGCAGGAAATTTATCAAGAGTTCAAGAGATTGTTCGCTATGCACGCTCAAATAATATAAAAAAAATATCTATTGCCTATTGTTATGGAATTGAGCGACAGGCAGCTTCTTTTTCCGAATATTTAAATGAGAATAATATCCTCACTTCCTCTTACAGATGCACGATAAATGGAATTTCAGAGAATGATATTTGTGAAGACCTGTCTGATAGTGTCAATTGTAATCCTATCGGACAGGCTATGGCAATTAATAAGGATTCATCTGAATTGGTAGTTGAATTTGGTCTTTGTCTGGGGCATGATATACTATTTCATAAATATCTTGAGAAGCCATTTACAGTACTGGTTGTAAAAGACAGAGTATATAATCATCGTCCGCTATCATTTTTTGAATCTAACCAAGCAGAGGATAGTGCATAAAGGAGCATGATGAACGTAAAAGAGATTGATATAAGATACAGTAATCTGGCTGAGAGCAATTGCTGCCTTTCATGTGGTGGTGCCCTCATTTATGCACGACCTGTATCGGGAGAGATATGTCTTGATCTGGGCAGTGGGCGCGGTAATGATGTGATCAGGATGGCTGAACAGGTTGGCAATGATGGATTTGCCTATGGTCTCGATATCTCGGAAGGGATGTTGCAAAAGGCACGTAAAGTTGCTCAAAGACTGGATGTACATAATGTAAAATTTTTAAAATCAGAGCTTGAAGTAATTCCACTTGATGATGATCATCTGGATCTGACGATATCAAATTGCACCATAAATCATGCAGATAATAAGCAGGTTGTTTGGAATGAAATATTCCGCATTCTCAAATCCGGTGGCCGTTTTGTAGTTAGTGATATTTTTTCTACAGAAGATGTTCCCGATAAATACAGAAATGATCCGGTGGCTGTTGCAGAGTGCTGGGCTGGTGCTGTGACTAAAAAAGTATACTTTGAAACCCTGAATAAAGCCGGTTTTAAAGACCTGGAGATACTTGAAGAGAGTACTCCATACCCCAAAGGCGGTATAGAAGTTTCAAGTTTTACAATTAAAGGAATAAAACCATAATAGTATGATTAAACTGGAAAGGAGGGCGAATGCATTCATTGATCACTAAAAAAGAGCCAACAGGGAAAAAGATTGCACAGTGTTGTGCAAAGATATCTTCAACAGTAGTTGGCTGCCATAACTAGCTATGTTAAGAGGCGGACGATTGAATTATCAATCGTCCGCCATGTGTAAACTCCAGTAGATCATACTATTTATTCGGGGAATTTTAATGGAATTGTCAAAACATAATATTTTTTCACAGATCAATGGCTCTGAGAACTATTTATTGGTCAATCTGTTGCATGGTGAGGCAGATATTTTAGATCCTGAGACTGCAAAGCAGTACACACAAGGATCATTTAAAGATAGAGATAAATTTATAGAAAAGGGATATCTGACAGATGCTGACCAGGAAAAGATTCTGTTCAAAAATAGATATCTTGACTTTCTTGATAATAGAGATAATGATGAGGTTCAAATATTTTTTGTCCCGTGGTATGCCTGCAATTTTAATTGTTCTTATTGCTATCAGGATGAATACACAAATGTTGAAGGCACGATTGATATAGAAATTATAACGGCGTTTTTTGAATATATAAATAATAAATTTGCCGGCAGGAGGAAGTACGTAACTCTTTTTGGGGGTGAACCATTACTGCACGGAAAGAATGCAAGGGAATTTCTGGATACATTTTTGACTATGGCAGGTAATAACAATATTGATATTGCAATTGTAACCAATGGCTATCATCTCATTGATTATATAGATCTTTTTGACAAATGTACAATAAGAGAAATACAAGTCACAATTGATGGTGTGCAGGCGATCCATGATCAAAGACGGCCACTTAAAAACAGCAGTGAAGGCACTTTTGAGCGTATTTCCGAAGGAATTGATCGCTTGATTGAAAATGGATATAATGTCAATTTGCGGACAGTAATTGATAGAGACAATATCGATCATCTCCCTGAGTTGGCATCTTATGCTATTGATAAAGGTTGGACCGCTTATGATGGATTCAAGACACAGTTGGGTAGGAATTATTCATTGCACCACTGCCAGTCTGCTCCGGACATGCTCTTTTCAAGAGCAGAACTCTGGGAAAAGCTCTATCTGCTAATTCAATCGTATCCTGAAATTATAGAGTTTCATAAGCCGGCATTCTCTGTCTCCAAATTTCTCTATGAGAACGGTGAGCTTCCAGATCCATTGTTTGACGCCTGCCCTGCATGTAAAACAGAATGGGCCTTTGATTACACTGGAAAAATCTTTCCATGTACGGCTACAGTTGGCAAGGCCGGAGACGAGCTGGGTACTTTCTATCCGGAATACAGTCTGGACAGTAATAAGGTTGAAGAATGGGAATCGAGAGATATTACAGTTATTGATAAATGCCACTCTTGTGAGCTCGCCCTGGCATGTGGCGGAGGGTGTGGATCAGTTGCACTTAATGAATCAGGAAATATTAATAGTCCGGATTGCAATCCTGTGAGGCGGCTCCTGGAGCTTGGTATTTCTCATTATTTTGAAAAGGAATAAATTATGTCTGATAAAATATCTCACATATCCAATGAGGATTGGGAGACCAGGGTAGTACAAGGTGACTTGGTAGTAGTAGATTTCTATTCAACCGAATGCCCTCCGTGTGAAACACTTGCAGCCAAGTTTGAATCTCTGGCCGAAGCTTATGGCGACTATATTAAATTTTATAAAATATTCAGACAGGAGAATCGCGAGCTGGCCGAATCCCTGGGTGTTGAGTCTTCACCAACTCTCCTGTTTTATAAGAACGGAGAACTTTTCGGTGATATATTAAGAGGCGGAGTCAAACGTTCAGAAATTATTAGGAATCTGGATGCCATGCTTACCGGTGATATAGTCGACTCGATAAAGAGTAGCCAGCGTGTTACAGAGACAGAATGTGAACTTCTGATTCTGGGAGCCGGACCCGGTGGGCTGACAGCCGGGATTTATGCGGGGCAGGCTAAAATTGATACAATAATTGTAGATAAAAATCTTGCTGGTGGACAGGTATCAACTACGCATCAGGTTTCAAATTATCCTGGTTTTGATGAGCCGCAACCGGGATTCATGCTCATGCACTATATGGGAGAGCAGGCTGTAAAGGCTGGTATTAAGACACGCTATGCAGTTGATGTTACCAATATAGATCTAGAAAATAAGATTGTTGAAATCGATGGTTTGGAACGGATAAAAGCAAAAAAGATAATTATCTCAACGGGATCGTCTCCCGGTGAGCTGGGAATTCCGGGTGAACGGGAGTACAAAGGCAAGGGTATTTCTTACTGTGCAACCTGTGATGCAAAGTATTATGATGGTAAACACGTCATTGTTATCGGTGGAGGAAATACAGCAATAGAAGAGGCTCTTTTTATTGCAAAATTTGCTTCAAAGATCAGCATTGTTCATCAGTTTGCAGAGCTGCAAGCCAATAAGATTGCACAGGAAAAGGCCTTTGCAGAAGAGAAAATTGAATTTATTTTTGAGCATGAGCCCAGAGAGTTCAAAAAGAATGAAGCGGGCGGCATGGTCGTCGAGATTGAGGAGTTGAAGACCGGCAAGAGGAGAGAGATTAGTGCAGACGGTATCTTTATATTTGCAGGTATGAAGCCCAATATAGATGATTTTGATGGAGTGTTCCAGCTTGATGAGTGGGGTTATATACATACCGATGAACTTCAGAGAACCAATATTAAGGATATCTATGCTGTCGGAGATGTTGCGTCAAAACCATACAGGCAGATAACAGTTGCTGCTGCTGAAGGTACTGTTGCCGCAATAACAATCTCCAAAGAGTTGGAATAATTGCACATTCATTAATAGAAGGAGAAAGATGATGTCAAAAAAAGAGATTACACTGGCAGAATTTGCAGATGAACTGAAAGAGCGTCTTGAAAAGGGAGAAACAGTTGATTGTTGTAAAGAGGAACTCATAAATCTTGCTGCAATTGTTAAAGAGAAAATTGGTAATGAGAAAATTACTGTGGATTGGAAAGATTAATCCTGGAAGAATCCGTGGAGATGGTTGTAAATATACAAGAACATATCTCCACGGATATACACGGATTTTTCACAGAATTAGAAACAACTACTTCGCGTATCTATTCTCTGTGAAATCTCCGTGTTTTTCCGTGGAAAGAATTCCCTGCTTATTGAACTTTTAAAATATCCTTGATGGCATTTTTGAAGGCATCTTTGGGTAATGCTCCGGCAGCCATTTGCGGTTCACCCTCCTGCGGAATAAATAGGATAGATGGTATGCTTGAGATCCCGAAAGCACCGGCAAGTTCCTGCTCATTCTCAGTATTTACTTTAAATATGTCAACTTTACCATCATACTCTTTTGATAATTCTTCAAGTATTGGAGCAACCATTTTGCAAGGCCCGCACCAGTCTGCATAGAAATCAATAATAGCTGGTTTATTTCCTTCAAATTTCCAATCTTTGTTTTTTTCATAATCAAAGATTTTTTCAATAAATGTGCTTTTTGACAGGTGTTCCATTGTATGTCTCCTTAAAAAAATACGTCTAAGTTAATTTTACTTTAGAAAAAGCACAAAGCATGCCAATCTCAAATTAATGAATTTATAAGTTGTTTTTTGCACATTTTCAGGCTATACTTAATGCATACATGCAAAAGGTTAATTGTTTTGGTTAATTATTTTCGTGTGTAGTTAATTGTTGCTAACGTTAACTTATATAAAGGAATTTTTAGATGATAAATTCCGATTTTATGGAATATCTTCCTTGTGGGATGTTTGTTCTAAATACTAATGGCATGATAGAGTATGTAAACGATCATGTGGCAGAGATTACGGGTATAGCTAAGGAAGATCTGATTAATAGAGAATTTTCAGTGTTAAATATCTACAAGAAAGGTGTCACCGATACTTCTTTCTGTATTAAGGAGTGTATGGAACGTTCTTCGGATGCAATTATCAGTAATCGCCTCTTTTTGAAACGTAAAGATGGTGTTGAGCTATTAATCTATCTCTCCGGGCGCTGGCATGTTGACAGTAATAATCAATCTAAAGCTATTTTTTGTATAATTGACTCATCCCGATTTGCAGACTGCCCTATAGAAGATGAGAATAGCCCCGGTGAACGGGAGTCATTTTATAATCTGGTTGGTAAGGATTCTAAGATGCAGGAGATTTATGAATTGATCGAAATGACTTCTGCTACCAATGTCAATGTTGTAATTCAGGGTGAAAGCGGTACGGGCAAAGAGCTTATTGCCGCAGCTATTCACAAAAATTCGGAGAGAAAAGATAAGGCTTTTGTAAGAGTTAATTGTTCGGCACTCACTGAAAGCCTGCTGGAGAGCGAGCTTTTCGGGCATGTCAAAGGGTCATTTACAGGGGCTTTCAAAGACAGGATAGGCCGCTTTGAGGAAGCTGATGGAGGAACAATTTTTCTGGATGAAATTGGTGAGATCAGCCCTGTTATACAGGTAAAACTTTTACACGTTCTGCAAGAACGTGTAATTGTAAGAGTGGGTGATAATAAAGAGATAAAAGTCGATGTACGTATTATCTCTGCAACTAATAGAAATTTGAGATCAATGGTTGCGAAAAACAAGTTCAGAGAGGATTTGTTTTATCGTTTAAATGTGTTCCCTATTTATGCTCCGTCTCTCCGTGATAGAAAAAATGATATCAAACTTTTGTGTGATTTTTTTCTGGAAAAATTTAGAAAATCAACAGGCAAAGATATAACAAAGATTTCTCCTGATGCCATGCGTATTCTAATTGGATACTGCTGGCCTGGAAATGTGCGTGAACTGGAGAACTGTATTGAGCATTCCTTTGTGCTCTGTCAGGGTGATGAGATAGATCCCATGGACCTGCCTCATGAAATACGTGTAGCAGCTCTGCGTGAAGGAATCTGCAAGGGTAAGACGGCAGTCGTTTCCATTCCTGAAATTAATATCACTCCTGTACTGCAAAGGAGAAAAAAACAGGGGGGACGTTTGAATATCAGCAGAACCGAACTAATTAGAGAACTGGAGCTGCATGATCAGAACAGGGCCGCTACAGCAAGAGATCTTGGGATAAGTACAGTAGCTCTTTGGAAGAAGATGCACAAGTTCGGGATTATGAATAATACAGGTTAGATCACTATTATAAAGATAAGACAGGATCACAGGATTAACAGGAGGATTTATATGCTCCATTATCTAATGATTGCTGAAAATTGAAAATAAACCGCTTGGGATGGTGCAGATAAATACAGATAGAAATTTTAAAATGAAAGAGGAATGAACTCCATTGCTTGCATAAAGTACAAAAAGAGCACTCGCACAGAGATCACAAAGGACACAAAGGAAAAAAGAATAAAAGTTAAGATTACAGCTCTCTTTGTGTCCTCTGTGTCCTTTGTGCGAAAAAATTAATAAAATTATCCTCACACGGAGATAGCATAGGGTCTAATATGAAATAAACAGATATGGAGATCTGATAATTTTTAAGTATTTATACATACACTAGTCGGATATCTACTATTAAAATTTTTTACTTGTATATAATGTTTATTAAATTGTAAATAGTTCCTGTGTTGAATCTGTATAGTAGATCTTAAAATAGTTACCTTTGCAGGTTTTTGTAGAGATAGAGTTCCATTGTTCGTGTCAGCGTTAAAAGCAACCAGTTGATTATTAGTAGAAAATATTAGAATAATTATGCGACTTAATATGAAAATCATTCTTACAACCATAAATGCCAGCTATATTCACACGGCTATCGGTCTGAGATATCTCTATGCCAATCTGCATGAGTATCAGCACATGACATGCATTCAGGAGTTTGATACTCAATCTAATCTACAAGACTCAACGGAAAAGTTACTGGCTGACAATCCTCTGATCATTGGCATTGGTGTCTATATATGGAATGCAAGACATGTACATGACCTGGTGAATCTACTCAAGAAAACTGCTCCTGGTGTCGTTATTGTTCTGGGCGGGCCGGAAGTATCACACATGCCATTTCGCGTTGATTTCAGCGCGGCAGACTATATCATACAAGGAGAGGGTGAATCTTCCTTTTATTTGCTATGTCGTCAAATTCTGGATGGCACATCCCCGGTAGATCAGATAATCCCGGCACAAATTCTTGATGTTCAAAAATATCTGCTGCCTTATATTTTTTACAACGATGAAGATATTAAAAATCGCGTTATCTATGTAGAAGCTTCGAGAGGATGCCCCTTTAAATGTAGCTTCTGCCTGTCTGCCATTGACAGATCTGTCCGTTATTTTGACATTGAGAAGATCTTGTCAGCATTGGAATTACTGTGGCAGCGGGGTGCTCGCAAGTTCAAGTTCGTAGATAGAACTTTTAATTTGAACACCGATGTCTCACTACAGATACTCAATTTCTTCCTGCAGAAAACTCCGCCATACCTTGTCCATTTTGAGATGATTCCGGATAATTTCCCTGATGAGCTGAAAGAGAAGATCCGGCAGTTTCCTCCTGCATCAGTGCAACTGGAGATCGGTCTGCAAACTTTGAATGAGAATATTGCTTTAAATATAAATAGAGTATTGAATTTTGAAGCAATACAATCCAACCTCACTTTTCTTGAGGATGAGACCCATGCTCATTTGCATGTAGATCTGATAATAGGGCTGCCAGGTGAATCAATAGACAGTTTCGGGGAGAACCTGGATAGACTTGTCCAAATAACTTCGGCTGAAGTACAATTGGGTATATTAAAGAAATTATCCGGAACGGAAATTAGCAAGCATGATACTCGATATGGTATGACCTATTCTGACATACCGCCCTATGATATCCTTTTAAATGATCTGATATCATTTAATGAGATGCAGATGATGAAGCGTTTTTCGCGTTTCTGGGAACTCTATTACAATAGCGGTAACTTTAATGAATCTGTCAGATTGCTCTGGATAAGTGATAGTGTTTTCAAGAGTTTTTTTGATTTTTCCGTGTGGATATTTGATCAGACTCAGTCTACATGGCAGATTTCTCTCTCTCGGCTTGCTGAATTGATATTTTGTTATCTGACAGATTTGAAGGGAATGGATCATGTTTTTGTGGCTGATACCATTGGCGCGGACATCATGAAGATCAGCGGAAGGAAGCTACCCTCTTTTTTGCGATCATTCGTTTCTAAAGTACCTGAAACGCATTCACTGAGGCAGAAGGATATGAATAAACGGCAGATACGGCGTATTTAGCAGCCTGTCGGACTTACGTCAATATTGTCCTGTTTTTGATCTTTTTCCCCTATTCTGCGTTGCTCAATCGTTACATAAAGCCCTTTGCGCCTCAATCGCGCCTTGAATAGGGAAAAAATCTCTAAAAACATGCCTAATAGCCTTAAGTCCGACAGACTGCCTAGTCAGATCTATCTTCAATCAGTGAACAATTCCCTGAAATAGCAAATTTTTGTATCATGTGCAAAGTATTCAAAACTTGTGACTTTTACTACCATCATGAAATAATTTGGGAATGCATCATTCTGATTCAATACTTCATTATATATTTTTGACAATGATTCCTGACGGGAGAACATGCGTACTGTCTCGATTTGAGCCGGATAGGCAAAACCTATGAAGAATAAGTAGTTTTCTCTGTTAGGTCCCGGAAGTTTTATAATGATTCCCAGATCCAGATAAGTGCTTCCCTGAGGGGTTTCACTCTCCAGCCTGCTCTCAAAAACATAAGTAGTATCACGCCTATCATCACCTATTATCAGTTTTCCCCTAAATGTATCTGTATATTCGTAAGTGATGGGCAATTTTGTAAAGATCTGCTCCAACTGCCTGAGATTTCTGAACCCACCAATATATATTAAATTGCGGTCAGCAATATTGATAAGATCTGTGGGGGCTGACATCTTATCTGATGTGAACTCAATATCAGGATCATGATTAAATGAATAGAAGACATGTTCAAGGTCATGTAAGTTGAAGATACTGTTATGGGGCAGGTCACCTATATCTGAGCTTCTCAGGATTCGTTTAGGATGTGCCTTGACCAATGCATTAAAAGCGATGTTATTTGTAATGGTATAATCAATCTGGAAACGGGATCGATCCAGCAGAGAATCATATTCAGTATAAAGAAAATGATCACCAATAAGTAGTGAAGTTGGGAGGTCGTTACTGAAAAAATCACTCCAAACAGGGTCACCTTTATGAATAGCCGTATCTATTTGGCTGGCTGGTCCTGTCAGGCTGCGGTTTTTGATAAATAGATAAGAAGAGAGTGCCAGCAGTGAAAAAAATACAAATCCTATGACCCATTGATTTTTATAAAATTTAATTCTGACGTGTTCGTGCTGTATGAATTTTACCTCATAATGCCCTTTGGGGATTATAAGTTCATATTTATCATTTTTGCCTTCGGTCTCATAATATTTTTTGATCATTTTTCTCAGGCGGTACATATAATAACGGACAATGGTATCATCCGAAGGATTAAAATCTTTTTTTCTGCCAAAGAAGTCAATGGCAATTGAGTATTCTTTGGGGACAATGTTCTTTAATTTTGATTCAACAAGGTATGTCAGCAAGTTGCAATATTTATCTGCATCACAAAAAACACTGCTACTGATAACTTTATTCAAGACAGCTTGCTTTTTCGGATTGTCAATCATTATTAGTATTCTTTATTTTAAAATAATAGCAACTATTATCTTTTCAGCGATCTATTGTCCTGTGAAACAGGTACAATTAAAGATGCCTCTGCACCATATTTCATTGATGAAATATAATCAGATTTCAGCCGTAATGGATCAATTTATTTCAAATTTGATAGTTTTGATTATAATTGTTACAGTAACAAGATAAAGATAATCCTCTACTTTATCAATGAAAAAATTATTGAATTTCAGGCTGAACTTATTGTTAGCTAACAGTGTGGCAACTGTAATCTACTGAATATTCAGCTATTTTTTTACTATGTTGACCCGTATTAAAAAATTCGACAACAATTATTTTATAGAGTGTCAGTTATTCGGGTGTCCCGATTTTGTAGTGGATGTGGCTGATTGGTTTGTAGATTGTCGGCCCATCCCATAGAAGAATAGATTAAGGAGAGAGAATAATGTTTAGGAAAGTATTTAAACTTGATATGCTGATGGTCGTATTAGTGTTGTTTTGTGTTTTCTCAATTAACGGAGTACGTGCTTCTACAATCCGGGGGCATATTAAAGATGCTTCCACCGGCTCATTTCTGCCAGGTGCCAATGTCATGATTGTGGGGACAAGTATTGGAACTGCATCTGATATTAATGGTGTATATCAGTTGAAAAAAGTGCCGGTGGGTACATATACACTGCGTGTCAGGTATATCGGTTTCGAAACGCAGGATAAAACCGTGGTGGTTGAAGCAGGGAAGACAATTGTTGTTGAATTTGAAATGACTACAACATTTGTCAGGGGAGAGGCCGTTGTCATCACTGCCCAGGCCAAGGGGCAGATTAAGGCTATTAATATGCAGCTGTCATCAGAGTCAATTGTGGACATACTCTCTTCAGAGCGTATTCAAGAACTGCCTGATGCTACAGCGGCAGAATCCGTTGCACGGCTTCCCGGTGTTTCTATCAGCCGACAGGGTGGTGAGGGCAATCAAGTTGTTATCCGCGGTATGAGTGCAGAACACAATAAGATAAATATAGAGGGTATTGAAATAGCTGCCACCAGCAGTGAAAACCGCTCTGTTGATATCTCAATGATTTCACCCTATTTGCTGGATGGTATTGAGGTTCGGAAAGCGGTTACTGCTAATTATGATGCCAATGCCATGGGCGGAACAGTCAATTTTAAGGTACGAGAAGCTACAGAGGGTATGGATTTTGATATAGTGACCCAAGGTGCTTATTCAGGATTACGTAGCAGTATGAATGATTATAAATTTGTATTCAGTGTAGATAATCGTTTTTTTGATAATCGTCTGGGTGTATTTATGCAGTTTGATACAGAGAAACGTACACGTGATTCCGAAACAATGAATGCAGACTATTACCTTCCTAATCCTAAATTAAACAGTGAAAATACTACTTATGTACAACGTGTATTATTGGAAGATATCTACAGGGATAAGTCTCGTGTAGGTGGGGCTCTGGTGTTGGATTATTTAATGGATCAAACGAAGTTTAAGTTTGTAAATTTTTTTAGTAATATAAAAACAGAGGAAACACGGTATTCTGAAGATCTATTCTGCTCTGAAGGATACCAGGGACATCAGGCACGATATATTGAAGAATCACTCTCTATATTGACCAATAGTTTGAATGTAGAACATCAGTTGGGTAATGTTGCCAGTGTCGATTTTAAAATTTCACGCTCAGAATCTGAAAATAATGTGCCTCTAAATACTTATATGAATTTTAGAAATCAGTCAGGCTTGTCGAATGGGGCTAATGTGCAAACATCACCTTATGCTGTTTTTGATTATGCCGCCAATAATGTTGAGTCTGAGTATCTTCGTCGTATAGAAATTAGTGATGATTATAATAAAGAGGTGAACTGGTCTTATCAACTGGATTTTGATTATAATTATACTTTGTCACACCAGGTGGCTGGTATACTAAAAATAGGAGCAAAATATCAGCAAAAGGAACGTAGCTATGATCATAATATGACTTATATTCCGGCATGG
This sequence comes from bacterium, assembly GCA_023139105.1. GTDB lineage: Bacteria > Zhuqueibacterota > QNDG01 > QNDG01 > JAGLOF01 > JAGLOF01. The sequence continues at coordinate 12,450 of JAGLOF010000055.1, forward strand.
TTGAGAAGTACAAGCGGTTCTAAAGATTTTATTATCAATTATTATGGCCTGGATATCCCCCTTAATTCTCTCAATTTGCCATTGACACAATTTTTAGATACGCGTTACAGCAATAATGATTTCATGGGTGGTAAGTTTACCATGGGATCATTTCCTTCAATGGAAATGACTCGTGAGATTGCTCGTATGGTCCGTAGGGGTAAATTCCCATCCGGTAGCTATGGCGGTCAGGATATAATTGAATCTGATGATGAGTCACAATGGGACGATTACAGCGGAACTGAAGATCACATAGCATTTTATTTGATGACAGAAATGAATCTGGGAGAATATATCGATTTCAATCCTGGAATCCGTTATGAAAAAGTTCAGGCTGAATATACCGGTGAGCGTGGTGATTTAACCTTCGGTGGAATTACTTCGATGAATTGGGTGGCTCATCATGATACTACTTTAAGTCGTGAGAATAGTTTTTTATTGCCAATGATTCACATGAAAATAAAGCCTAATGAGTGGTTTGATTGCCGTCTGGCTTATACAGAGACCATCTCGAGACCAAATTATCGTTCGATTATTCCCAATTTCCGTATTGGCAGTAATAGTATCGTCTATGGCAACCCACGTTTGAAACCTGCACATTCACAGAATATCGATATTCAGTTGTCGGTTCATTCCAATAAAATTGGTTTAATGACACTGGGCGGCTTTCATAAAAGTATAAAAAATCAGATTTTTTCTACTGGTGGTCGGGCCATTCCTGATTCTGCTGCGGCCTGGCAGTATGAAGGTCTGGCTGAGTACAGCTGGGATGATGTTATTGGTAATACCATCTATACTTTTGTAAACAATCCTCATAAAGGTTCAGTTACAGGCCTGGAATTTGGCTGGCAAATGAACTTTTGGTTCTTGCCTGGTTTCATGAAAGGATTAATCTTTAACGGTAATTATACCCATATCTTTTCCGAGACAAAATATCCCAGAACAACAGTAGCATTTGATTACAGCACATTCACTAAGGTGAATAATGATACAACCTATACTTCCCGCTTAATTGATCAGCCTAAAGATATTTTAAATCTAGCCTTTGGGTATGATTATAAAGGATTCTCAGGACGTATTTCAATGCTCTATCAATCAAATGTTTACTCATCAAATAATTTCTGGCCAGAACTGCGTGGCAACACATCTGATTATATACGCTGGGATATTTCATTAAAGCAGAAGCTTCCGGTTGAAGGTTTGGATTTGATGGTGAATTTAGTGAATATCAATGCTGAATTTGATGAACAGATAAACCGCGGTACAGGAAATCCGCTAGTCCGTGAGAATTATGGGCGCAATATACTGGCTGGTCTGCGTTATCGTTTCTAGTTGATTTTATAGATTTAAATTATGTAGGAAAGGAGGTTAAATAAAATAAAGGACACCATTTTGTTGTATTAAAGAGGATAGGAATTGTGTTTTAACAACAAAGGAGCAGGCATTATGAAAAAAGTAGTAATCGTTCTTATGTGTATGGTTTTGGGTACCGGTTGGATCATGGCTCAGGATACTTTGAGTGTTGGACAATTGGATCCATCCCAAGGTGAATTTCTGAATGAAGTCATTGCCAATGATAATGGCGCGCACGCCGTTTACAAGCTGACCCGTGGTGAAACTTATTTTTTAAATGGTCCCATTCTTACCACTGAGAGTGCATTGAATCTCATTGGTGAAGCTGGACCGGTCGAAACAGCTCCGGCTGTAATTCGTCCTGCACTGCTACCTGATGGAACCATTCCCCAGGCAAACTTTGATGTTTCCGGTGACTTTATACTTAAAAATGTTTATGTAGTCTCAGTAGGCCCTCTGGGACAATTGCAGCAGCAATATTCTGCTCAGATAAAGACAGACAGCGTGTATGTGCTTATTGATAATGTCGTTTGGGAAGGAAATAATGAATTTGGTGTGCGTATTTATGGAGCCCATCCTACTATCAGGGTTCTAAATTCAAAATGGCGTAACAATATAAATGTTGGTTCATATTATAATGGCCGTATGCTGTGGACTGACCAGCCTTCCGAATCCATTCAATTAATTAATAATACCATGATGAATTGTGTTGCATACTTCCTGGTAGATCGTGGTTCAAAGAATGTAAAAATTGATCATAATACATTAGTCAATATTTTGTATACCCCTTTCTTTATGCACCAAATGTATAACGCTGAATTTACTAATAATATATTGTACAACTGTCATTTCATGGGACAAAGTGATCTTGAATATAATGGTGGTTGGGATGATTCTGATAACGAACACGCTGCTATTTTTAGTGTTGATACATTAAGTGCCACTACACTGGAAAATTGGCAGGTTGATAATCCCAGTGCAACAGAGGCTGACCGAAACCTGGTTGTGAAGAATAATGCATATTTCTGGGCCCCTGAATTTGAGACTTTCTGGAGCAGTGCAGATTCACTTCATGGCGGTTATTTTATGAATGATCGTACTATTGCCATGTTTGCTGATGATGCAAATTATCCTGGTTTGGTTGAAGAGGGTAATGTCAATGTAATGCCCAATTTTGTAAATAAACCTGACACAGAAGATGAGCAATTGATTCAGTGTAATGCTTTCCGTCAGCCAGGCGGCCCAGTTAACGTATATTGGGGGTTCGGTGATATGGGTACTATTACCTGGCCATTACCTGAAGATTTATCATATGACAATGCCGATCTCATGGTTGCATCCACATCCGGTGGACCCATTGGTGATTTAAACTGGTTTGATCTGGCCACTGCTGTCGAAGACAAAGCATCCGCACTTCCCCGTGGTTTCAGCCTGGAGCAGAACTATCCCAACCCCTTCAATCCGACTACACGTCTGAAATATTCAGTCAAGGAAGCCGGTGAGATTAGTTTGTTGGTATATGATGTTCTCGGTCGTCAGGTCAAGGCACTGTTTGATGAAGAGCTACGAGGCGCAGGTTCATATGAGCTTGATCTGGATATGTCAGATATGCCCAGTGGTGTATACTATGCCGTGCTGAAAAAAGGCGGGGCAAGAGTCGTTCAGAAAATGGTATTGATGAAATAATTTTTTGATTCCCTTCTTGTACAACAGGGGTAGGAAGTTAGCATGATTGACTTTCTGCCCCTTTTAAAAAAGAGTTTAAAAACCGGTGGTCTTTTAATCGGGTGTGACATGGCGGGCCAATTAAAATAATTGTCACTGCCACATCACATCTGCTTTTAGTGGCTTGTGAGAGATCTGATGTGAAATTGATATTTGATTGCGATGGCGATAGGGATAGCGATTGCGATGGTGATTACGATACTGATTGCGATTGCGATGGCGAAACCAAAACCGATACCGATACCGATACCGATGGTGATTACGAATGCGATACCGATGGCGATTACGAAACCGAAACCGATAGCGATACCGATACCGATTGTCATGAGAAGTCCGGATGTTTTTTTATTCGGAAGATGATTAATTTTGTAAATAATGAATAAAGGAAGATAGATGAATTTGAAAAAGAAGAGACATCCTGCCACCTGGGTCCCAACACTCTACTTTTCTGAAGGACTGCCATTTGTTGCTACCTCAACAGTCTCTGTTCTGATGTATAAATCTCTTGGTCTCGGTGATGCTAAAATAGCACTGTTCACTACCTTGATCATGTGGCCATGGACATTGAAACCGCTGTGGGGGCCGCTGCTGGAGATGTTTAAAACCAAGAAGCACTTTGTGGTGGCCACGCAGTTTATTGGCGGTGTTGTTTTTGGTCTGCTGGCACTCTCTCTACAGCTTTCAGGCTTTTTTCAGTATTCTCTTGCACTCTTTGCCATTATTGCATTTAACTTTGCCACACATGATATAGCTGCAGACGGTGTATATATCAACACTCTTTCATCCGGGGAGCAGGCAAAATATGTGGGCTGGCAGGGTGCTTTCTACAATATAGCTAAGGTCTTCTCACAGGGCGCACTTGTGTATCTTGCCGGAAAATTAGAAGTGAGAATTGGTATTGTCGAAGCCTGGATGACTGTAATGGGCGTGTTTGGTGGCATGATGATTCTTCTGGGATTTTATCACCTGCGGATTCTTCCTTCAGGCGGTTCATCAGAGAGAGTACATAGCGTGCATGAAGCGTTTTCTGTGTTTCGTGATGTTTTGAAGACATTTTTCCAGAAAAAAAATGTACTCTGGGGCCTGGCCTTTATCATACTGTTCCGTTCGGCAGAAGGTCAGTTGACCAAGATTGTGCCTCTGTTTATGCGGGCAGCACGCGATTCTGGCGGTCTGGGACTGTCAACAGCCGATATTGGTATTGCCTATGGTGTCTTCGGTGCGGCTTCCTATGTTCTGGGATCTCTTGCCGGCGGTTATTTTGTTTCCAGACGCAGCCTGAGGTCATCCATCCTTATATTATGTATCATGTTCAATGTACCGGATGCTGTCTATGCAATTTTGGCATACATGCAGCCGGAACATTTTTCCCTGATCTGTGGAGCCATAGTAATTGAATGGTTCGGTTACGGTTTTGGTTTTGTTGGTATCATACTCTTCATGATGCAGCAGATAGCACCGGGTAAATACAAGATGGCTCATTATGCATTTGCCACGGCCATCATGAATCTTGGCTTCATGATGCCTTCCATGATAAGTGGATTTGTCAGTGATTTTCTGGGATACAAGCACTTTTTCCTCTGGGTCATGGGAGCTACTATACCGTCATTCTTTGTGGCCTGGTTTGTACCTTCAAGAAAATGGAATGCCAGTTTGGATATTCATCGGGATACGGCTCCCTCACAGCAGTGACAGGCGATGATGGATGTCATGCACCGGAGGAAAACCCCAAGGAGCAAATACCAAATGACAAAGAAGAACAAAGGAATGATCTACATAAAGACGAAATTCTCAAAAAGAGCTAACACCATCACTTAAATATATTTAAATTTTATTATCATCTATACTCTTTTGTTTTTCCCTTTGTGAGCTTGGTGTCCTTCGTGCGAGTGCTCTTTGATAATCGGGATGTTTGAACTACAGTTTCTGCTGAGCCTTAAGGAGACTGCTGCAGTCTCCTGCACAAGCTGCTCCCTCGCAATTGATATAGTTTGAGATTGGAGTTTCACATGAAGTATGGTTATTTTGACGATAAAAATCGAGAATATGTAGTTGAACGCCCAGATGTCCCTGTTTCATGGACCAATTATCTGGGCGTAAAAGATATGTGCACGGTAATTTCTCACAATGCAGGTGGATACTCGTTTTTCAAATCAACAGAGCATCAGCGGATTACCAGGTTCCGTCCCAATGGAGTTCCTATGGATCGCCCGGGACACTATATGTATATCCGTGATGATGACACAGGAGAATATTGGTCTATCTCCTGGCAGCCCGTAGGAAAAGATCCGGACAAAGCCCGGTATACCTGCCGCCATGGTCTCTCTTATTCGCGTTTTCAGTGTGATTATCAGGATATAGAAGCCGAGCAACTGCTGTTCATCCCGCTGGAAGATGATGTAGAACTCTGGGATATCCGACTCAAAAATAAATCAGGCCGTCCGCGTAATCTGAGCGTGTTTTCCTACGTGGAATTCTCTTTTCATCATGTAGAAATCGACAATCAGAATCATCAGATGAGTCTCTATGCCAGCGGTTCCAGTTACGCAGATGGTATCATCGAATATGATTTTTTCTATGAGCCATGGACATATCACTTTTTTGCATCTGATTTTGAGCCTGAGAGTTATGATTGCGTGCGGGATACATTTATTGGTAATTATCGCACAGAGACAAATCCAATCGGTGTTGAAAATGGCAGGCTCAAGAACAGTACAGAGCTTGGCGGGAATCACTGTGCTGCGCTTCACCACCAGCTGACGCTTCAGCCGGGAGAGGAAGAGCGGCTTATTTTTATGCTGGGTGTGGGATCACGTGAAGAGAGTGGCCGATCTATGAAGATCAAGTATTCGGATCATCAACAGGTGGATGCTGCTTTCTCCGCACTCCGCACATATTGGGATGAGAAGCTGGCCGTGTTTCAATGCAATACGCCTCATGCCGGCTTTAATACCATGATCAATATATGGACGCTCTATCAGGCAGAAATATGCGTGATCTGGTCACGCTTCGGTTCTTTTATAGAAGTGGGTGGCCGTGTTGGTCTCGGCTATAGAGACACAGCACAGGATATAATGGGAGTGGTGCACTCCAATCCGGAGAAGACCCGGCAGCGCATTGTTGAACTGCTAAAGGGACATACCAGCATGGGTTATGGCCTTCATCTCTTCGAGCCTGAGGTTTTTGATCCTGAAGAGGAGAAGCTGCCCGGTGTGAAGCTGCCCACGGTAGTGCCCAGGCCCAGTGCTAAGGATATTCTCCATGGTCTGGAGGATGTATGTGCAGATGATGCACTGTGGCTGGTTGCATCCATTTGTGAATGGGTAGTTGAAAACAATGAAGCTACATTTTTTGACATGATAATCCCCTATGCCGATGGCGGTGAAGCATCTGTCTATGAACATCTTACTAAAATTCTGGATTTCTCAGCTGAGTATATTGGCAGCACAGGCATCTGTCAGGGGCTCAGGGCAGATTGGAATGACTGCCTGAACCTGGGCGGCGGCGAGAGTGCCATGGTCTCATTTATGCATTATTGGGCCATCAATATCTTTATCGACTCAGCCCGCCATATGGGTCGGTATGTAGATGTTGAAAAATATTCTGCCATGGCAGACAAAGTCAAAGCTGCATGTGAAGATATGTTGTGGGACGGAGAATGGTATCTGCGTGGTTTTACTAAAAAAGGCATCAAAATAGGATCCCATGAGAATGAAGAGGGTAGACTCTTCCTCAATGCCCAGTCCTGGGCCGTTTACTCTGGTGTGGCTTCCGGAGATCGTGCTGAGCAATGTATGGACGCTGTCGATGAATATCTTTATTCAAAATACGGTCTGCATCTGCTTTGGCCGGCATTTTCCAGCCCTGATGATGATATTGGTTATGTAACCCGTGTTTATAAGGGGATAAAGGAAAACGGCGCAATTTTCAGCCATCCCAATCCCTGGGCAGTCATTGCCGAGTGTAATCTGGGCCGCGGAAAAAGGGCCATGAAGTTTTTTGATGCAATGTTACCATATAATCAGAACGATGATATCGAGACAAGGCAGGCCGAACCCTATTCATACTGCCAATTTATCATGGGGAAAGACCATACGGCACACGGCCGGGCCAGGCATCCCTGGCTGACAGGAACTGCCTCGTGGTTCTATACGGCTGCCACCCGCTATATCCTGGGAATACAGCCACGCTATGAAGGGCTGGTAATTGACCCATGTATTCCGCCGGATTGGAAATCATTTGATGTAGTACGGCAATGGCGTGCAGCCACCTATCATATCAAGGTGATAAATCCCAGTGGCGTTGAAAAAGGAGTAAAATCCGTGAAGCTCAATGGAGTCGAGATTTTTGGCCCGGTGCCTGTGCAAGAGCCAGGAACAGAAAATGTCATTATTGTTGAAATGGGCTGAGATGTATTACCCCCGGGGAATTTGAGGAAGAGCGGCTCAAACACCGGGGGCTATTGGCAAAGGATAGTGATTCGGCAGGTATTCAGTCTTGAAATTTACCAGAGCGAATATTGAACAGCAGAACACCGAATGTAGAATTTCCAAGGAGTTCATACTTCGACATTCGACATTGGCTATTGGATATTCATCATTGAAAAAGGATCGTTAAAAGATTCATCAGTCCAGTGACTATGTATTACCCCCGGGGAATTTGAGGAAGAACGGCTCAAACACCCCGGGGGCTATTGGTCTATTGGCACTATTTTTTGTCTTCCTGAACTTGTTTCAGGATCTATTTTATAATTCCTATTGTCTCTTCACAGCTTTCCGCTTGAATTAATTACATTTATTTTGTTAATTGTTGCATACTCTGATCGAAAACATTATTTTTATCCCATTCCAATCCTTTAATTCCAATCCGGGGAAAGGTACTACAATGAATTCAGAAAAGATATATTCTCAACCCGTATCTTTGGCAGATCGTATTATTTCGTTAGATGTATTGCGTGGTTTTGCTATTCTGGGTATTTTAATTATGAATATCCAGAGCTTTTCAATGCCTGAATCTGCATATATGAATCCTTCAACATATGGCGATTTAACAGGAATCAATCGAATTGTATATATGATGAGTCATGCATTGGCTGATTTAAAGTTCATGGGGCTTTTTTCCATGTTGTTCGGAGCCGGTGTACTGCTCTTCACACAACGTCTTGAGGCCAGGGGGATGAAGCCTGCCGGTATGCATTACCGCCGTACATTCTGGCTTTTAATTATCGGGCTTGTACATGCTTATCTATTATGGCATGGTGATATTTTGGTAATATACTCTCTATGCGCATTAACAATATATCTTTATAGAAAGTTAAAGCCCAGGACTCTGATGATAGTCGGAGGGATTTTTGTTCTTATTCCTACTATCATATATTTAATGACGGCTGCTACTTTTTCACAGATTCCACAGGAACAGATTGACGGCATGATGCAGTGGTGGAATCCCGGTGCTGATGCAATAACTGCACAATTGACTGGTTATGTCGGTTCATATATGGATCAGCTTCCGCTTAGAGTACATTCGTCATTGGGAATGCATACATTCGTCTTTATAGTGTATTTTGGGTGGCGCGCCGGCGGTCTCATGCTTATTGGTATGGCCTTATTCAAATGGGACGTATTCTCTGCAAAGCGTACATCAGCATTTTATTTGCGAGGAATGATAATCGGTTTTATTCTTGGTTTTTCACTTATCGCCTATGGGATCTATCATAATTTTAATGTTGGCTGGACTCTTGCGGGATCGATGTACTTTGGTTCTCAATTCAATTATATTGGCAGCCTGGGTGTTGCTTTCGGCTATCTATGCATGATCATGCTTCTTATGCAATCTGCTAAAATGGGTCACCTAAAGGCCCGCCTTGCTGCTACCGGACGTATGGCCTTTTCAAACTATCTCGGCCAGACAATAGTGTGCACTACAATATTTTACGGATATGGTCTCGGATTATTCGGTAAAGTAGAGCGGTGGCAGCAAATACTATTTGTCTTTGGAGTATGGGCCTTGCAGCTATGGATATCTCCAATATGGCTGAAGCATTTCAAGTTCGGACCTGCTGAGTGGTTATGGAGGTCTTTGACATATTGGAAATTTCAACCTATGAAATTGACTGAATGACAATCCATATCCGGAATATGAATATTGCCTTGAAATCCAATACAGTGACTATTGATCAAGCCAGACAATTGATTCTGTATGCACAACGACTGGATGCTAAAAGAGATCACTGTCGTGGACTAGAGGGTGTAAGGAAAACAATTCAGCATCTGGGTTATGTTCAAATTGATACTATTGCAGTTGTTCAACGTGCCCATCATCATGTACTCTGGACAAGATGCCCGGATTATAATACAGATAATCTGCATCAACTTCAAGCTGTAGAACGCAGTATATTTGAGTATTGGGGCCATGCAATGTCATATCTGCCAATGGAGGATTATAGGTTTTTCCTGCCACGCATGCAAAATTTTAAAAATCCTTCCAGTCCATGGGCTGTCTACCAACATCAAAAAGCAGCAAATATTGTAGATGATGTACTCAAGCGTGTACGGAAGGAAGGTCCGTTAAGCTCAAAAGATTTCAAATCAGAATCCGGACATGGAGGGACATGGTGGGATTGGAAACCGGCCAAGGCAGCTTTGGAACTGTTATTTTGGCGGGGTGACCTCATGATATCCCAACGACGTAATTTTCAGAAAGTTTATGATTTAAGGGAACGAATTCTTCCTTCGAATATCAACATAACAATGCCAACACCGATGGAGGTAGGGCATTTTCTGGTTCATCGTGCGCTTAATTCATTGGGAATAGCAACAGAAAGAGAGATATTGAAATTTATGCAGCCGGATTCAGCGCGGGATTCGGATTGGCTGGCTGTTGATAAAGCTGTTGTTAAAAGGTGTTTGATTGAACAACTTGAAGAAGGAGAAGCAATCAAGATATTGATAGATGGTGATGATAAAACTATAAATTATACTACTCAAAAATTAATTGACAGGCTTTCCAGTGCCAATATGTCAACTCAGATGATTTCCATCCTTTCACCATTTGATAATCTGATAATACAGAGAAAACGTATTCAGCGGCTCTTTGGTTTTGATTACACCCTGGAGTGTTATATGCCTCAGGCAAAGAGGAAAATTGGTTACTTTGTACTGCCAATTCTCCGGGGGACACACTTTATAGCTCGCATGGATGCAAAGGCTGATAAGAGAACAGGGACACTGATAATACATTTGTTACATTTTGAAGATAATTTTGTTGATTTTGATGCTATTAAAGATGAACTTGTTCAAGTTATTAATCAATTTGCAAAATTTAACGGATGCAGCAAGATTTGTATTAACCGTCTGTCGCCAAAAGGATTTAACATCATAAGAATTTTACACCAGGGAAAAATATGAAGCATTCGCATCAACAAAAGATAAGAATTGGTGTTTTACTCGACAGTTGGGAGATTGATGCCTGGGCATATTCAATGCTTGAACAATTGCGCAAGTCCGAATATGCCGATATTGTGCTCTATGTCATGAATAAGACTACAGTGTCCGATGATAATGCAATAAAACGGTTATTTAGGAACAGACATTTATTTTTATACAGGCTGTATATGCGCTTTGAGAAGAAGTTTAACATGCTCAAACCAGATGCCTTTGAACTAATGAATTGGTATAAAAATATAGATGCTTCATCAATAATTGAAGTTACACCAAAAAAGACACGTTTTAGTGATCGTCTTTCATCTCAGGATATTGAAGTAATAAAGCAGCATGATGTCGATATTTTAATACGTCTTGGTTTTAGAATACTACGGGGAGATGTATTAAATGTAGCCAGATATGGAATCTGGTCTTTTCATCATGGTGATAATAAGATAAATCGAGGTGGTCCTCCCGGATTCTGGGAGGTTATGAAGGGTGAACCTTTGTGTGGATCCATACTTCAGATATTGAGTAGTGACCTGGACTCGGGAACAGTTCTGGCACGATCCTGGTCAGCAACAGATCCCTGTTCTGTTTTAGCAAACTGTAATAATTTTTTCTGGAAATCATCATCTATGCTACCCGTAGTTGTCAAGAGGCTCTACATACAAGGTGAGGAGAAGTTTTTTAAAGATATTTCCTGCAAGAATGCTCAGATACCATTTTATGATCAGCCGCTATATCACGAGCCTGATAACGGGCAATTTATGGCTGTTTTCCCCGGTTTTCTGTTTAGAACAATAAAATGGAAGATTGTAGATAAATTTTATCGGGAGCAGTGGCTACTGTTTTTCCGTATCGGGAAAAATAGATTTTCATCATTTTGGAGATATAAACCCATGCTGCCGCCCAAGGATAGATTCTGGGCTGATCCTTTTGCAGTTTTCCGTAATGGGAAATACTTTATCTTCATTGAAGAGTATATTCAATCCATGGGCAAAGGAGTTATTTCTCTTATTGAGATGGAGAAAAACGGCAGCTATACTACACCAAGAATAGTTCTTGAGAGGCCATATCATATGTCCTACCCCTTTCTCCTGGAGTACAAAGATGAATTGTATATGATTCCCGAGACATTTTCTAATAAAACTATTGAAACGTACAAATGTGTTCACTTTCCCGATAAATGGGAATTGCATAAAACATTGATGCAAGATGTCATAGCCGTTGATGCAACACTACATTTTTATAATAAAAAATGGTGGATGTTTGTAAACATGCAGAGTGTTGAAGGCAGTAATTTTTCTGATGAATTATTTCTCTTTTATGCAGATACACCATTTTCAGATGATTACAGATCACATCCGGAAAACCCCATCATTTCAAGTGCAGCCGGTTCCCGTCCTGCTGGCCGGATATATGAACACAATGGAGAGACATTTCGTATGTCGCAGATTACAACGCGTGAAGGTTATGGTGTAGGCATGCAGGTAAATCAAATTATTGAATGGAATACAGAGCACTATAGAGAAAAAGTAGTGCACCGGCTTCATCCTCATTGGCTAAAAAAATTAAAAGGTTTGCATACATATAACCAGTGTGCAGATCTACACTTGCTCGATGCAAAAATAAACAGGCCTAAATGGAATTTTGGCAGATACAAATTAAAGTAGTTTCGGGCTGTATATGCTTAAAAAAATAGAGAAAAAATTGACTGAAATAGATAAAAATATTGCACGACGTTTCAGGGATCCTGAATTAGAACAGAAACGCATTATCAGCATGCTTGAGTTTGAAAAAAGATTATGGAATAGAGATCTTAAACTGCTTGCAGGAGTAGATGAGGTGGGCCGCGGCCCTCTGGCTGGCCCGGTAGTGTCGGCTGCAGTAATTTTTCCCGAAGATATATATATCCCTGGTATTGATGATTCCAAACGCCTCACGGCCAGGCAGCGTACATATCTTGTTCCACTAATAAAAGAAAAAGCCCTGGCAACCGGTATTGGCATTGTGGATTCAGAAATCATAGATGAGATGAATATTCGTAGAGCTACACATCTATCCATGATTGAGGCTATTGATAACCTAGGCCTGAAAGTTGATCATGTACTGGTTGACGGCCTCGGTATTGCCAATCTTCCCTTGACGCAGACGGCAATTGCCGGAGGAGATGCCAAATGCTACTCAATTGCGGCTGCATCAATTTTGGCAAAAGTGTATAGAGATAATATGATGATTGAATTTGATAAAATTTATCCTGAATATGGTTTTGCAGGCCATAAAGGTTATGGTTCCCAGGCCCATTGTGCAGCAATTTCACAATACGGCCCATGTCCCATTCATCGTCGTTCCTTCAGCTGGGGAGGGAGAGCGTGAGCCATAGCAGGAAAAAGACAGGCCGCGATGGAGAGATTGCCGCTGCACAATATCTTATTAATAAAGATATGGTAATTATTGAACGGAATTGGAAAAACGAACGTGGTGAGATAGACCTGATTGCCAGAGATGGCAATACATTGGTGTTTGTAGAAGTCAAGAGCGGGAGATCAAATAAATACGGCCCACCGGAGCTGCGCGTAGACATTAGAAAACAGCGGCAGATTGGCAAGGTGGCCTCTGCATATCTTATGCAGCAGTCAGAAGAAATGGATTGTCGTTTTGATGTAGTAGCAGTATCATTGACAGGCGACCGATATTCTATTAAACATTATGAAGATGCATTCTGGCTGGAGAGTGATAATGGATGATAAAAGACGTTTGGATCCCCCTGCCGGCTGGAAATCCACAGTTTTTGAAATTGCCAAATGGGTATTGACAATAGCTCTGCTTCTGCCCCTCAGAAATGCGAATGTCGGCCCGATTGATGTATGGCGTGTGGCACTGGGCATATTGTGTTTTGTTATTTTTGGTGGTAAGCTTCTCTATGATATTATAATTGCAGATATATTGCAGAGGAAACGGCAGTCCGCTGCCAAGGATGCAATTACATTGATCGGTATGGTACTGGTTGCTACACTGGTTGTGGGAATGCTGCTGGTATTCAGTGGATGGCTTTTTATAAAATTAGTACAACAATCACGTACAGGTCAATAACATCTTCACTATTCTCAAGGAGAGAAGATGAGTGATAGATCAGAAATTATACGTCTTGGCATAACCCTGGGTGACCCTGCCGGTATAGGACCTGAGATTGTGTTGAAAGCACTGCATCAAATAGATCTGAATACTTGCTGCCAGATAACTTTATTTGGCGATTCAGCAGCAATAGGCGCAGCTGAAACACAGACGGGATTAGAATGTCCTGATACAGTAGATTTTTTCTCTCCGGACATTCTTCACGAGACACCGATGATGGGCCAGATTAATGCTGTCTGCGGTCAATCTGCATGGGCCAGTCTGCGTCTTGCAATTGATGCTGTAATGCATAATAAAGTTGATGCGTTGGTGACCGGGCCTATACATAAGGAATCATTTCGTGCAGGTGGAGCATCAGATCTTGATCATACAACAATGCTAAAACGAATTACAAAGGCAGATGAAGCTACTACGGTTTTTATATTGGATAATCTGCGTATTTTCTTTTTAACGCGCCATTTGCCTTTGCGCGCAGTGGCTGACTCTATAACCAGTGAACTACTGGAAGCAGGTATACGCCAGTGTCTGGCTCATCTTCATCAGATGGGCGTTAAAGATGCTCTACTGGCTGTGGCTGCATTAAATCCTCATGGCGGTGACGGTGGATTGATTGGTAATGAAGATGATACTATTATCAAACCTGTTATCAAGTCTCTTCAACGGCAGGGGCTCTATGTAACAGGGCCTGTACCGGCTGACAGTGTTTTCCATTTAGCCAGAGAAGGCCGTTTTGACGGTGTTCTCTCGCTATATCATGATCAGGGTCACATAGCCATAAAGACTCTGGATTTTCATCGTACTGTCGCCCTGACTCTGGGTTTGCCCTTTCTCCGTACCAGCGTGGATCATGGCACTGCATTTGACATTGCAGGCCGCAATATGGCAGATGCATCCGGTATGGTTGAGGCTATATATGCTGCTGAAAGATTAGCTCATTTATTTTGTTGATTCTATCTGTAATTTAAATGGTTGAATAGCAATAAATATATTTTTCTGAAGACCCGGAAGTACTATCCGGAGTCAATTTTTTACAGGGTTTTTTCAATTATCAGGCAAGAAGTTCTTGACTTTATCTATCATGTATATTATCTTTGTTAGTCTACTTTACAATATGCTTTTTTTATTTCTTTTTAAAAATCTACCTGTACGTTGCTGAATTAAGTCAATACGTTGATTTATCTTTGTGTAATTTGAAATAATTTGTTACACTATCTATATCAGTAGTACGTTTTCATTTATTCTTTTTTTAAAATTTTCTGTAATTAAACACTGGTGCGTCCTTTGGGGAAGGGGTCGTGCCCGTGTCTGGATGTATTATATCATCCCGGCATGTCATGTGTTTGACCGGCATCTGATGTGGTGATGGGGATGTTGGGGTATTCCCTTTTGTTGTTTGTGGGGGTGATTGGGATGGGCCTGTCAGGTAAGGTTTTAAATTGGATATGGATATTGGATAAAAGACAGGGATAAATATTGATAAGCTTGGAAATATATTGAACGGTTTATCAATGTTTATTGAAACCGTTTTTTCTGGTTAATATCTGGTTAGCAAATACAAATAGTTACATTTTTTTGAAATTGTTAATCTTTATGTGCGAGATGATCTTGAAATAAAATAATTTTATGTAATAATAATTTGAGGGAGGTAAAAGGTGCCTAATAAAGCTATTAAATCCTATACTGATTGGACTATGGAATATAAATTAGATTTGGGACCAACCAACCGTTTTTTTGTAGTAATGGCACTTTTTTATACTATCATAAAGTCTGCACTTCAAAGTCCATCTACAACAACTACGATTGTTCTTTCTAATCCACATGTAATAATCAAAGCATATAAGAATTCTGACATTATGATTTAATTGCAATAAATAGGAGTGCAGTAATGAAAAAAACTTTACCAAAAAGAGAGTTAGTCATTGTGTTAACACCAGGGTTCAAATATTATGTAATAATTAGTCTTGTCGTATTCTTTGTCGGGGTTGGATGTGCAGTTGTTTTTTCGAGCCAATTAGTGGGCCTACTTTCAACATTACTTTTTTTAATTTTATTCTTTAGAATTCTTCATAAAGTACAAGGTGATACTTTTATAGTAAATTTCGAGAAAAAAAAGTTAAGATATCCAGGTTTAGAAATAATTAAAATTTTGGTTAGTAGAAATCATTCTAATGTAATGTATGCTACATATATTTTCATGATCAGTTTAGTTATAACAATTTTTACCAAGCAATATAATGTTGGTTTAAACAGTTTTCCACTGTATGTTTTTTTTGTAGTACTGGTTGGATATATTCGACAATCACTATTATTGTATCGGGTGAAGAAAGGTGTGTATGGATTTAATAGACATGAGGCCATAGAGCTCATACGATTCATCGTAAAGGAACAAAATAAAATTGATTTTAAGGATGGAGGCGTTTCAAAAAGGGTTTTTCCAGATACTGGATTAGCTCAATTTGAGAGAAGGTTGGCAAGCGATTATGGGTTTGTACCAGGTTCAATTCAGTCAGAAGGGAGAGCGTGATGACATCGTTACTTTCTGATTTGTCAAATGGAACAAAGAATTTAAAGCGTGCTTTGGATAGTGTCATGGCAGACCATCCCAAGCGGACAGCCGTGGGTTTATTTATCGGTCAAGGTATATGTACACTTACTAAATTATTTGATCCACTATTGAAACGACTTGAATCTATTAATGTTCAGGTGTCAACGGAAGTCAAAACTGTA